>JAMFRU010000056.1 GCA_026224875.1 Acidocella sp.
CCCCGCGGCCGCCCCCGGCTGGTCAAGGCCGAGACCGAAACACCGTCCGAATAGGGCGGGTGTTTTAGGATAAAAAGGCCAGGGGCTCTGCCCCTGGACCCCGCAGGGGCCTGAGGCCCCTGACCCCCCATTAGTTTAAGAATTAAAAAAGAGGCCTGCTTCCACGCTGTTTCAACAGCGAGGAAGCCGGCCTCTTTTTTAATTCTCAAGCTAATGGGGGTCAGGGGCCTCAGGCCCCTGCGGGTCCAGGGCAGAGCCCTGGCCTTTTACCCTAAAACACCCTCGCCCCTATTCGGACGGTGTTTCGGTCTCGGCCTTGACCAGCCGGGGGCGGCCGCGGGGGCGTTTGGGGGCTACCGCGGGTTCCTCGGGGGCTGCCTCCGCGGTGGCTTTTACTGCCGGCGGGGGCGGGGCTTCGGTGATGATGGGGATGGCGCGCGGCTCGGGCACCCGCGGCTCGGGAGTTGGGGCCGCGATCAGCAGTTCCTGCTGGATCGGGTGCTGGACCGTATGCTGGATGGGGGGTTGTTCGCTCATGCCGGGTGCCTGGGCCACGGCGGCGGCGAGTTCGGCTTCGAGTGCGGAGCTGATATCGATCGGCGCTTCGGCGATGGGCGGCTGCGGCTGGCGGTAGGGGCGCTCGCCGCGCTGCTGGAATTCCGGGCGCGGGCGCTGTTCGAAGCGCGGCCGGTTCTCGCGGTTTTCGTTACGGTTTTCCGGACGATTCTCGCGGTTTTCCTGGCGCTCGGGCCGGTCCTGGCGATATTCCCGGTTTGGGTTATCCTGCCGGTTTTCCTGGCGCGGCTGCTCCTGCCTGGGTTGGTCCTGGCGGGGCTGTTGCTGCACCTGCTGCTCGCCTTCACCTTCACCATAGCCGGCCTGGCCGTTCTGCGGCGGGTTTGGTACGCCCTGCGCCTGGTTTATGGCGCTGATGATGCGGAAGTAATGTTCGGCATGCTGGTAGTAGGACTCGCCCAGCACACGGTCGCCCGAAGAGGCGGCGTCGCGCGCCATTTGCGTGTATTTTTCGAAAAGTTGCTGCGCGGTGCCGCGCACCCGCATTTCCGGCCCGGAGCTGTCGAAAACATGGTTCCGGTTCAGGGGGATGCCGTTCTGCTGGTTGCGGGAAAAACCACCGCCGCCACTAGTACCACCGCCACCAGGGCGATGGTTGCGGCCACGCATACGCTTCATATTCATGTGCTCGTGTCTATCCTCAAGCTGATGACTGGCGCGGCATGGCATACTACCCTGAATTGGATAAACGCCACCCTGAATTGGCCCCGATTTGTACCGGGGACTCGGGGCAAAAAAGCCCGCGCTCATTTGTGCTTAGCTGCATAATCTCATTCTGCCAATGACCTATTTGGGACCTATTTGCAGAATTTTAGCAGCAAGGCTCTTTCAACGCCGGCTAAATCCTGCCGGAGAGTGGCCGCAAACCCGGAGGCAGCGGCCAAAGCTGCAACAGATTTAGCCTGTCCAGCGCCGAGTTCAAGCACCGCAAGCCCGTTTGGGGCAAGATTCCGGGGCAGGGCAGCTATGATGGCGCGGTAGGCGGTTAGCCCGTCGGCCCCGCCGTCCAGCGCCGTGGCGGGCTCGTAGGCGGTTACTTCCGGCATCAGACCGGCCAAATCCGCCTGCTCGATATAGGGCGGGTTGGAGAGGATCAGGTCGAATTGTGCCTCCAAAGCCTTGGCCCAGCTGCCGGCGAGGAAGGCGGCGCGGTGGCCCAGGCCCAGGGCTTGGGCGTTGCGCTGGGCCAAAGCGGCGGCTTGGGGGTTAATGTCCACGCCAACGCCAAAGGCCTCGGGCATTTCGTGGAGTACGGCCAGGAGCAGGCAGCCGGTGCCGGTGCCAAGATCCAGCACCGTGCGGGGGCGCAGTCCCGCCTCGATCACGGCTTCGACGAGGGTTTCCGTGTCGGGCCGGGGAATGAGGGTGGCGGGGGAGACGGCAAAATCGAGCCCCCAGAATTCCTTGTGGCCAGTGATATAGGCCAGAGGTTCGCGCGCGGCCCGGCGTGCCACCAGTTGCTCGTAGGCGGCCTCGTCCACCTCATCGCGCGCCATCACCCCAGCCGCATTGGTCCCCAGGGCCGCCGCCAGGATCAGCCGGGCCTCGCGCCGTGGTTCCTCGATGCCCGACGCTTTGAGCCGCGCCGTGATGGCAGCCAAAGCTTCGGGAGTAGAAATCAATTCTCGGTCGCCAGCCGGGCCGCCTGGTCCTCGGCGATCAAGGCCTCGATGATGTCGTCGAACTCGCCCAGCATCACCCGGTCGATTTTATGTAGGGTCAGGTTGATGCGGTGGTCCGTGACGCGGCCTTGCGGGAAATTATAGGTGCGGATGCGCTCGGAACGGTCGCCGGTGCCAACCTGGCCCTTGCGGTCGGCAGCACGGGTGGCATCCACGCTGGCGCGTTGCTGGTCGTATATACGCGAGCGCAGGATTTTCATCGCCTTCGCCTTGTTCTTATGCTGGCTGCGCTCATCCTGCATCGCCACCACGGTGCCGGTGGGGATATGCGTGATACGCACCGCCGACTCGGTCTTGTTCACATGCTGCCCGCCGGCGCCCGAGGCGCGATAAACGTCGATGCGCAGATCGCTCTCGTTGATGTCGACATCGACCTCTTCCGCCTCGGGCAGCACCGCCACGGTGATGGTGGAGGTATGGATGCGCCCTTGCGTCTCGGTGGATGGCACGCGCTGCACGCGGTGCACACCGGATTCAAATTTCAGCCGCGCGAAAACGGATTTGCCGGTGATCTCGGCAATGCCTTCCTTCAACCCGCCCAATTCGCTCTCGTTATATTCCAGCAGCTCCCAGCGCCAGCCCTGCAAGGCGGCGTATTTTTGGTAGGCGGAAAATAATTCCGCCGCGAACAGCCCAGCCTCGTCGCCGCCCGCCGCCGGTCGGATTTCGAGAATCCCGGCGCGGTCGTCGGCTTCGTCCTTGGGCAAAAGTGCCAGACGGATGGACATTTCCAGCTGTGGGATGTGCTGCTTCAGCTCGTGATACTCGGCTTCGGCCAGATCCTTCATCTCCGGATCGGCCATCATGGTTTCGGCCTCTGTCCGTGCCTTTTCAGCGGCCCGCAGCGCCATCACCCGTTCCTCGATCGGTGCGATCTCGGCCAACTCCTTCGAGGCTTTTACAAACGCCTCGCCCGTGAGCTGGCCGGAGAGTACGAAACGCAGTTCCTCGGCACGGGAGAGGATGCGGTCGAGTTTATGGTCGAGGTTGCCGCTCATGCCGCGCGCTCCGCGCCGTGGGAAGCTTCGTCATTGCGAGCGAAGCGTGGCAATCCATCTTTTGTGCCGGTTGCGAGAAAGATGGATTGCCACGCTTCGCTCGCAATGACGGTGGTGATCTGGCCGCTCATGCCGTCAACAGCCCCGGGAGGGTGTCGGCCGTCACATCCTGCTGCTCGCCTGTGGTAAGGTTTTTGAGTTTTATGTCGTCACCCACCAGCACGGCGAAGGCAGCGCCGGATTTGTTGGCGCGCTCCATGCGTTTTTTGGCGTTGCCGGAATAGCCGATTTCGGCTGCTATGTTTTTGCTCCGCAGGGATTTTAAAATTTCCAAGGCCTGGGCTTCGGAATCGCTGCCCATTGGGATGATCGCGACAGGCACATGCGCTGCCGGTGGGGCGGCGATGAGCATGGAGAGCCGCTCAATCCCCGCAGCCCAGCCGACGCCGGGTACCGAGGGACCGCCCATCTGCTCGACGAGCCCGTCGTAACGCCCACCGGCCAGCACGGTGCCTTGCGCACCCAAAGAAGTAGTGACGAACTCGAAAGCTGTATGATTGTAGTAGTCGAGACCGCGTACGATGGTTGGGTTTTGTATAAATGGCACTTCAAAACGATGCAGGTATTCCATAACAGAGTCATAGAAATCACGCGCCGTATTAGTCATGTGTACCCACATTTTGGGCGCGTCGATCACCAGCTTCTGATCGCCTTCGTCTTTAGAATCGAGGATACGAAGCGGGTTCTTTTCAAGCCGGATTTTACTATCGTCAGATAAACCGTCTTTATATTTGGTAAAATATTCGACGAGATTTGCGCGGTAGGCAGTGCGGGTTTCCACGTCACCAAGCGTGTTTATCTGCAACATGACATTCTCGGAAACGCCGAGTTTCTGCAGAGTCAGCCATCCTGCGGCAATAACTTCCGCATCGGCGAGCGGTGTTGCTGGGCCAAGAAGCTCGACGCCGATCTGGTGGAACTGCCGGTAGCGGCCTTTTTGCGGGCGCTCATAACGGAACATCGGGCCGGTGTAGAAGACTTTTTGCGGCAGGGTTTGGGTGAGCCCGTTGGTAATCAGCGCACGGCACACGCCGGCCGTACCTTCCGGGCGCAGGGTCACGGAATCGCCGCCACGATCGTCGAATGTGTACATTTCCTTGGTGACGACATCGGAGGTTTCGCCGAGGGTGCGGGAGAAAACTTTGGTGTCCTCGAAAATCGGCGTCTGCCATTCGGCGAAACCATACAGTGCGGTGATGCGGCGCGCCGTTTCGACGACGTGCGAATGCCGGGCTGCATCGTCGCCGATCAGATCACGTGTGCCACGCACCGGTTGCAACATATTCGCCATACTAACCCACCATTAAAAACAAAACTCCGGAGCGGCATCCCGCTCCGGAGGCACAAACCTCAAAAAGCGAAACTACTCAGCCGCGATTTTTTCCGCCGCCTTTGCGGCTTCAACCTGCGCGGCCTTGGTCTCCACCAGCTCCACCAGATGTTCGACCATTTCCTCGCTGGAAATCGTATGGTCGGTGCGGCCGGAGGCATAGATCATATGCCGCCCGCTGCCGCCGCCAGTCAGGCCCAAATCGGTCATCAGCGCCTCGCCGGGTCCGTTCACGACGCAGCCGATGATGGACAGGGTGATCGGTGTTTGGATATGCGCCAGGCGCTCTTCCAGTGTCTCGACGGTTTTGATGACGTTGAAACCCTGACGCGCGCAGCTGGGGCAGGAGATGATGCGCACACCGCGATGGCGGATGCCGAGCGATTTTAGAATATCCCAGCCGACCAGCACTTCTTCTTCCGGCTCGGCCGAGAGGGACACACGCATGGTATCGCCAATGCCTGCCCACAAAAGCGAGCCCAGGCCGATGGAGGATTTGACCGTGCCGGCGCGTTTGGAACCGGCCTCGGTGATGCCGATGTGCAGCGGGTGATCGCATTGCTCCGCGAGCTGCTGATATGCCGCCACGGCCATGAAGACGTCCGACGCTTTCACGGAAATCTTGAACTCGTGGAAATCATGATCCTGCAAAATCTTGGCGTGTTCCAAAGCAGATTCCACCAACGCATCCGGGTTAGGCTCGCCATACTTCTCCAGAAGATGTTTCTCAAGCGATCCGGCATTCACGCCGATGCGCATGGAACAATTATTGTCACGCGCCGCCTTAACCACCTCGCGCACGCGCTCCGGGCTGCCGATATTGCCGGGGTTGATGCGCAAACATGCAGCACCGGCCAAAGCCGCTTCGATGCCGCGTTTGTAGTGGAAATGAATGTCGGCCACGATTGGCACATTCACTTGCTTGATGATGTGCTTCAGCGCCGCCGTGCTTTCCTCATCCGGGCAGCTCACGCGCACGATATCCACACCGGCTTTTTCGGCGCGCAAAATTTGCGCCACGGTGCCGTCGATATCATGCGTCAGCGTGTTGGTCATGGTCTGCACCGTCACTGGCGCGTCGCCACCCACTTTCACATTGCCGACGCTGATCTGGCGCGATTTACGGCGGGTGATCTGCTGGTATTCGCGATAATTCATGTGCAGGTCCTTATGGCGTGCCGCTGGGCGCGGCCTGAGATTTCTTGCCGCCACCGGCGGCGGATGGGGCAGGGGTTGAGGGCGCGCTTACAGCCGGTGCGGTCGCGGACGATGTGGAGGCAGGTGTCACCGCCGGGGTCAGCTGGTAATTATGCAGCACGGCACTCGGCGCGCCCAAAGGTGCGGCGGCCACGCCGTTGGTGGTGATGATCGTGCCGCCGGCATTGCCGGTCGTCAAAATCAGCCCGGCCTCCTGCGGCACCGGCCAGCTCTCGCCCGGGTGCAGCACCTTGCTGAATAATATGTTGCCGGCGGGGTCATGCACCTCGACCCAGGCATCCTGCGTGGCGCTTATGACCATGCCGGCACCGGGCGCTGGTGGGGCAGGGGCGGGAATAACGGGAACCGCGGTAGCCTTAGCGGTGCCAGAATCGGCAGGCGTTGCGGCCGGGCTGATGCTTGGTATGGCGGTGCTTGGTGCCGTGGGGGCAGGTGCGGGCGCGGGTGTCACCGGCGCCACTTCCAGCTTTGGTGGGGTTGCCAGCGGGGCCAGCTGGGCCGGCACTGCCGGCACCTGTTCGGCCAGGCGGCGCTGCGTACCGGAATAATGGTACCACAACCCGTAGCCGGCCAGCAGCAGCACTACACCCACCATCACCGCGGCCCCTTTGGGCACACCGCTATCGGGCACGTTGGTGATGAAGCGCGTCTCGGTTTTGGCAGCCGCGTCATGCAGCCCGCCCTCGGCGCGGAAGCGGCGCAAAATTTCGTCAGGGTCCAGCCCCAGGGTGCGGGCATAGGTACGCACGAAGCCGGCGCGGTAGGCAACACCTGGCAGCGCCTCCAAATCCCCGGCCTCGATCGCTTCGAGAAATTCCGGGCGAATGCGCAGCGACTCCGCCACATCGGGCAGTTTCCAGCCCAGCCGCTCGCGCACTTCGCGCATACCGGCTCCCACCGATTGCGTCCCCGCGTTCAGCCCATCTTCCATCACGTTGGTTCCGCTCATCTCATCCGGCATTTGGCTGTATCTTTATACCTTCTGGTCTCAAACCGCCAAATTATGCTCGCGCGCCCAGGCAGCCAGCGGTTCGCGTATGCTGCCCCCCGCCGCTCCGGCGCGGCGCAATTCGCGCAATACCGGGCGCAGCGCGTTCAAATCCGCCTCCACCAGCACGGCTTTTACCGGCAAAATCGCATTGCCGGACATCGACAGGCAAGTGATGCCCAGCGCCGCGAAGGCCAGCGCATCGAGCGGCCGCCCCGCCGCCTCGCCGCAGATGGAGAGGGCCACGCCCGCCTCCTGGCACACGATCACCAGTTTTTCCAACAGCTCCAGCACCGGGGCGGAGAGTGTGTCGTAGCGGTCCACCAGCTCCGGCGTGCCGCGGTCGGCCGCGAACAGAAACTGCATGAGGTCGTTGGTGCCGACGGAGATGAAATCGGCCTCGGCCAGCAGTCCGGGCAGCTGGAACAGCAGCGCCGGTACTTCCAGCATGGTGCCCACTTCCAGCTCCTCAGGTGCGGGGCGGATGCGCGCGGCTTCGGCCTCCAGCAAATCCCGCGCGGTGCGGAATTCCTCCACGGTCGCCACCATGGGGAACATGATCGAGAGTTTTCGCCCCTGCGCGCCCAGGAGCAAAGCTCGCAGCTGACGGCGCAGAATCGCCGGGCGGTCCAGGCCCACGCGGAGGGAGCGCCAGCCCATGGCCGGGTTTTCCTCGCCCGAACCAGCCTCGCCGGGGAGCAATTTATCGGCGCCGAGGTCGAGCGTGCGGAACTGCACTGGCTTGCCCTGGGCGCGGTCCAGCACGCGGCCATATTCCGCCGCCTGGCCCGCCACATCGGGGATGCCGCCCGCCGCCAGTGCCGCTATTTCAGTCCGGTACAACCCAATGCCATCGGCCCCGGTGCGCTCCAGCTGGTCCAGCTCCAGGGCCAGGCCCACGTTGAGCATCAGTTTTATCTCGGTACCGTCCTTGGTCACGGTGGCGCGATCGCGATAGGTGGCCAAAGCCGCGGCGCGCACGGTGCGGGCTTCCAGCGCACGGTCGTAAACCTCGGTTACCGCGGGCTCGGGGCGCAGGATCAGCGTGCCGCCTTCGGCATCGAGAATGGCGGGGTCGCCCTCCTGCGCGGTCTCCACGGCACCCCGGTCCACCTGCAAAGCGGGCAGGCCCAAAGCGCGGGCGAGAATCGCGGCATGGCCGGAGGCGCTGGCCTCTTCGATGGCGATGCCGGCAATGCCGCGCGAATGCCAATCCAGCAAATCGGCCGGGCCCAAACGCCGCACCAGCAGGATATAGCCATCGGCGCGCTCTGGTTTGGGCGCCATGCCGCCCAGAGCCACCATCAGCCGCCCGACCATATCCTCGATATCCGCCAGGCGCTCGCGCAGATAAGGGTCCGCGATGCGCCGCATGCGGTCGCGTAAAGACCGCGCCACCTTGTCCACGGCGGTTTCGGCGGTCAGCCCATCCTCGATCGCCTCGCGAATCTGCGTCAGCCAGCCTGAGCTTTGCGTGACCATGCGGTAGGCTTCCAGCACGTCGCGCGAGGTCGAGGTCGCCCCGCCCGGCATATTGGCGCTGAACAGCTTGTCCAGCCCTTTGTTCGCCGTCTCCACCGCCGCGTTCAGCCGTTTCAGCTCGGCATGCGGGTCGTCGGTAAGCAGCCGGGCGATGGGTGGTGGCGCGCCGTAGGGCAGTATCTGGCCACGGGCGATGCCGGCGGCCAGCACATGGCCGGAGTAGCGCCGTGGCAAGGTGTCGGAAAACCCTTCCTCGCCCATATCCGTGGCGCCGGCCTTCGCTAAAATCTCCGCCAGCAGCATGGAGACGGTGGCAAGCGACTCCACCTCGACCGGTGCATATACCCTGGCCTCGCGTGACATCACCGCGATAACGCCCAGCGTCCGCCCGGCGCGCTTTACCGGCACCGCCAGCATCGAGGCCATGGCCTCCTCGCCGATCTCGGCGCGGTACACGTAGCGCGGGTGGTTCTGCGCATCGGCCAGGTTGAGGATATCGCCCGAGGCGGCGACCATGCCGATGATGCCCTCGCCCGCGCGCAGGCGGGTATGCCCCACGGCGCTGACGTTCAGCCCCTGGGTCGCGGCCAGTTCAAGCAATTCGCCGGGCCGGGCGATGTAGATAACGGCGGCATCGGCCAGCAGCCCAATGGCAACCAGCCGGGCGATATCAGCCAGGGAGGCGGCACCCGAGGCGAGATGGTCCCGCAGCGAGGCAAAAAGATTCCGTGTATCGCCGAATTTCGGCTTGCGTTTACCCCTTTTCGGCGGGGATTCAGCCACGCTCTGCACGTGCTGTTAAGGCAGAGATGGCCTGAGATCGTAGTGCCGCCAGAATATCGGCCACGGGCATGATCGCCGTCACCATGCCGACCGATTGTCCGGCCATGACCGAGCCGCTTTCCACATCGCCATCGATGACGGCCCGGCGCAAGGCACCGGCCCAGAAATGCTCGATTTCCAGCTGGGCGGCGGTTTTATCCAGTTCGCCGTCCTGGAATTTTTTCAGAACCTCGGCCTGGTGGCGCATGAAGCGCTTCGTGCCCTCATTCACCAGCCCGCGCACGGGGATGACGGGGAAGCGCTCGTCGATCTGTACGGAAGGGATCGCATCGCGCGCGTTGGCGCGGACGAAGGATTTTTTGAAGTTTTCATGCGCGATGCTCTCGGTCGAGGCCGCGAACAAAGTGCCGAGCTGCGCGCCGGAAGCCCCCATTTCCAGATACCCCAGCACTGCCTCGCCACGGCCGAGACCGCCGGCGACGAACACCGGGACATCCGTGACATAGGGGAGGATTTCCTGAGACAGCACGGTAAGCGAGACCGGGCCGATATGCCCGCCGGCTTCCGAGCCTTCTATAACCAGCGCATCGGCGCCGGATTTGATCAGGCGTTTGGCCAGCACCAGGGCAGGGGCGAAGGCGATCACCTTCGCGCCGTTTTCCTTGGCCGCGCGGATGTTGGCCTGCGAGGGGATGCCGCCCGCGAACACCACATGGCCGACGCGGGCGCGCACGCACACCTGGATCAGTTCTTCGAGCGCCGGATGCATGGTGATCAGGTTCACGCCGAAGGGCTTGTCCGTCAGTGCCTTGGTCGCCGCGACCTCTTTTTCCAGCAGTTCTGGTGGCATGGCACCGCAGGCGATCACGCCGAACCCGCCGGCATTGGAGATGGCGGAGACGAGGTGGCGCTCGCTCACCCAGCTCATCGCCCCGGCCAGAATCGCATGCTCAGTGCCGAGAAATTCCCGGCCCCGCTTGGTCAGCGCCTGGAGTGTCGCTTCGGCGTGTGCCGTGTGCGCCTGATGTTCGGCTATACGCTCAAGCATCGAGGCGGTACGCCGTGTGCAGAGCGCGCACCGCCAATTCGGTGTATTTCGCCGCCACCAGTACGCTCACTTTTATCTCCGAGGTCGAGATGACCTGGATATTGATGCCTTCGTCGGCCAGCGTCTTGAACATCGTGCCCGCGACACCGGCATGGCTGCGCATGCCCACCCCGACCACGGAGATTTTGGCGACATCCTGATCGGAGCTGATTTCAGCATAGCCTATGGACTTCTTAGCTTCCTCAAGCACGGCCTGGGCACGCAAAAAGTCGGTTTTGCTGACCGTAAAGGTCATGTCGGTGGTGTCGTCCGCGGACACGTTCTGCACGATCATATCGACATTGACATGGGCATCGGCGAGCGGGCCGAAAATAGCAGCAGCAATGCCTGGCCGGTCCGGCACCTGGCGCACGGTGATTTTGGCCTCATCCCGCGAATAGGCGATACCCGCCACGATTTCCTGTTCCACAACCTCATCCTCATCAACAACCATCGTGCCGGGTGCGTCCGTAAAGCTCGAGAGCACCTGCACCCGCACGCGCTCCTTCATCGCCAGCTCGACCGAGCGCGTCTGCAGCACTTTGGCGCCCACAGAGGCCAGTTCCAGCATCTCTTCATAGGTAATCTTATTCAGCTTACGCGCGCCAGGGACGATTCGCGGATCGGTTGTGTAAATTCCGTCCACATCCGTATAAATATCGCAGCGGTCTGCTTTCAGTGAGGCAGCAAGTGCCACGGCCGAGGTATCGGAACCGCCGCGCCCGAGTGTGGTTACGCGGTTATCCGGGCCGATGCCCTGGAACCCGGCCATCACCGCCACCTGGCCTTGCGCCATGCGGGAGAGCAGCTCCTCAGCTTCGATGCTCTGGATACGCGCCTTGCTGTGCTGCCCGTCGGTTTCGACCGCGACCTGCCAGCCCTGCCAGCTGCGCGCCTCAACCCCCAGAGTCTGCAACGCAATCGCGGTCAGCCCGGCGGTCACCTGCTCGCCGGTCGCCACCACCGCGTCATACTCGCGGGCGTCGAACATCGGGGAGAGCTCCTGGCACCAGCCGACCAGCTGGTTGGTGGTACCGGACATGGCCGAGACCACCACCGCAACCTCATTGCCGGCATCGACTTCGGCCTTCACCCGCCTCGCCACGTTTCTAATCCGGTCGAGGTCGGCCACCGAGGTGCCGCCGAATTTCATCACGATACGCACTATACTCTAACCCTACTCAAACCCTCGTGGAAAACTTGCCCCTATGATAAGCGGGGTGGGGCGTCACATAGCGGCGGAGCGAAAATTCGGCAATGCAGACACATTCGGTCATCGATGCGGAAATAGCCCAGTTCAACGCGCTGGCGGCGCGCTGGTGGGATGAAACAGGGCCGATGCGGCCGCTGCATATGATGAACGGGCCGCGCGCCGGATGGGTTGGCGAGCGTATCTCCCGGCGTTTTCCTCTTGGTACGCGTGTGCTGGATGTCGGTTGCGGCGCCGGGCTGCTGTCCGAGGCTTTGGCCCGGCAGGGGTACGACGTATTGGGGCTGGATGCCGGGGTGGATGTTATTGCCGCAGCCCAGGCGCATGCAGTCCAGGCTCAAGCGGGGGGGCAGGGTCTGACCCTCGCCTACCGCAACGGTACGGCCGAGGCCCTAGCCGCCGAAGGGGTGACATTCCCCGTCATCACGGCGCTGGAGATTATCGAGCATGTGGCCGATCCGGTGGCGTTCCTCGGCAGTCTGGCCAGCCTGTTGGAACCCGGCGGGCTGTTGTTCCTCTCCACCCTCAACCGCACGCCCGCCTCCTATATGGTGACCAAGCTCGGCGCGGAGTATATTTTGCGCCTCCTGCCCGTGGGCACGCATGACTGGAAGCGGTTCATTACCCCGGCCGAACTGGGCCGGCACTGCCGCGCGGCGGGGCTGCGGCTCACAGACACAGCTGGGTTGTCCTTCTCGCCTCGTCTGCGCCGGTTTAACGTCGGCCGCGATTTGTCAGTTAATTACCTGGCTTTGGCACAGGCGAGCTAACCCGCGGGCAGTTTACTTTCCCGCCCGCCGCGATTTGGCGGCTCACAATGCAACTGCAGGTAACAATTAACAAAGTGTTGCGATTTAACTTGTAACAGGCATCGCGCCTTGCCTATCGTAACGCCACCAGAATGGGGGACGCGCACGTGACCGTTGATAATTTTCATCCGATTTATCGTGGCGTAAATTACGTCGGCGACGTCAATGGCTCGTTTGAAGCGGCCGATTCACTGGCCAGCCTTGAGGGCGATAACATCAATTCAGTCGCCATTACCGCCGATTTCGACATCGACCCGACAAACAACACGGTCGTCGATGACGACGTGGCCGGCGGCTATACCGAGACCGATCCGCATATATTGGCCACGATCGAGGAGGCGGAGAGCGACGGGTTGACGGTGATGGTGCGCCCGCTTATCGATTTCGTACCGGCGGATTATGACGCGGGCCCTAATCCGAACACCGCCGGCACAGATTATTACGCCACTGAATTCCGTAATTATTATAACCCTGGTGCCGCCGGCTCCGCCGGGGCGAATGCTTTCTTTGCCAGCTACGATAGCATGATCGTCGACCAGGCGAAGCTGGCCCAGGCCGGCGGCGCTCAGCTGCTCGACATCGGCACGGAGATCGATCAGCTCACCGGCCCGGCCTATATCTCCTACTGGGACAAGATCATTACGGATGTGAAGGCGGTTTTTACCGGCAAGCTCACCTATTCCGCTTTTTGGGACGATAATCAGGGTTATTGGCAATATAATAATGATTTTTCGGCCGAGACCTCTTCGCAATACATCACCGGTGACACCTCAAACCAAGTCGATTTCTGGAGCCAGCTCGATTATGTTGGCATCGACGAATACGCGCCGCTGTCCGACATCATCCCGAAAAACGCCGCCGGTAATCCGAGCCTGCAGGACCTCATCAACGCCTGGATCGACAAGCCGGCTGCAGGTTCCCTCACCTATAACGTCACCGGCGGCAAGTCGCTGATCCAGTATTACGAGGGTCTTTCCGCCGTGATCGGCAAGCCTTTGCTCTTTACCGAAATCGGCTACGCCAATTCAACGGATGCCGCCGAAAATCCGGCCGTGCCCGGTTATGACATCAACGGCAGTGCGGATGGGGCGACTGCCGATGCGGCGCTCCAGGCTTTGCTGTACCAGGCGTTTTTCGACGCCTGGCAGGAGGACGGCGGTACCGGTGCGAGCAACATAGACGGTGTGTTCATCTGGAACTGGGAGCCGAGCGAGAGCGGTAGCCCGTACTCCCTGACCTCTGGTGCTTTGCAGCAGGTCGTTGCAGGCTATGAACAGGCGGCGATGTGCTATCTGCATGGCACGTGCATCCTCACTGCAAACGGCGAAGTTTTGGTCGAGGGTTTGGCGGCCGGCGATATGGTGGCCACGCGGTTCGGCGGCATGCGGCGCATCGAATGGATCGGTCGGCAGAGTTTTGCCGGGCGGTTCGTGGCGGGCGACAAGGCGCCGGTCTGCATTCGCGCCGGTGCGCTGGGGCAGGGGGCGCCGCTGCGCGATCTGTTCGTCTCCCCCGGTCACTCCATGCTGCTGGGCGAGGTTTTGGTTCTGGCGCGTGACCTGGTGAATGGCGTGACCATCACGCAAGATGTGCCGCCCGAAACGGTGCATTACGTGCAGCTGGATTTCGGCACGCATGATTGCGTGCTGGCCGAAGGCGTGTGGAGCGAGAGCTTTGCCGACGGCCCAGGCCTGCGCGGCAGTTTTCACAACGCGGCGGCATTTTTTCGCGCCAACCCGGGTTATGTGGAGCCCCCGCAGGTAGCACTATGCGCCCCGCGGCCGCTGGAAGGAGCGGTGCTGGAACAGGCTCTGCGCCCCGTTGCGGCGCGCGCGGCGGCGGCTTGCATGCCGGGCGCTTTGGCCGGCTGGCTGGAGCGGCTGCGGCCGGATGGTGTGCTGGAGGGTTGGGCCATGGACGCGGATCACCCTGCATTACCCGTCCTGCTTGAAGTCTGGCATGGGCAGACCCAACTAGGTTGTGTGCTGGCCTGCCAGAAGCGGGTTGATCTGCGTGAAGCGGGGCTGGGTTCCGGCAATGCGGGTTTTGTGTTTACCCCCCCGCACGGGCTGGACTTGTCCGGGCTATCTATACGCCGCGCCGCAGATGGCGCGGTCCTGCCGACCTTGCCCGAGTCTCGCGTGTTACAGACTTTGGCGGCCTGATTCACGGTATCGTGATATATTAAGTTCTCGTAAGTATAATTTTAAATTCTTCGCGGTAAACGTCTAATTTCAGAGATTCATTCTCTGTCTGTTGCTTAATTCAGTGAACCGCAAAAACTGGAGACACGGCGCTTCGTAACAGGATACCAGACAAACCGGCGAGACGCGGCTGGGTTGACGAAACGATATCGTAATATCTTGACTAAAAGTAACTTCGTGCGCTGAATATGGCGTTTACAGCTCGCTGATCGGGCTTTGTTATCGACAAAGCAAAGCGGAAATCCTTACTATCCCAATGGGAGGCTTGGGGGGCAGAATATGTCGTATGATCTCGCCGCCCGCATGACCGTGTGGCGGCACCATTTACACAGTTATCCGGAGCTCTCCTGCCAGGAGACAGGCACGGCGGCCTATGTGAGCGCCGAACTTGAGGCGCTGGGCATCCCGCATTGGGGTGGTATCGGCGGCCATGGCATCGTGGCGCAGCTGGTGCGTGGGCAGGGACGCAGCATTGGCCTGCGCGCCGATATGGATGCGCTGCCCATAGCCGAGACCACCGGGGCCGTTTACGCCTCCTGCCACGCCGGGGTGATGCATGCCTGCGGCCATGACGGCCACACCGCCTCGCTGCTCGGCGCCGCGCAATGGCTGCGTGACGATCCGGACTGGCAGGGTACCATCAATTTCATCTTCCAGCCGGCCGAGGAAGGTTTTGGCGGTGCTGAGGCCATGCTGGACGATGGTCTTCTCACCCGTTTCCCGATGAGCCAAATTTTCGGCTACCATAACTGGCCCGGCCTGCCGCTCGGCACGGTAGCGCTGCATGCCGGCCCGGTGATGGCCGCCGCCGCCAATTTTGTCGTCACGCTGCACGGCCGCGCCGGCCATGCCGCCATGCCGCATCTCACCGCCGATCCGGTGCAGGGGCTGGCGCATCTCATTGTCGCCCTCAACACCATTCCGGCCCGGAATATCGACCCGCTGGAGGCCGGTATCATCTCCACCTGCACGCTCTCGGCCGGCGAGGCGCGCAACCAGATCCCCGATTCCGCCATCGCCTCCGGCACCATGCGTGCCCTTTCAGAGACCACGATGACCCTATTGCAGACCCGTCTCGCCGACCTCGCCCGGCACACCGCCGCGGCGCATAATCTTACCGCCGAGCTGAAGATTTTCAGTACCTTGGCTGCTACCGTTAACCACAGCGAAGCGGCCGATCTGGCTGAGGCCGCCGCCCGGGCAGCCGGGCTCCAGGTGCGGCGCGATCTGCCGCCTTCCATGGCGGCGGAGGATTTCGGCCGGTTTTTGCAGGATATCCCCGGCGCGTATGCCTGGATTGGCAACGGCCCTTCGGCCTCGCTGCACAACCCGAATTACGATTATAACGACGAGCTTCTGCCGGTGGCGGCGCGCTACCTTACCGCCACCGCCAAGGCTGCCCTGGCCAAAAAGGCCTCAGCATGAGCGGCGACGTCCCAACCGACGCTATGGGCGGCGCGTTCAGCAGGGTGGGGGGGCATGTTCCCACAGCCGCCAGTGCGGTGCGGCTGCGCGAGGAAACACGCGGGCTGACGGGCCTGGCCGCCATCATGGTCGAGGAACGTGTGCATCCGCTATGGGTGCGTGCCGGGACCGGCGATGTTGATCGCGCCATATCCATGCTCGACCCAGCGGCACGCGGGCTGAAATGCGCGCATGAGCCGCGCCGCATCGTCGAGATTGGAGCCGGTGCGGGCTACCGCGCCGTGGCGTTCGCCACCGAATATCCGGGGGCCGAAATCCTCGCCGCTGAAGCCGATCCGCAGCTGCGGCGTACCGGCCTGCTCAACACCCTCTCCTACGACAATATCACCTATGTCACCGCCGCGGTCAGCACCGATGAGGCGCAATACGGCTATTTCGACCGTGTTGGTCCGGAGGGCTGGCCCGCTTTGCTGGCCCATCCGGCAGGCACCATCAAGGCCCGCAAATTGGCGCAATTGCTCAGCTTCCACCGTTTCAGCGATGCCGATACGCTGATCATCACCCCGGATAGCGCCTCGGCGAAAATTCTGAGCCAGCCGTTGCCGCCGGCACTACGGCTCATCGCGGTGGAAACCGGCGGCAAGCCGTTGCCGGCCGATATGGCGCGCTGCTACCCGCTGGCCCAGTTCATCACCGTTATTTCCGGCGATTACGTGCTGCTGTACCGGCGCGGCCAGCAGCGCCTGCCCCCGGCCCCGCGCCCGGTGCCGGTATTGTCGGCCGACGGCCCGGCCCGCTTCTTCCGTACCGAGAATGTGGAGGACGATGGGTTCTTCCACCTCAGCGGCGGTGGTGTGCGCCTGCGCCCCAATGCGGCGGACGAACCGCCGGCACGCCTCACCCTCTCGGTGGAAATCCGCGACCATGCCGAATTGCAGGTCTCTTTCCGGGTGGCGGAGCAATCCGCGCCGGTCCGCTTCACGGTTAAAATCTTCACCGAAGCCGGCATGGTGCTGGCCTCCGGCAGCGAGGTTCTGCGCGATACCAGACCGCGTGGGCTGGTGCTGGCCCTGCGCGAGCACCAGGGCCGCTGCGAGGTGGTTTTCACCACTGAAATGGCCGAGTGTGTATCTAATGCCGGCGGCGCTGCGAGTGTGGCCGCTGCGAGTGTGTGGGCCGAGATTATTTCCGCCAGCCTGATTTAACCCGGCATGGAGTGGGAAGGCCCGGCGATCCTACTGGAAACGAGCCCCTATGGCGAAGGCGATGTGCTTGCCTCTGTGCTGACCGGGCAGGGGCTGTGGCGCGGGCTGGCCAAGGGCGGGGCCTCGCGCCGCCACGCCGCGACCTGGCAGCGGGGCAATATTTTATCCGCCCGCTGGGTGGCACGGACGGAGAGCCAGCTGGGGGCGTTATCCGCCGAACTGGTCCGCCCTGTGGCGGCTTTGGCCATGCATGACGCGGCAACCCTTGCCGTTTTGAGCGCGGCCTGCGCTTTGGCCGCGGGGGCGTTGCCCGAGCGTGAGGAGATGCCCGCCAGTTTCGCCGGGCTGCTACGGCTGTTCGCCGGCATCGACATTCCGGGCTTTGCTTTGGCCGAATTATGCCGCTGGGAGGTCGTGCTGCTCAAGGAGCTGGGTTTCGGCCTCGATCTCTCGGGTGGCGGCGGCAACGACCCGTTGGCCTATGTCTCGCCGCGTACCGGCCGCGCGGTGACCTTCTCCGAAGCCGGGGAATGGGTGGAGCGGCTCTTGCCGATGCCTGAATTCCTCATCACCGAAGCCGAACCCAACCCGGCCGATTGCGTGGCTGCCCTGCGCTTGACCGGCCATTTCCTCGCCCGCGATGTGTTCGGCGCGCGCCACCGCCCCCTTCCACCGGCGCGGGCGCAGCTTTATGAAGCCCTTTCCGAAGGGCTTTAAGGGGGGCGCGACATGCCGATTGATCTTGGCGGGCAGATAGACGAGCTGGCGCTGGGCACCGCTTTATCCGAGCGCTACCTGGCCTATGCCCTCTCGACCATTATGTCCCGCTCGCTGCCCGATGTGCGTGACGGGCTCAAACCCGTGCATCGCCGGCTCATCTACGCCATGCACCAGCTGAAACTCGACCCGCGCTCGGGCTTCAAAAAATGCGCCCGCGTCGTGGGCGACGTGATGGGTAAATTCCACCCGCATGGCGATAGCTCGATTTACGAGGCGCTGGTGCGGCTGGCCCAGGAGTTCTCCTCGCGCTTCCCGCTCATCGAGGGCCAGGGCAATTTCGGCAATATCGACGGCGATAACGCCGCGGCCATGCGCTACACCGAATCGCGGCTCACCGAGGTAGCGGAGTTTCTGCTGCGCGGCATTGATGAGAATGCGGTGGATTTCCGCGCGACCTATGATGGCGAGGAAAACGAGCCTGTGGTGCTTCCCGGCGCGTTCCCCAATCTGCTGGCCAATGGCGCCACCGGCATTGCCGTCGGCATGGCCACCTCCGTTCCGCCGCATAATGCCGGCGAGGTCTGTGCCGCCGCCCAGCATCTCATCGCCCACCCCAACGCCACCACGGCCGAGTTGATGGTGCATATGCACGGGCCGGATTTCCCGACCGGCGGTGAGCTGGTGGAGGATGCAGCTACGATCTGCGCTGCTTACGAGACGGGCAGGGGCAGTTTGCGCACCCGCGCCAAATGGGTGCGTGAGGAGCAGAAACACGGCACCTGGGTCATCGTGGTTACCGAAATTCCGTATCAGGTGCAGAAATCCCGGCTGATCGAGCAGATCGCTTTGCTGCTGGGCGACAAGAAACTGCCGCTGCTGGGCGATGTGCGCGATGAAAGTGCGGAGACCATTAGGCTGGTGTTGGAGCCCAAGGCCCGCACGGTCGATCCGGAAATGCTGATGGCCTCGCTGTTCCGCGCCACCCAGCTGGAATCGCGGTTTTCGCTGAACATGAACGTGCTGGATGGCCGCACCCCGCGTGTGATGGGGCTGAAGGCTATCCTGCGCGCCTGGCTTGACCACCGGCACGAGGTTCTGACCCGCCGCACCAACTACCGGCTCGATGCCATTGGCAAACGCCTTGAGATTCTCGATGGCTACATCAAGGTCTTCTTGAATCTCGATGAAGTTATCCGGATCATCCGTTTCGAGGATGAGCCGAAAGCCATGTTGATCAAAACCTTCGAACTGAACGATATACAGGCCGAGGCCATCCTCAACATGCGCCTGCGCGCCTTGCGCAAGCTTGAAGAGATGGAGATTCGCAACGAGCACAAGAAACTCTCCGCCGAGCAGAAGGGCTTGCAGGGGCTTTTGAAAGATGAAGGCAAGCGCTGGATTAAAATCGGCGAGGAAATTGCCGAGGTCCGCGAGAAATTCGGCAAGGGCCCGCTGGGGAACCGCCGCACCAAAATCTCCGCTGCCGCACCCATGCTGGAAATCGTCGCGGAGGCGCTGGTCGAGCGCGAGCCTATCACCATCATCCTCTCGGAAAAGGGCTGGATTCGCGGGCAGAAAGGCCATCTCGCCGAGGGTGCCGAACTCAAATTCAAGGAAGGCGACAAGCTCGCCCATCTGCTGCGTTGTGAGTCGACGGATAAGATCGCGCTGCTCGCCACGAACGGCCGTGTTTACACGCTGAAGGGGTCAGACATCCCGCGCGGGCGTGGTGATGGCCAGGCCATCCGCCTGCTGGTGGAACTGGCCAATGAGGATGGGATTCTACGCGTCTTCATCCCCGATATGGCGCAGAAATACCTCGTTGCCTCCACCTCCGGGCGCGGGTTTCTGCTGCCCGGGGCGGAGCTGGCTTCCGAGCGCCGTGCGGGCAAGACCATCCTCACCCTCCGGCCCGGGGAGGAATGGGCCGCCTGCGTGCCGGCGCGCGGGGATCACATCGCCGTCATCGGCCAGAACCGCAAGCTTCTGGTGTTCCCGCTCGACCAGCTGCCGGAAATGCCGCGCGGCACCGGCGTGCAATTGCAGAAATACAAGGATGGCGGGCTGGCCGACATTAAAACCTTTGCCATGGCCGAGGGCTTGAGCTGGCGCATCGGCGAGAAAACGCGCACCGAAACGAAGCTGACGGAATGGCTGGGCGCGCGTGCCGCCGCCGGCCGCCTGCCGCCCAATGGGTTTCCGCGCAGCAATAAGTTTGGTGATTAGGTAACGGCCTGATTAAGTTTTCTCAGGGTGGGCTCGTTGCCATAATTTTGTACCGTTTGCCGGGGCAGCAAGCCGTCTGGGTGAATTGCCCGTGGTCCCACCCTTTGCAGTCACGAGGGAAATATGACGACACGCCGAATTTTTGCGAAATCGCTTTTGGGCGCGGCCTGTGCCGCGGGCTTTGGTACCGCGGCCTCCGCGCAACCCATGCCGCCCTATCCGCCGGGCTGGCGCGCTCCGCCGCCGCGGCGCTACGAGGCGGTTCCGCCGCCGCCTGGTGCCAGTTATGTCTGGGTGCCCGGCCATTGGCGCTGGAAT
Source organism: Acidocella sp. (assembly GCA_026224875.1). Classification (GTDB taxonomy): domain Bacteria; phylum Pseudomonadota; class Alphaproteobacteria; order Acetobacterales; family Acetobacteraceae; genus Acidocella. The sequence continues at coordinate 20,322 of JAMFRU010000056.1, forward strand.
GGTTACCGCTACATCTGGATCGGCGGCCGTTACGATGTCCGCAGGAACAGCTGGCACCATTGGGTCGACGGCCGTTGGGTCGTGGTAAACGGCCGCTGGGTCTGGCTAGACGGCCACTGGTCGTAAAACGCGTTCTGGCGGCTCGTAAACGCGTTCTGGTGGCCGATTGGCACGGTCTGGCTGCGCTTCCGGTGCTCGCGTACAAGGGTACGCTCCGCGCCGGTTCTCACCAGACCGCACCACTCGACTCGCCATAACGCGTTTACAGGGCGGTGCTTGCTATAGATTGAATCCTTTCCACCATCGCGGCTACGCCGTTGCCGCGGTTGGTGGAGAGGGCGCCGATCAAGCCTAGATCATGCAGGAATTTGGCGGGGGTTCCGAGAATCTCCGCTTTCGTGCGGCCGGAATAGACGCGCAGGACGAGGGCTACCAGACCCGAAACGATTGCCGCGTCGGAGGCGCCGGTGAAGAAGAGTTTTTCACCCTCCTCATGCGCTGCCAGCCACACCTGGCTTTGGCAGCCTTGTACGCGGTGGGCTTCATCCTGCAACGCGGCGGGGTAGGGGGGTAGTTTGCGCCCTAGTTCTATGATGAATTCGTACCGGTCCATCCAATCGTCGAACAGCGCCAGCTCTTCGCCAATGGCGGCAATGGCCTCATCCGGCGTGGCTTCGTCTGGCGTAAAATACATTGTCATATCAAAATTCATATCCAACCTTTTTTGCGGAACCAAACCAGCGGTGCCACGGCCGAGAAGATCATGAAGGCCCAGGCATAGGGGTAGCCGTAGGTCCAGCTCAATTCAGGAATGTTCTTGAAGTTCATCCCGTAAATCCCGGCGATCAGCGTCGGCGGAATGCCCGCGATGGAGACGATCGTCAGCACTTTGATCAGCGCGTTCTGGGCGATGTTGATCAGCCCGAGAGTCGAATCCTGCAGGAACTGCACCTTGTCCGTAAGATGCGTGGAATATTCATTCAGTGAGGACACATCCTTCTGGACGGACTCCAGCCGGTGGCGCACCGCTTTGGGAATCCACGTCGTCGCGGTGCCCGCATAAGGGGCGATGCGCGCGACCCCCAACTGACTATCCCGCAGGAAGGAGATGGTGTCGTAACTGCGCCCCAGCGTGACCAGCATGGCCTGCAGTTCCAGCTCCGTCGCCCGCGCCTTGCCCGCCATGCGGTGATGAAAAATTTTATGTGACAAATGGTCGAGCTCGGCGCGCAACGCCTCCAGCGCATCTGCCTGGCGGTCGACAATCGCCTCCAGCAGCGAGACGAACACGAAGGCGGACACCGGCTCGGCAATGGCATGCGGCTGGTTGGAGAATTGCTGGAACACGGCACTAGAGGTGAAACGCAGGGTTACCAGCGCATCCGGCGAGAGCACGAAACCGCACACCCCGGCATGCAGCCCCTCGGCCCCGCGGGTTACAATCGGCATCGACATGGTGAGCACCGGCCCGTCGGTCGCCAGACGAGAGGATGTCTCGATCTCGGTGAGGTCAGAATGGCCAGGCAGTGCCAGCCCGGTATGACGCGTTACGAAGGCCATTTCCTCGGGCACACCGTTTTCCAGGTCGAACCATGCCGCATGCGCACAGTTTTCCGGCTCCACGCAGATTAGTTTGCCATTCTCCCAAGCAAAGGCCCTCAGCATGCAGTTTCCCTTCCGTCAGTGCCGGATTGCTCCAGATGGATGATACATCAACGCTCATCCTCGGACAGGCGCAGCCATAACAAAGCCGCCCCCTGTTTGAAAGCGGCGTTTGGAAGCGGCTCTGCGTGAATTGTCAATGTAAATGTTGACTATCAATCAAAATGTTGACTATGATCGGCCGTCATTGGAGGAGATCGACATGTCCTATCGCGATACCGTGGTGCAGTTGAATGATTACCGGCGGCAGATCGCCGGCATCAGGTCTGAGATGCGCACGCTCCAGGCGCAAGTCGAGCCGGAGGTGGCCCGGGATTATGTTTTCGGCACGCCGGAGGGGAAGGTGGCCCTTTCGGCATTATTCGGCGACAAGCCCGACCTTTTCATCATCCACAACATGGGCAAATCCTGCCCCGCCTGCACCATGTGGGCGGATGGGTTCAACGGCGTGCTGGCGCATCTCGAAAACCGCGCCGCTTTTGTGGTCACGAGCCCCGACGACCCGCAAACACAAGCGGCATTCGCAGCCTCGCGCGGTTGGCGCTTCCGCATGGTCTCCCATGCCAATACCAGCTTTGCGGCGGACATGGGCTACCGCGGCGAAAACGGCTGGCACCCCGGCATATCGGTGTTTCGCCAGGAGAACGGGCAAATCCTGCGCGTCTCCGATACCGGGCTCGGGCCAGGTGATGAGTTTTGCGCGGTTTACAATTTCTTCGAGCTGCTGCCTGATGGCCCGGCCGGCTTCCGCCCAAAATTCGCCTATTGATGCTGAAGCCCGCCCCCGCCGCCCCCGATCCCGCTTCATCCCGGCTCGACGCATTGTTCGCGGCATTATCGGACCCGGTGCGCCGCTCCATCCTTGAACGGCTGGATGGTCACGATCTGCTCGTCTCCGAGCTTGCGAGCGCCTATGACATCTCGCTCCAGGCCGTCTCGCGCCATATCCAGGTGCTGGTACACGCCGGGTTAGTCACCCAGGCCCGTACCGGCCGCATCAGCCGCTGCAGCCTGGAGGCCGCCCCCATTGCCGAGGCCGCCACCTGGATAAACCGCTACGCCAAATACTGGGACGCGCAGTTCCGCACTTTGGCCGAGCATCTGTTGGAGATTGAGAACCGGCGTGGTGGCGGCTGAGCATTATGCCGCAGGCGGCGGGATTTCAGGGCGTGATATCGACGGCCGAGTTTGGGCCGTCTTCTGGATTACAGAACGGCAAAGTTAGACCAGAACGAACATAAATCTATCACACGCCGCCCCGCCGCATTGCTGTATCGCCCGGCGCATACATCAAGGGGCGCTGTGTTGAGCTATAGTTACGTCATCTACCTCGCCAATTATTCAGACGGGGTTCTCTATGTTCTGGCCATGCTGTTCTTGCTGGCGCTGGCTGTCATCATAGACCGGTCCTGGTCGTTGCGCAGCACCATCTTGCGTGGCAAATCCATCATCCGCGCCACGGCGGAACATCCGGCGCTGACCCGTGCCGATTTGCATAGCCTGCGCGAGCGTGCCGGCAATCTGCCCGAGGCGGTGTTGCTCGATACCGCCATCCGCCATCTCGACACAGCCGGGCCGGATGCCATGGCCAACCGGCTGGATGAGGCGATCATGCTGATCGCTCCGCTGCTGGACCGCCGTTTGTGGCTGCTGGATACCGCCGTTACGCTGGCGCCGCTGCTGGGCCTGTTCGGCACCATCATCGGCATGTTCCACGCCTTTCATGTGCTTTCTCAACCGGGCCATGCGCCGGCCGAAGTCACGGGCGGTGTGGCGGATGCGCTGGTCGCCACAGCCTTCGGCATCTTCATCGCCATGCTTGGGCTCACGGGGTATAACGCCCTGACCAACCAGGTGCGGTTGATCATCCATCAGCTGGATTCCATGAAGATGATGATTGTGAACCGCACAGACGGCTCGCCCGTGGTGCCGGCGAGGACGCCGGCGGCGCGATCTGCCATGCTGGTTGAGGCATAGCGGATGAAAATGCGCTATTTCGAAACCCGCAAGGCGCGAATTGAGATCATCCCGATGATCGATGTGATGCTGTTTCTGCTGGTGTTTTTTATCTTCATTACGTTGCAGATGATCCCTGATGCCGGGGTTAGCCTGCAACTGCCGGTCTCCTCCCAGACCGACCAGCTGCCGCATCCTAAACTCACTGTGAATGTGCTGCCGGATGGCACAATTCAGGTGAAAGGCCAGACCATAACGGATACAACGCTCACCGCTATGCTCGAGGATGATGGCGACCCGGCCAAGACCGAGCTTACGATTGCCACTGATAAAACAACGGCGTTTCAGAAGTTCATGAATGTGATTGACGATGCGCGGAAAGCTTCGGTTACCGACATTGGTATCGCGGCACAGCCGGAGCCTGGGGGCCCATAGCACGCCGCGCAATGCAGCTTAAAACCCGCCATGCATGGCGGGTTTTTTGTGTTTACAATTCAACCGGCGTGAACATTAAAAATCCACAAGAAAACACAATCGAAATCACGCGATTGAAAGCGAAGTTTCGCATAAGCATCATCATTCCCGCGGTGTTTTGCAGTATTCGCTTTGCCTGTTGCGGCGCGGCAAATTGAAGATTCGCGCCTGCCTTAAACAGGGGATTTATTATGGGTTGCAACTTCACGATGCGCCAAAGTCTGGCGCGTGCCTGCTCGCCGTTAGCGTTGGCTTTGAGTTTGGCCGCCGCACCGGCACTAGCGCAAACCGCCAGCGCACCGGTCAATCTGGATCTGGGTTCCGTGGTTTCCACAGGCTCGGGCGATGCGGCCAATCTGATCAGCACGCCGGGCACGGCACCTTATGAAGCACCTTCCGTGACACCGCTGAACGCATCGCAACCGACCTCCGTGGTGAAGAAGCATATCATCGACAATATGCTCACCGGCTCGGAAAGCTGGGCGGATATCGCGCGGCTTACACCCTCGGTTAACAACATCAACCCCAACGGTCCCGGGTTGATGGAAACCAGCGGCCCCACCATCCGCGGCTTCCAGAACGGCCAGTATAATGTCACCTATGACGGCATTCCCATTGGCGATTCCAACGACTTTACGCAGCACTCGACTTCGTTCTTCACCAATTCCGAAATCGGCGAGACGATCATCGACCGCGGGCCGGGCACGGCGGAAACGGTGGGTGACGCGACTTTCGGCGGCACATTATCCATCCGCACGATCGATCCGGCACCGACCCGCACGGCGACGTTGAACGGCTCTTACGGCAGCTATGATACGTCCGATAACGGTGTGCGGCTCGACTCTGGTGCCATCACCACGGCCAATGGTGCCACCGCCGTGTTCAATGTCGAGCATATTCAAAGCAATGGCGCGCTGCAAAATGCGAACCAGCAGCGCACCAATCTTTTCGGCAAGGTGGTGATCCCGGTCAATAGCAATACCACCATCACGTTGCTCGCCGATTATAACCAGCTCTACCAAAATCCCTCGCTCGGCGCGACGGACGCCCAGATGTCTCAGTTTGGCTGGAACTATGCCTATAGCGATGACCCGAACTCCCAGGCGTTTTACAAATACAATAATGACCATATCACAACCGATATGGAATATGCTGATGTCCTGTCGAACCTTGGCGACGGGTTTTCATATGACGGCAAGATCTATACCTACGCCTATTATCATCATGATCTGAACGGCGACGACGGCAGCGCCTCCGGCGCTATCCCGAATCAGGTGGCGCTCACCCCCGGCGCCACGCCGATCGCCGGCATTCCGGGCCAGGTGTTTTTGAATGATTACCGCTCGGTCGGTACCATCCAGCGTCTGCAGAAGGATTTTGGCTGGGGTGATATCAAGACGGGACTTTGGTTCGACCACCAGGTCAACACGCGCTTTGTGCAGGATGTCTCGCTGAGCAATGGCAACGCGGTTAACTACGATCCGGCGGACACCAATGGTGGACAGGGCACCGTGAATAACGCCGGGGCGGTGCAGTCGCCAGGCTTTAACAATGCCATTGGTTCCATCGAGCGTTTGCAGCACAACCAGCTCTACACGTTCCAGCCCTATGGCCAGGTGGATTGGCAGCCGATCGCCGGCCTGACCATAACCGGCAGCGTGAAATGGGCTTATTTCCGCCGTGCGCTTGACGCGCAGGTGCAGCAGACGACGGAGCTGCCGACCGGACATACACAAAACTGGCAGAAACTGCTGCCGTCTTTCGAGGTGAAATACGCGTTCACCCCGAATTTGTCGGCCTATGTTCAGGGGGCGGAGGGCTTCCTGGCACCCAACCTCAATACTTTCTACACCCCGGCCATCAGCTCGCAGAGCCTGCAGCCGGAGAGCACGATCAACTTCCAGACTGGTGTTGCCTATCAGGATGACCATTGGGCGCTCGGCGGCGATATCTATACGATTCACTTTCAAAACTTCATCAATCACATGAATGAGAGTATTAATCTGAACGGTTCGACGGAAACGGCGCCGGTCTATTTCAATGATGGTGGTGCCATCTATCGCGGTGTCGAGGCCGAGGCGGCTTACAGCTTCGGTAACGGCATCTCCCTGTTCAGCAATGCCGGATATAACCAGGCGTTCAAAACCTCGACGGAAGTAACAATCGCCGGCGCGCCGCAGGGTACCGCCAATCTTGGCGCGATTTATAATGCAAACGGTATTTTTGCCTCGGTTATCGATCAGTGGACCGGCGGTGAATTCAGCGGCAATACCGGCATTGGCAACGAAGCCAACAGCCCGGCCGGCGGTAAATCCCCGGGCGGCTGGTACGATCCGTATAATGTCGTGAACCTTGCGATGGGCTATACATTCAACCATGATCAGCCGGCCAAGACTCCGGTGAACGTGAAGTTCAACCTCGACAACATCACCAACCAGAAGCAGATCATTTTCGATAACGGCACCGATGGTGCCGGTAATCTGCTTTATTTCCGTCTTACTGGTTTCTCGGCCTATGCTTCGTTGAGCGTGCCGGTGTCCTTTTAAGCCGGACTGAATTACGCCGGATCTTAAATGGGGGCCGGCATTGGCCGGCCCCCATTTGCCAACTTAAGCCAATAATTATTTTGGATTGATATGATAATGAATATGCCGCAGAAGTGGCTCAACCAGGCGCCGGATGGCAAGAAATTTGCCGGGGCGTTACTGGCCGGGCTGCTGCTGGAGTTAGGGGTCCTGGCCCTGGTGCTGACGCATCCGACAAAACCGCCGCCGCCGGCGCAGATTCCGGCGACCGTCCAGATTACCATCGTGGCACCGCCGGCGCCCAAACCACCGCCGCCGCAACCCACACCACCCAAGCCGGTCACGCCGCCGCAGCCCATCACCCCGCCCAAGCCGCTACTGCCCCCGCCACCACGCCCGCTTCCGCGTCCGGTAGCACGGCGTGTCATCCACCATGTTGTTTCGCAGCACCCGTTGCCGCCGCCGCCGAAAGTGATACCGCCACCAGCACCTCCAACCCCGCCAGCACCCGTGCAACCACCGATGATCTCGCAAGGTACGGTGGATATGTTCCGGCTGGCCATGCGCGCCGCGGTGCAGGCGGTGGCCGATCAGGTCTATCCCAGTGCCGCGCATGAGGCTGGTGCGCCCGTGGTCAGTTTCGTTTATGATGACGGAACCGTATCAAATATCACGCTGGTGACGAGCTGTGGTTTTCCGCTGCTCGACGCCGCAGCGATGCAGGCGGTGCGCATCGCGCATTATCCGCCCGCGCCGGATGAATTCCACGGCCAGGCGGAAACCGTCACCGTCGCCGTTATATTCCGCCCAGCCGCCGCCAGTGTGGATGGCGATTAAATTTATAGTCTAGGACCAAACATGAAGCCTCTTCGCACCGCCTGGCTGGCACTTGCCCTCAGCCTGCCCGCCCTTCCCAGTTTTGCCACGCCTCTCTACCGGCTCGTGGCCACCGTACCGCTCGGCGCCGGGGTCAAATGGGATTATCTTACCGTCGATGCGAAACACCATCGCCTCTATGTCGCGCATGGCACCCAGGTCACGGTGGTGGATCTGCAGCGGCGGCAGGTCATCGGGCAGCTGGCGGACCTGCCGGGCAGTCATGGCATCGCCATCGACCCCGCCACCGGCGATATCTGGGCAGACAGCACGCAGAAGAGCGAGGCTATAGCCTTCAACCCGGATATTTTCAAACCGCTCGCGAGCGTGCCTGTCGTGGAGGATGCGGACGGCATGGCCTATGATCCGGCCTCGAAAACCATCTATGTCTCGGGCGGCGATGGCCATGCGCTCACCCCCATCAACCCGGCCACGCGCACGGCTTACGCCGATATCCCGCTCGGTGGCGACCCGGAATTTTTTGTCGCGGATGGCAGGGGGGCGCTCTACATCAATATCGTAAGTGCGAACGAAATTATCCGTATCGATACGGCAAAACGGATCATCACAGCCCGCTGGCCAACGACCGGCTGCGTTGAGCCGGCCGGGCTCGCCTTGGACGCGGAAAAACACCGGCTGTTCACCTCCTGCCACAACGGCATAATGGATGTGCTGAACGCTGATACCGGCGCCGTTGTTGCCACTCTGCCCATCGGCAAGGGTACGGATGCCGCCGGCTATGATGCCGCGCGCCACCGCGCTTTCTCCGCCAATGGCGACGGCACGCTGACGGTGATCGATGACAGTGGCGCGCCAAAATTGCTCGGCACGGTGCAGACCGCGCGCGGCGCACGTACAATGGCGCTGGATCAGGCAAATGGTGATGTGCTGACCGTTACGGCAACGGTTACCGGCATTATCCTACCCAGTAAACCGGACGGGCATCCGCATTACAGTTTTGCGCCCGGCAGTCTCAAATTGTTGATCTACGCGCCAAACCCTTGATGTTTACTTAGCTCCCAGGCTGATCACCGCTTTGAGTCCCGGATGATTGTCCTGCAGCTCGATGCCCCCCCCATGCAGTGCCGCAATGGCGGCGGCAAGCGACAGGCCGAGCCCGTGGCCGGGCAGATGTCGAGAAGCATCAAGCCGGACGAAGCGCTGAAACACGCGCCCCCTCTGGGCCGCCGGTATGCCGGCGCCGTTATCGGCAATTTCGATGCTGATGCGCCGGCCCACTTGCGCCGCCTGTATGCGCGCTTGTGTCGCCCCGGCATGCAGCGTCACATTATCGAGCAGGTTGGCGAGCATCTGCTGCAGCAATTCCTTATCACCGCGCAATACGAGCCCCGCAGGCACGTCCACGGTAAGACCAATACCGGCGGCGGAAAAAGCCGGCTCATAGGCTTCGGCCAGACCGTCGAGAATTTCGGAGATGGGCAGGTCCGCAAAATTCCGCCGCCTTGCTCCGGCCTCCACCTCGGCAATGCGCAGCATGGCGGTAAAAATCTCCAACGCCTGGTCTATCTGCGCGAGTGCCTCGTCGAACATGGATGTAAGCTCAGCCCCGGCGAAGCGGCGGCGGGAAAGCTCCAAATGCTCGCGCAAGCGGGCCAAGGGTGAGCGGAGGTCATGCGAGATGTCGTTCGTCACCTGGCGCAGGTTTTCCATCAGCTCTTGCAGGCGCTGCAGCATCGCATTCAGCCCGGTGGCGAGCCGGTCGAACTCATCGCCCGCGCGTCCTACGGCCAGGCGGCGCGTGAGGTCGCCGTCCATGATCTCGTTTATGGCGATAGCGTAGCCATCTACACGGCGCGAAGCCGTGCGCGCGGAAAAATAACCACTGAGCAGGCCCAACGCCAAAATGGTGCCAAATACGGCGGCAAAGGAGCGGGCGACCAGCGCATTCAATGTCAGCAACGGGCTGGCGTTCGCGGCTATGATAATGACCTCGCCATTGCCGAAGCGGTGCGCCACGCCGCGCACGGCCAACACCCGCGGCGGCAGGGTCAAACCATCCTCGCGCTCGAAATTGCGTGTGCCGTGCCAGCTGGCAAGCACGGCGGGGGTAACGTTGAAATTACCGGCGCGAAAACTTCCATCCGGCGCAAAATCGGCAAAGAACAGCCCGCCGCCTTCATCCATCGTGTCGCGTACATTTTGCGCCACATTCTGGTTATCTTCCTGGATGTCCGAGAGCAGATCGCTCATCGCTGCCTGCACGGCAATATCGTTCTGCTCGCGCCATATTGTGTCCGCATCGCGATGGATGATGAGAAACACAAGTATGGCGCCGCCGAGTGAGAGTGCCAGGCTGCGCAAAGCCAGCCGGAAGCCGGAGGTTTTCAGCAGCGTGCGGGACGGACGCTCACGCCACATCGATTTTATATCCCGCACCGCGATAGGTATGGATCAGCGGCGGTACGAAGCCATGATCGATCTTGCCGCGCAACCGGCTGATATGCGCTTCCACGATCACTGTTTGCGGCACGAAATGGAAGCCCCACACATCTTCAAGCAGCATGGTGCGGGTAACGACCTCGCCCTGGTGCAGCAGCAGGTATTCGAGCAGTTCGAATTCCTTGGGTTTCAGCTCGATCTTCCGTCCGGCACGCTGCACCGTGCGGCTTAGCCGGTCGAGTTCCAGATCCGCGATTTTCAGCTTGGTGCGTTTGGGCGGCGCGGCACTGCGGCGGTTCAGGGCGATGAGCCTGGCGGAGAGTTCCTCGAAAGCGAAAGGTTTTACCAGATAATCATCGCCGCCGGCCCGCAGGCCCTCCAGCCGGTCATCCAGCCCGCCCATGGCGGTGAGGAACAGGGCAGGGGTGTGGATGCTCGCGCCGCGCAAGGTGCGCAGCAGGGTAAGGCCGTCGAGCAGCGGCAGCATGCGGTCGATGATCAGCACGTCGAACCCGCCGGCGGCGGCACTCAGCAACCCATCGCGCCCGTCTGGGGCCACGGTTACCTGATGGCCTTCGGGCTCCAGCCCGGCGCGGAGATTTGCCGCGGCCTTGGGGTCATCCTCGATCAACAAAATGCGCATGGTTCTGGTTAGCTCATCTCTGCCGCGAGACCAAAGGGATTGTGGAGAGATTAAATTTCGACAAGGCTGGCGTAGCGTTGAGGTCAAGAATAGGGGCGCAAAGGACATTTATGAGTTTACCGATGTTACGCCGTGTACCCTGGCTTGGCTGCTGGGTGCTGGCAGCCTGCGCCGCCTACCATCCGGCACCATTGGTCACGATTCCTCATTTGCACAGCCAGCTCGGTACCCTGTGTCTGACCCGGCCCGATGGTGGCGCGATCTCCGTGGCCGCACCGCTCTCTTTACCCGATGTGGCAGCGCTGGCGGTACTCAACGATCCGGATTTGATTGCTGCCCGGGCCCAGCATGATGTCGCCGATGCGGAACTATTGAGCGCCGGCCTGCCACCGGACCCTTCCATCAGCGGCGGATTTGGCGCTTTGCTGGGTGGGCCTGGCTCTATGCCATCCATCGCCGCCGGGCTGACGCAGGATGTGAGCGGGCTGATCACCTATAAGGCCAACCGCCAGGCGGCCAAGGCTGGGTTGGCCCAGGTGGATGCCGGTATTCTGTGGCAGGAATGGCAGGTGGCATCGCAGGCTGAGCAGCTGGCGGTTAATCTGGAAGCTGACCAAGCCATCATCGCCAGCCTGCGGCAGGAGGTAGCACTCCTCGGCCCGATTGATGCCGCGACGCAGGTTCAAATCGCGCAGTCCAACCAGACGATGGTGGATGGCGCGACCAGCCTGGCGGCGCTGGGCACGGCGCAAAGCGCGCTGGACGCGGCTATGCAGACCTCGGCGCATGACCACGACCAGCTCGACGCGCTGCTTGGGCTGCTACCCGGTACGGCGGTACCGCTGGCGCCGGTCGCCGTGCTACCGCCCGCTCCTGGCATACTGGCCCCAGAAATTGCCACGCTGGCGCAACGCCGGCCCGATCTGATCGCGCTGCGTTACGGCTACACCCAGGCCGATGCGCGGCTACGCGCGGCAATTCTTACCCAATTCCTACCCATCAGTCTGGGCGTTGCCGGGGGGCGGGACACCTCCGGCGTGAACACGGTGGGGCCGCAGGTCACGCTGACTTTGCCGTTGTTCAATCACGGGCGTGGTGCCATCGCCGCCGCCTCGGCCACGCGCGCCGCTTTGGCCGCGCAATATCAGGCGAGCCTGGCCAGTGCCGCAGGCGGGGCGCAGGCTCTATATGCCAGTATTCTGCTCCTGCAAACGCAGGCGGCAACGGCCGAGGCGCAAGCCGAAGAGGTTGCCACCACGGCTACCTCTGCCCGCCAGGCCTTCACCGCCGGACAGATTTCAGCACCCGCTTTCGCCATATTGCAAAGCGGCGCGGACGAACGGCAGCGCACCGCCATCGCCCTGCGGGCACAACTGCAAACCGCCGAAATCTCGCTTGCCACAATGCTCGGCCTGGGCCTGCCGCCCCTCAAGGATTCCACGCCATGAAAAAATTCGCTGTTCTCGGTCTAATGCTGCTGGCCGGGCTCGCTTTTTTCTATCTGCGTAGCGGCACCTCGCCAGCGGCGGAGCCGCCCGCGCCCAGTGCCGATGTCAGCACCATCCAGCTTGTGCGCCAGACTGTGCCGCGGCAAATCCCAGCCTCGGGCAGCATTATCGCGGGAGCCGCCGAGCAGTCCGTCACGCTCGGCGCACCTGGGGTCGTGAGCGAAATATTGGTCCGCCCCGGCCAGGATGTCGCGGCCGGGCAGGCGCTGGCCCGTATCACGCCGGATGCGCAATCAATCGCTGATTTGCACCGCGCGCAGAATGGGCTTGCCGCGGCGCAGGCGGTGCGCACGCATGTCGCGGCGTTGCTCGCCAGTCATCTCGCCACAGCCGCTGATCTCGCCGCTGCCACACAAGCCGCGCAGGATGCCGCAGCAAGCCTGCAGGCGCTGCAAACCCTGGGCACGGGCCTCGACCATACGATACGCGCCCCTTTCGCTGGCATTGTAACCGCTATATCCGTCAGCCCTGGCGGCACCAGCCCGGGCGGCACCATCCTGTTCAAGCTTGCTGCACCGGGCGGACTAGTGGCCTTGGCTGGGCTTACGGAGGTGCAGGCGGCGCGCGTCACGCCGGGCGATGCCGCGATGCTCACTGCCCTCAACAGCAACACGCAAACCGCCGCCGTTGTGCTGCAGCGCGCCGCCATGCTCAACCCGCAAACCGGGCTGGTGGATATCATTTTGGTGCCGCAATCGCCTTTACCGTTGGGTGAACCGCTGGCACTTACCATTACCGCCGGCAGCGTGGACGGCTATCAGGTCCCGCGCAATGCGGTGCTCAACGATGCTGAGGGCGACTACGTCTACCAGCTCGACGCCAAATCCATCGCCCATCGCGTAACGGTGCATGTGCTGGAAGCGGGTGGTGCGATGAGCGTGCTGGCCCCCGATCTTAACCCGGCGTTCCCCCTCGTCACCACCGGCGCCTACCAGCTGGCCGACGGTATGCAGACCCAGGGAAGCGGGCATTGAGTTTTGCCGCCTGGGCGGACCGCCACCGCCGCTCCATCCTCACTCTGGCCGCGGCACTCGCATTGGCCGGTGTAGCCGCCGCTTTATCACTGCCCATAGGGTTGTATCCGGATGCCTCCTTCCCCCGCGTGCGCATAAACATCGATGCCGGGAGCCAGCCGGCAACGCAGATGGTGCTCCAGACGACCCAGCCCATAGAACAGGCGGTGCGCGCGGTGCCTGGCGTGGTGGATCTGCGCTCTAGCACCTCACGTGGATCGGCGCAGATAACGGTGGATTTCGCCTGGGGCACGGATATGACCGCCGCCACGCTGAACGTGCACGCTGCCCTTACGCAAAGCCTTGGCAGCCTGCCGCACGGCACCACCTACACCGTGCTGCGGATGACGCCCAACGTCTTCCCCTTCATGGCCTATGCGCTAACCAGCCCAAACGTAGGCCAGGTGCAGCTGCAAAATATCGCCACCTACCAGATGGTGCCGCTGCTCTCCGCCATACCAGGTATCGCCCGCGTGCAGGTGCAAGGCGGTGATACAGGCGAGATCGAGGTCGATGCCGATCCACGCCGTCTGGCGGCCTACCACCTCACGCTCGACGACCTCACCAACGCGCTGGCCGCCACCAATACGCTGCAAGCGGCGGGGCGGGTCGAGGACCACGATCGGCTCTATCTGTTGATGGCGGATAATGCGCTGCACGGGCTGGATGATGTGAAACAAACCGTGCTGAGCGCAGGCCCCGCCGGCGTGGTGCGGTTGCAGGATGTCGCCAGCGTGCAGCAAAGCGTGGTGCCGCAATTTCTCGGTGTAGATGCCGATGGCAAGCGCGCCGCAACATTGTTGCTCTACCAGCAGCCGGGCACGGATATGGTGGCGATTGCGGGAAAGGTGACGCAGGCTTTGGCCGGTTTCGCGCCGCAGATGCCGCCGGGTGTGACGTTAAGCAAATGGTATGACCAAAGCGAGCTGGTGCTGGCCGCCGCCGGTTCAGTGCGCGATGCCATTCTCATCGGCATCGTGCTTGCCGCCATTGTGTTGCTGATGTTTCTGCGCAGCTGGCGGGTCACTATGCTCGCCATCACCATCGTGCCGGCCTCGCTCGCCGCTGCCATATTGGTGCTCTCACTGTTCGGCATGAGCTTCAACATCATGACCTTGGGCGGTCTCGCCGCCTCGGTCGGTCTGGTCATCGACGATGTGATCGTGATGATCGAACATATCGCGCGGCGCAGCACCGGCGACGAGCCGCGCGATGAGCCGCGCGAGGGCAGGTTATGGGTGCTGCGCGTAGGTGCCGAATTTTTTCGCCCACTCACCGGCTCCTCCGCCGCCACCCTCATCGTCTTCGCACCACTCGGCTTTCTCTCTGGCGTCACCGGCGCTTTTTTTAAGGCGCTGTCCCTTACCATGGCCGCGACGCTGATCGCCTCCTGGGCGCTCACGGCACTCGCCGTGCCGCTTATGGCCAGCACCGTCATCGATTTTCAGCGCTGGCACGACCCGGGCGCGAAGAATGACGGCAGACTCGCGCGGCTGCATGCGGCGTGGCTGGCGGCATTGTTCCGCCGTCCCTTTCTGCTCGGCATCGCGGCGGCTGTTCTCATCGCCTTGGGGGCGTTTTCCTACAGCCAGGTGCAGACCGGATTCATGCCCAACCTCGACGAGGGCGGCTTCGTGCTCGACTATCTCACCGCCCCTGGCACATCGCTGAGCGAGACGGAACGAGAAATGGCGCAAATTGAAACCATTTTACGCAATGACCCCGCCGTTGCCAGCTTCTCCATGCGGGCTGGCGCCGGCATGGGCGGCGATATCGCGGAATCGAACAAAGGCGATTTCGTCATCCGCCTGACGCCATTGGCCAAGCGCCCCGGCATCGATGTGGTGATGGGCCGCATCAGCGATGCCATCACCGCCCATGTGCCAGGTGTTACCATCGATCCGCACCAGTTGATGGGCGATGAGATCGGTGACCTCACCGGCGTGCCGCAACCAATCGAGATCAAGCTCGCTGCCACCGACCCTGCAGCACTCGGCCAGGCGGCTTTGCGCGTGGCCGATGCCATCGGCAAAATCCAGGGTGTTAATTCCGTCGATGACGGCATAATCCCCGCCGGTGACGCCATCGACTTTACAGTGGATTCTGCACACGCGGCGTCACTGGGGTTGGATCCCGCGCGCATCGCCGCCATGGTGCAGACCGAGATGGCCGGCACGGTCGCCACGCAATTTGCCGGCACGCAGCAATTTATCGGCGTGCGGGTGCGCCTTACCGGGGCGGCTCAGCTCAACACCGACCAGCTGGCGCAACTGCCCATCGCCACCCCATCCGGCGCGTTGGTGCCGCTCGGCAGCATCGCAAGTTTCACCATCGTGTCCGGCCAGCCGGAAATCACGCGGGAAAATCTGCAACAGATTGTGGATGTCACCGCGCGCCTCACCGGGCGCGGCCTGGGTACGGGCATAGCAGATGTGAAAACCGCGCTCGCCAAACCCGGCGTGCTCGGCCCTGGTGTCACTTACACGCTGGGCGGGCTATACCAGCAACAACAAATCGCTTTTGCCGGACTGCTGCGGGTTTTCATTGCGGCATTGCTGGCGGAATTCATTCTGCTGCTGGCTCTGTATGAGCGATTTCTCTGGGCGCTGGTCATCATGGGCACGTCGCTACTCTCCACCAGCGCCGTGTTCACGGGGCTGTACCTCACCGGGCTGGAGCTCAACATCACGGCGCTGATGGGCATGGTAATGATCGTCGGCATCGCAACAGAAATGGCGATTTTCTTCGTCTCTGAATTTCAGCATCTGTCCGCGGAAATGCCCCTGCGTGACGCGCTGCTCACCGCCAGCGCCAACCGGCTGCGTCCCATCACTATGACCACGCTGGCCGCTATTCTCACTTTGTTGCCGCTGGCGTTGGATGTGGGTCAGGGGGCAGGGATGCAGCAGCCGCTCGCTGTCGCCATTATCGCGGGGTTGCTGGTGCAATTTCCCTTGGTGCTGCTAGGGCTGCCGGTACTGTTTTTATTCATCATGCGGCACAGTTATCAGCCACCTGTATCCTTTCCTGAATGATGAGCGAGGGAGGGAAGAAAAAAGCCAAACAACCGCTCCTCACCAAGCAGAAACACACGCAAGCCCTTCGGAAAATATCTTGCCGCCCCGCCATTTCGCCGAACACCTCAATGTCGTCAAGCTTGATGCCCAGGGACTTGGCCACGACACTCACCGATTGCATGAAGCCATGGGCGTGGTGGTGCAGCAAAGCCGGGTCGAACACGCCGGTGACGGGGCGGCCGAAGCCCATGCCACCGGTCACTTGAACGTCAGGACAGCTCAGCGGAATATTGGCGAATTCATCAATGATCATGCGCTCCATACCGCGCGGCAACCATGGGCAGCGCCTCGGAGCTGAAACCCGGGCCGGCGCCGCTGGCGTGGATCGAGGCACTGCCCTTGCGGCACGCTTCCTCGGTGCGGCGGCGCACTTCGGGGTCCATGTAATCGGGCTCCAGGTAGTCGGTCCGCGAGGTCGCGGTGTTGATGCCGGCTTCCAGGAAACGGCAGATATCGTCGAGATTGCAGCCATCTTGCACCGCCACCACGCAATCTGGTTTGGCGGCGATAATCGCCTCGATGTCGCGTGTGGCCTTTATGCCGGTCGGTGGCAGGCCGCAAAGCGCGCCGGCATCCTTGCCCTTTTTGGCGGCGGAGTGGACATATACGCCGACCAGCTCGAATTACGGGCTGCGGATCAGCTCGCGCAGACTGGTCTCGCCGATCCGGCCGGCCGGCCATTGTGCCACACGGTAGACGCGATCGGGATCAGGCAGGCGCAGGGGGGCAATTTTAGAGTTCATGGTGTCGTCCCCATCGTTTGTTGTTTATGGCGGATCATCCCATGGTGGGATGGCGCAGAGTCGTCCGTGCATCCCGTGATGCG
Organism: Acidocella sp.; assembly: GCA_026224875.1. Classification (GTDB taxonomy): domain Bacteria; phylum Pseudomonadota; class Alphaproteobacteria; order Acetobacterales; family Acetobacteraceae; genus Acidocella. Next base: position 37,282 of record JAMFRU010000056.1, read on the forward strand.
GTGTCCGGCAGCCTGGCAGTAGGCAGACCGCAGTGCGGCACGGAGGAGGTCGTTTTTTAATTCGGAATCGTTATGTTGAATTCGTAACCGCTGCTCGTAACAGCCTTATAGGAATGGTCGCTGTCCGCCACTCCTTTCCAGGTCGAAGAGATGAGGTAGACAGGCCCGCTACCTGGGGGCCCGGCAGGCAGAATGCGAATTTGATGCGGGCCGGCGCTGAGTGCCGAGCGCACAGCCACTACTTGCGGCGGCCCGGTGCGTAAAGCTGTAATCGTGACAGGTGGACCAATATCCTTGCCATCAACTTGTATGCGCACATCGGGGGCAATCCCAGTCGCATCTCGCGCAAAATAGAGCAATTCCGGTGTTATCATGTATTCCAATAGGTTGAACTGCGGCTGGTCAACACCGTAGAGCGGGTCTAGCCGCATTGAATAATTCGGTTTCCACCAGGCGCCACCGCCCCAAACCGCCACACCCCAGAAAACATCTGGAGCGGTTGCGATATTTTGGAGAAGCTGCTGAAAAGCGGCTAATCCAACAGGGCTGGACGGCACACCGGTCTCACCTAAAAACAGCCTGACTTTGGATTGCCGGGACCAGGCAATGGCGCCAGCGAGCCGCTCAACGCCGACGGTAGGAGATGCAATTTGTTGCCGGTATGTGCCGGTATTATCGGGGTCGAGATATAAATGAAGTTCCAGCACCCAGTTTTTGTCCGGGTCTACAATGGTCCCGGTAAAAGGCTGGTCCGGCGTTATATCACTCGCAGTGCTCCAATGGCTGTGCGGTACAATGATGACACCGGAAAACCCCGCTTCACGAATCACGGCAATCGCTTTGTTCCACACAGGTGCATAATCCGAATCCGCGCCTGTGTGGGGTTCGTTCATCAAGGCGATCGCGACATCGTCATGTGCGAATGTTGCTGCAATGCGTTGCATCAGGTCCAGATAGTCCTGCTGGGTTATGGGGTTTTTTAAAATATCCTGTGGCTGTCCAGCGATGGGATAAAAACCATAGCCGTGCGGATCGAGCACGGTGATCGCACCGGCAGCGCTGTCTTTCGCAATAATAGTCTTGAGGTATCCAACCATATTTGGCGCCAACGGTTCGTTTGGCACCGGCTGAAGGCGGATGATTTGAAATGGCACACGGATAAGCTGGACGCCGCGGGACAGGTAATAGCTTGGATCAGGTACAGAGTAATTGGTCCCCGCAAGGGGGCCCTTGCCGAACTCAAGCCCGCTCTCGTTGACGCCCCATAGAATATTATCTGATGGAGTTAGCGCCTTGACCGGATGTATCGCGACAAAAGCAGCCAGGAGTACCGTGAACAAGCCGAGTATAGGAGAACGAAATTTCATCTTATCTGCCTCGTGCATGCAATAGGGTTTCGATGACCATTTTTGTGCTGTGTCTCCAGAAAATGCCAAGCGCCAGGGCGTATGAAGCGCCGCCAACCACACAAAGCAATAAGAGGCGAGGGGGATTGCCAAAGCCCGATAAATAATGCCCGCATATTTGCACGACAACGAACATGAATGTCGCCGAGCTAACCCCGGGAAGTAACGCGCCGATCCATTGTCTCGCAGAAATATCAAGGCACTTTGAAACCATGATGGCCGACAATGGAAACACGATCAAATAGGGTAGTACGAACGGCAGAGCGAGCATATGTATTTTCAAAGCTATAAAGCAAACAACGAACAATGTGGTGAGGATTGAATAGGCCAAAGAAGCGATCAGACACCACGACGGTTTGTTTTTTAACAAAAACACATTCTCATTATAGTTGAGCAGTACAAGGGCCAAGCCGCCGATGGTTAACGTTTGCATGATCGGCCCGGCAGCGGCCCAATTGGGTCCAAAAATCGTAATGACGGCGTCATGCGCAACCGCGGACGCGCCAAAAAAAACCGGGGCGCAAACCACACAGAGAAACTGCAGAGAGTTGAGCGCACCGCGCCGCAGGCGGTCGGGATCGTTCTGAATTTCTGCCAGAGACGGCAGGGCAATGCCTTTTATCGGGCCGCCGGCAACGAGTTGAAGTGCCAGCCTGATCCGCTTCCCAACGTTGTAATAACCGGCACTGACCGGCCCGAAAAACAGGGCAACCAGAAACGTGTCGCAATTTTGATTGATGGCATAAACAACACTGTTCGGCATGATGCGGTACAGAAACACGAAAATTTCAGATGCTGTTTCTGTGGAAAAATTGAAGGTTGGACGCCAAGGGCAAACGATCCAGATTAAAGCCACGGACAGAATCGCAGTGGCAACCTGCTGCCCAACGAGGGCACCGACACCGTAGCCTTTGACAGCCAGAAAAAGCCCCAATGCACCGCCGGCGATGGCGCCCGTCAGGCCGCGAATGGCCATCGATTTAAAACGGAAATGCCGCATCATCCATGTTTCATGCGTGCGCGATAGGCCCATGAACAGAATGATCACACTCATTGCCCTGAGGACCGGCTGCAGGCCAGGCGCATGGAACAGTTTTTCCGCGAACGGGGCAAAGGCCTGAAGAATTACGAAACACGCGACCGACAGCCCGATGGTGATCCAGAATGCGGTTGTGTAATCGAGATCAACCGCCCGCTGTTTCCGGACGGCAACAGTGGCGACGTTATAAAGGACCAGCATCTGCAGGGTTTGCAATGCCAGAAAGCAGATGCTGATAAGGCCAAAGTCGCGAGGAACGATAAAATGGGCCATGGCCGCGAAGACGGCGAATGAGGTGCCCTGCACGCCGGCCATTTCGACCGTAATCCAAATCGCGCTATGTGCAACGCGTTTCTTGAGCGAGGTCTCCGTCGTGATTGGGCTCTCTAACGGAATGCTCATTTAACCGCCTGCGTAATCTTCGCGAAACGATGCATCGGCCTTCCCCACAAAATCCAGCAATGCCGGCTCCTTCAAAAAAACATACGCCCAACCAACAGCATGTAACGCGTCGCAGGGTATCATAACCAGCGGCAAAAGCACGTATAAATTCCGGGCTGCTCGTAGGTGGACATAATATTATAATCGGGGGGATGAATTCGCTAAACCTGCTCTGCTATATTGAATCACATGAAAATTGAGAAAAACTCTTTCGTACCCTCCATTTTTTGTGGGTTTCCGGCCTCGTGTGTGGCATGCTCGCAGGCGTTCTCTATGTGCGGGAGCGCCGTTTGTGGCATCACTACCAGGCCATTTTGTGGGCTAATATTGGAGGCAGTTATTGAATAAGGGTCGTACTTCCATACCTAGCCTGACAGGCGTGCGCGGGGTAGCCGCGCTTTGGGTGTTTCTTACACATTTGAATGGTTTCGCGGCGCATATTTTAAATGCACCAGCCCTGCTGAAATCGAGCTTTCTGGTCAATGGATTTCGCGGTGTTGACCTCTTTTTTATCCTTTCAGGCTTCATTTTGATGCATGTTCATGCGGGGGATTTCAAAATAATATCGCAAAACGCACTAAAATGCTTTTTCATCACACGGTTTTTCAGGGTCTACCCGCTCAACACGGTTATCCTCTTCGCATTGGTGCCTTTCGTTTTGCTCGCGCCGTCCTATGTCGCGGCCGAGCGCACATTTTTTGATCCACATTTTGCTTACCGAATGCACAATCTGTCCGCCGCGGGATTCGTGCAAACGCTGCTGCTCGCGCAGAGTTGGACAGTTCTGAAATTAGGCGAGTGGAATATTGTATCTTGGACGTTGAGCGCGGAAGTTCTCGGCTATATCCTGTTCCCCGCTCTGGCCTGGGTCATTGCACGCGAAATATCCTATTGGCGTTGCATTGCCTATGCAGTCTGCAGCCTGCTCATCCTTACCATTCTGTTGTTCCTCTCACATCATGCCAACAATAATCCGACGGGAACGTTCGGATCGGTGCGCATGTTCTTTTGCTTTGTCGCAGGGATTTGCCTTTACCGCTGTTATCAACTGGCGCCGGAATATATGGCATCTTGGGCGTCAGCTATAACCTGTCTGGCGTTGGTTTTTATCGCCGTCACCCTGTTTTTTCCGCCGGCCCCGGTGTTGGATGCCTTTGGTTTCGCGGCACTGATTTTTGGGCTGGCATACCAGCAGGGGCCAGTGTACAGGATATTGGAATCGCGCCTGTCTCTCTATCTTGGAAAAATATCCTTTTCGTTTTACATGAGCCATTTTCTGATCATCAATATTACCTCCTGGGCGGCTGAGCGTTGGCTGACCACACAAGGGCTCGGGGTCAAGGCCGCATCCCTTTTGGCATTATCGGCGCTATGTCTGGCCGCCGCGTCGTTGCTTTACGCTGTGGTTGAACGGCCTTCGCAACGTTTTGGCCGCTATTTGAATAAATCGCGAGAGTCTGGCGCCGGTATTGCCTCTGCTGCGAAAGAAGCCATGGTGAGCTCCGGTGCTTGATCCTATACTAGCATCATGCGGTGCATATGTTGGCACATCATCATGGGGCAGCATATGAATTCTATGGACCTGACAACCGAATCTTTTGGAACCCACTTACAAGCGCGAACCCACGCCAAACTGGGTGTTGGCGGTGCGGGGCTTGTCTTGGCCTCGGTCCTGTTCAACGCGGCTCTATGCTTTGTCAGTACGGTCAGTGGTGTACATTTTTCCAATGGAACCGTTGTTGTTTGCGAATGCCTGATTTTGATAACGGGCCTTTATTTAATCCGGAGCCGGATTTCGGAGTTTGCCGTCCGCATAACCATCGTCGTCGTTACGATGATGCTTGCGATGAAATTTCTGAATGCCGGGCTCAACCTGAAGCTTCTGCATGACGTCAGTATTGCCTATATATTTTTTCAACTCGGCACCCTTACGTCGGTCCAGCGAGGCAACCGCCTCGTATGGATCACCATGGCCATTGTGCTCGCACTGGGCAGCTTTGAAGCATCGATGCCTGTGGAGTTTGGGAAACTGTTCAATATCTGGTCATATTATGTCGATAAAGGGGTGCTGACGTCGGTAGTCAACTACGGCAATTCGACGTCTTTTATCAGCGGCGTACGCGGCGGCCAGGAAGCGCGGAGTTTTTTACCTTCCTTGTTGGGCCCGCAGAGATTCTCTTCCGTTTTCCTTGAGCCTGTCTCGATGGGAAATTTTGCCGTAATCGTGTTCGCCTGGTGTCTCAGCGTCCGCCAAACTGTGTGGTGGAAAAATGCGATCCTGATCCTGGGAGCAGCGATCTGCGCCATATTGTCGGATTCACGCTTCGCCTTCGTCTGCTGGTTCTTGATGCTTGCGTTAAGATGCACGCCGCTTCACCGGTCGCGTTTTGTACTCTTCTGTATCCCCGTGGGGGCAATGCTGTTGCTCCTGATGGTTGGCTCCCTACATGAACTACCCAGTATCCGGCCTTACATCATGAGCGATGATTTTCCCGGCCGGCTGTTATTCTCGGGCAGATTGTTGAATTATTGGGGCTGGCCGCAATGGTTCGGCTTGGCGCGATCGCCGATTTACGTGGATGATACAGGCTACGCCTACGTGATCAATAATATGGGATTACCTCTGACGTTAGGCCTTCTTGGGCTGATGGTTATGAAGGTTCCGGCATCGCGGGAAGCGGCATCGATGAAAGCGATGATCATCGTTTATACGGCAACCTCTCTCTGCATCGGTGCCAATATGTTCACGATCAAGACAGCCGCGCTGGCGTGGTTTTTGTACGGAGCGGCGGGTGTCGTGTCCACGCCCCAACGCTATGCCGCCACGCCCGCAAACGCGCCGATGGCGTTCGGTTCCCTCCGCCGGGCAGCTACCGGCGGGAAGGACGCCGGCGAGATGTTGTAAGGATTGGCGCTACTATCGTGGCAGCTCAGATCAGGTGGAATAGTCCGATCACAGCGACCCAGAATACTGCCGCTATCGCCAGAAATATGACGAAGCCGCGAAAGAAATAGCTCCGTTCGTTTTCGCTGGCGGCTTCGCTTTGCCGGGTTTTAGCGGCGATGCCGGGGGCCCAGGCAGCGGTAGGCTTGCTCTGTGCCTTCAACTCTGACCGAGGCGATGCTGCCTCGCTATGCAGTGTTTTTACCATACTGGCGGTCCCTCACGTAAGGTCGCTAGGATGCGAACTCAAGGATGGACATGTATCAAAAAACACGTGCCGTCACTAAAAGTTATCGTGAGCTTAGTTTGCGAACGAATAGATACCTAGAATGCTCTGCGGGCTTATTAAAATTTTCAACTCTATCAATGCATTACGCAAGCAGTTGTCTCGGGTTGAACTGCATTGCCCGGTTTATTCAGAAATAGCGCTCGTATATCGTGACTACGTCGCCCGGCTCCAGGACCGAGCCAGGCTCGATGCGGCCTTCGGTCGCCTGGCCCGCTCCGGTCCCCTTGCTTCTCTGGTCGTTGGCATAATCCGTCACGGCCCGGTAGGTAAAACCGCCGGCCAGCGCGACGGCGTCAAGCGTTGTCATGCCCGGCTCGTAAGGATATTGCCCAGGATGATTCACCTCGCCAAGAACCGAAATCGGGCGATAGGCGGCAATCTCCACCGATACGCTGGGCTGGCTGAGCAGCTTGCTATTGGTGAGCGATGCGGTGATGGCGCCGGCGAGCTGGTTGGTTGTCAGCCCCGAAGCCGGCAGACTTCCAACCAGGGGAATGGAAACGCTGCCGTCTGCCGCCACCGTGAATGTATTGGTGAGCTGCGGCTCGTCATACGTAATAACCCTGATCTGGTCACCCGCGCCGAGATGATAGTTCTGGTCCGCGGCGGGAGGCAGCATGGCAAGATTACCGCCGGGCGTACAGCCTGCAAGTACGAACAGTACGGACGCCGGGATGGCGAGATTGAAACGAGTCATTCGGACTCCTTGGAACATATCTGGTAAATAACCATAGTGACTGCCTCCGTACCAATGCTACTCATAAAGTTTAAATCCTAGCATAATTACGTTGCTGGTGAAATTTGTCGGACTACCGTTGTTGGAAAGTGTCTCGGTCGCGTCGCCGCTATCACGGTTGTTAAGAAATGAGTAGCTGAGCGTGGCGATGACGTTGCGGTTGACGTTCCAGAACACGGCTGCGCCAAAACCATATTGGTTCTGAGTCTCACCTCCGAAGGCCGCTATGAACGATTCCGGCTGGCTCCGGCCAACATGCGCGCTGGCACGCAAAAACACGTTTTCACGCAGTTCGTGATCCAGCTCAAGGCTTCCGTAAGTTACGATCTGGTCCCGCGCGAAGGCGGATGTCGGGTCGCTGAATTCCCGATAAGCATTGCCCGTGACGGTATCCAGCTCCGTCGGCATCCACACCGCATTCAGCTCGAACACTGGGGAGCTGATGGAAGTGCCGGATAAATGATTGAAGTGGCGAACTTCATAACCGGCAAGGGCGCGGTACTGAATGATGCTGTTGCCTCTATAGTCGAGCCCCGCGAATCCGCTTGTATCGAAATAATCATCCGTCGGTGCGGTTGGAAATTGCGCTTCCGCGATCCGGACAATGACAATAGCGGCGTCGCCCGGGGCGATTGCATAGCTCCCGGTGGTTGCCTCGCTCTCAATCTGGTGGCTCAACGCATTATCGCTGATGGTTAGCGCCCCAGTGGACGAGCCGAAATTGTAAGACTCATACTCGAAAGAGGGCGTGATGCTGATCCGGCTGAAAAGTTTTTGGTATGACAGCCTCACATCATCAACTCCATAAGGGACAGGTGATGCAACACCGACGACGCCCAGATCTTGTGCGTTAAGATGGTCGGCTTGATGCGAATAGGCAAGGCTTGCCGTGTCGTTACCCAGGTTAAGCGCGCCGCCGACGCCCGCAACGAAGTTTGTATAATTGGCCTTGGGAAGGTTTAAATAATGATGGTCGTCAACACTGAAAAAAGCGCCGAGCGCATCGCGGCCCCAATCTGAGTTGACGCGCATAGAGGCCTGGCTGTTGATATCGCTACTGCCCGTATTTTCTGACCCGATGGGGGCTGAATCATAGCCCCCCGATTCGGATAACTGGGGCTTGAATATAAAATCGCCTATTTCCACACCATTTGCCTGCTCCTCCTGCATCATGCGCGTGAGCACCGAGGCCCCGAGATTGGCTTGATACCCCGGAATATCGGTCGGGAAATTCTGCTGAATGAGTTGCGCCCGGGCGACGCTGCCCGCCCCGAACAGTGCCGCCACCGACAGCAGGAGGAAACTAGAATGCAATCTCACGCGTACCGCTCGTGAGTCGGAGAGGTTTGCGGCGTGATACGGCTCTGTCCAATCATCCGGCCCATCTGGTACAAAGGTTTTCGCGAGGGCGTCTGAATCTTAAGTACCATACGGCCGGCTGAGCAGCTTCATTTCCCGCCGGCTATAGGCGCCGTCATAAGCCAGGCTGGGGTTTTCATCCAGCATGGTCACCACGATGCCGGGCACCTTGGCGCCGTAAGCGCGCAATCTTTCCAGCGAGGCGCTCACCGCTTTGCGGGATGTTTCTTGCCAGCGCACCACAAAAACGGTCTGGTCAGCAACATTGCCAAGCACCAGCCCGTCAGTCATCGCCAGTAGGGGAGGGCTATCGATAACGATCAGACTGTATTGTTTTTTCAGAGACTCGATCAGAAGTCGCAGCCGGGAAATCTCCTCCGGTCCAAATGGCCGCGACATCGTCATGCCGGAGGAAATGAAGTCGATTTTCGTTGCTGGGTCGGTTTTAATGACATCCGCTGGTTTTGCCTGGCCGGAAATCAAATCGGTCAATCCCGGCTTCGCACTGCCGGCCGTCTCGCCCATGAGCGTGCCGCGGCGGTGGTCCCCGTCAATCAGCAGCACCGCCTGGCCCCCTTGCCGCGCCGTCACGGCCAGCCAGACAGCCAAAGTGCTCTTACCCTCGGCAGCACCTGCAGATGCCACAAGCACAGCACGTGGGAGGGTGGTGTCTCCCGCCAGCAATGCGAGTTTGGCAGCGAGGCCCCGGACAGCCTCGCTGGCGCTGGAGAACGGATCGTCCAGCACATGCCGCTCGATTGGCCCGCCTAGTTTGGCGGACATATGGGGCAGCATCGCGAGCACTGGCAACTGCGTGCTCGTTGAGATGCTGTCGATTTCGTCGAAGCCGATCGACAGATGATCGCGAATGAATATGGCGGCAAGCCCTGTCGCCAGCGCCAGCGCGAATACGCCGATGGCCAGCTTTAGCTTATTTGGAAAGGTCGGGTGCAGCGGCACCCCGGCATGGGATACAAGAATGACCGGCGGCTCCAGCAAGGCAGCACGATCCACCACATCATTTTCATGCTCAAGGAATGTCTCGTAGACATTCTTGGCGCTGAGCGCCTCATCTGTGAGGCTGAGATATTGCGCTTCCTCCGCACTTTGGCCTGCCGCCTGCGTCTTCAACTCGTCGAGATTCTGGGTGAGCTGATTAACATTTGCCTGCGCCGAAATCAGCGTGTCGTTAATCGAGCCCAATGCCGAGGCCGTCTGGCTATTCAGCGTCACCTCGGTGTCCGCAATCTGCCGGTCCAAGGCTTTGATTTTGGGATAGTCCGGCCCAAATTCGCTGGCCAGCTGGCCCCGTGATTGTTGCAATTGTAGAAGAGAATTCGCCGCCGCCACCAGCACCGGCTGATTGGCCATAACCACAAGACCGCTGGCATGTCCGGTGAGAAACGCCGCGTGCAGCGCATCGGATTGCGCCTGGGCCTGGGCGAGCTGCGCCTGGGCAGCGGCCAGGCTGGTGGCCGTATTGGTGATCTGCGTATCGATCAGCGGTGTTGTGGTTGCCCCGCCATTGGCATTCGTCAGTCCATGCGCGACGCTGAAGGCATTCGCAGTATTCACCGCATCAAGCCAGTGCCGTTGCAACTGCGTCGTTCTTGTATCCAGCCACGCCGCAACGCGGTTAATATCATCCGTCTGCTGCGTAAGGTCGCGTTGCTGAAAGGTTGTTACCACCGCGTCAGCAAGCAAGGCAGCGCGCGGCCCTGTCGGTGCGGTGACACTTACGTCAATAGCGTGCGAATGAATCTCCGGAACAACGGCCACTGTTTTCAGGAATTTATCGATTTCAGCCTGCTGTACGGCAACGGGGTCTGCCGGTCCGGCACTTGCGCATAATGGTGTTACGCCGATGCGGCACAGAGTTTTCCCGATGTTAAATCCCGCTGGAGCCGGTAGGGGAGGGATTTGCGCCAGAACCGCCGCCGCAACGTCGCGCGATTGCATGCGGGAGGCATCCGTTGCGGAAACGTCGTCATCAACGGTGTCAGCAGTCTGCTGCCCGATCGGCGCAGCTGGATCTGCATTCTGCGGACCGATCATGACCACCGCCGTCGCGGTATAGCTCGGTTTCAGTAACAAAATTACGGCTGCTCCGACGAGAATAACCCCGGCAAAGCAGGTAAGAAACAACCGCAAATGGCGCCGCCAGACCCGGAATATGCGTTTAATTGTCAGCACACCGGCAGGCATTGGCTCCGCCGGAAACATATGTGTCAGAACCGCACGTTCATTCATACCTAATTGACCAATCCTTAGGGCTCCTGTTTTCGATCACTAAGCTATTCGTGTCTGCCATGGATCTTCCGAATATCGCGCGACCAGGCTGTCTGCCAAGTATAAAGCAACATATAGGCGCCAAAAACCGGAAGGCCAAGCAGATATCGCCGCCACAGCCTGCGAGGTTCCCGGATGAGTCGCACGAGCCATTCAACGCCGAGATTGGCGACCCAGCGCGGAGGGCGGCTGACCCGCCCCGCCGCGTGGTCCACAAGGGCGCCCGCGGTAACGGCCACGCAGGAGTGGAGTTGATCCCAATTGTCCCATAACCAACGCTCTTGCCGTGGCATTCCCATATTCACAAGCAGGATCGAGGGGCGAACCGCGTTAATTCGCGCAACGATGGCGCGTGTGTCTGCTGAGCCGGGCGACATATCGAAATAGCCATGTTGCGTTCCGGCCGTGCGCACGCCGAATCTCTTTTCGTATTTACATGCCGCCTCATCTACAACGTCAGGTTCGCCGCCCAGCCAGAAAATCGAAGCATCCGGCCCAAGTTCACTCAACACGGCGCCAATCCATTCCGGTGGCGTTGTACGATGCACCGCCTTACCGGTGAGCAAGCGTGTTGCGAGCTGGACGCCGGCGCCGTCGCAAAATGCGATATCCGCCTTCAGGAACAATTCGGTCATCCATGGCGTTTTTTGCGCGAGCACGACGAGATGTGCATTGGCATTAACCACCAGCAAGCGCCGTTGCTCCCGCACCGCCGCGATTACACTTTGCGCGATCCTGTGCCGGTCCAGATTGTGCAGCCGGAGCCCCATGATGTTGACGTTATTGGCCGCTGATTCAGATACATCCGCACCGTGGGGTTGGAAGTGGTTGAACTGCTCGAGTGTTTCAACATCTAAAGTTTTAGTAGGCATGTTTACTAAAAACCTCTCGCGTTGCGGTTAGAGCCATGATTCTGAGGTCGAACCATACCGACCAATGCTGGATATATTCGAGATCAAGCGCCACGCGCCGGCGCAGGTCGTCATTGGTGACAAGTTCGCCCCGTGCACCATTGATTTGAGCCCAGCCCGTGATGCCAGGCTTGACCTGATAACGGATCAGATATTCTGCCAGCGCGTCATTCAAAAGCTGTCCCTCTACACGCGTGTGCAGCGCATGCGGGCGGGGGCCAACCAGGGACATGTCGCCAAGGATGACATTTAAAATTTGCGGCAGTTCATCGATGCTCAGGCGGCGCAGCCATTTCCCGGCCCTGGTGACGCGCGGGTCGCCGCGGGACGTCTGCCGCTCCGAAAGAAAATCGGACTGATGCGTATACATCGTCCGGAACTTGAAAACCGTAAATTGCCTGTTGTTGTAACCACGGCGCGGCTGGCGGAACAATACGGGACCACGTGATTCAAGTTTTATCGCAGCAGCGACGAGGAGCAGTGGGGCCAAGAACATGGCGCCGGCGACAAGGCCGAAGGCGAGGTCCAGGCAGCGCTTACGGAATAGCTGAACCTCATCAAGGGGGCGCCGTTGCAGAACCATGAAGGACATTGGGCCCAGCATTTCGACGGGAAGGGAGACATCAGCCGAAATTAGGTGAGGTAGGGTATATATATCGGCAAGAACATGGCGCAGCCGAAGCCCCAGGCCCGGCATCGGGGCCAGCGATTTGGTCCCGGGCGCCATGGCAATGATAATGCAATGAAGCTTGGTTCCGCGACTGAGATTGATTAGGTCAGCGATCGAGCCGGTGAGGGGGCGCTGTCCGGGTGTAACAGGACGATCATCGAAAACACCGACAACCTGAAAGCTCTTGTGGAGATTATTGGCAAGCCGCTCAGCCATCCTGTAGGAATAGGCATCGGAACCTATAATCGCGATTTTGCGTGTGAGATGGCGCTGCACGATGTCATGCGTTGCGGCGGCGGCGGTGGCGGTCCTGGTCACCATCAGTCCAAGCATGGCCGCACAAGTCCATACACCAGTGGTCTTCACCAAAGCGCCGAAGCTCGACCCAAGCAATACCAATACGCACGCATGGACGGTGGCCGCGAGAACAAGGGGGGGCGTCAGCAAAAGGGCCTGCTGAAGTACGATCCCACGAAGACGCGTCTCCCCCAGGCGCCAGCGCCTATTTGTCGTAACGAAAAAAAGTACCGTAACCATGTCCGCAGCGGATTGTAAATTTAGACTATGGCCGAGAAAATGCCTGTGTTCGAGCCTGAGTACGACGAAAGTCGTTAACAAAATTGTTAAACCGTCTATCAGACGTGCAGCCTGCATAAGTGCTGGATGATTGCGGCCGCTAGACATATTTACCGCAAAATCAGCGGATTCCTGATGGTCAAGATGGCTCTGCCACCGTGGCCGTCCGAAACCGAATACTGTTTCGTTTGTGTTTTGACCCTCTAACGCGAAGATTGATCGCTCATTCATGTGAACTCCTCAGATCATTACGGCGGAGCGCTCAATCATTCGACCCTACAAACGAGATCAATCAAAAACATCCCTTCCGCAACATGGAATGGTCAGTCGCGGTATTGATCAGTTAGCTGATGAATATTAGTCGCTAAATTTTGTCTTAAGGTCAATGAAATATTTTGCGCCGCAACATTAAATAATAGTAGGTCGCTGCGACACTAGGAGAGGCTTGTGCCGTAACCCGTGGGTAACCCTCGATAGGGCTAATATAATAATAAAGTATGAGCTTTGGTGGATCGTAAAGTGGGAGGCTTCATATTTCCTGGGAAATCTGATGAAAGATTGAGGATTTTCAATGAATCTTCGGGTTGCGCCAAGAGTCTGTTTGTACACGAACGATTATGCCGCCACGCTCAGGCCCCGGCGTCGCGTGCTAAATGATGGCTGTATATATCGGCCATGTAATCCTTGGGCTCGATAATCATTGGTGTTAATTGAACTGATCATTAAATTAGCTAAACGGGGATAAGATATCTTGACTTATCATTGCCGTATGCTCGATCATAGCTGGCGAGCATATGCATGATGTTTAGCCTAAGGAATATATTTTGGCATGAACATGAACGAACTCTGCGTTTCCTTCCAACCACCAAAACCACCATTCGATGTCGTTCTCGTAACGGGTGCCGCGGGCTTTATCGGGTCGCGTGCTGTTCGTTTGCTGTCAGACTTGGGCTGCCGGGTAATCGCGGTTGATAACGGCTACGTAAAGTTGCCTTTGCCGGCAGCCTCCGCCCAAATTGTGCCGGTCACAGCGGATATTCGGGACCGGCAGTTGATGAAGCAGATATTTGCCGATCATCGTCCGGATGCCGTTCTGCATCTCGCCGCGGTCCATCATATTCCGACCTGTGAACGTGACCCGCATCTTGCTTTTGATGTGAATGTAATGGGCACACAATCGTTATTGGAGGCTGCGGAGGCCGTGGGGACCGGCAGCATTGTTATGGCATCCAGCGGCGCTGTTTATGTCTGGGATAGTGGCCCACTCATCGAGGGTGAGACCGCGACGGGTGCCAGCGATGTCTATTCCATCACGAAACTGGCCAACGAATACCAGGTCAAGGGCTGGGCGGAGCGGGTCGGTGCCAGAGCTCACCTCGTTCGTTTGTTTAACACGATCGGCAATGGCGATCCGAACGGCCATCTGATTCCTGACATCCTGGCGCAGATCGTGGGAGGAGATGAGCGGCCCGTCGTGCGGCTGGGAAATACCAAGCCAAAGCGCGACTATATTTACGTTAACGACGTTGCCAGCGGTTTTGTTTCCGCCCTTGCGTATATCAAGGACGGTCCGCCGATAGATACTTTTAATCTATGTACGGGGCGAGAGCTCAGCGTGGCAGAGCTGGTGCATCTCATGGGAGATATTTTGGGCAAGGAAATCACTATCGAATCGGAACTTTCACGGTTTCGCAGGGTCGATCGTCTTCAACAACTGGGCAATCCCGAAAAGCTCGAACGCAAAACGGGGTGGAAGGCGGCATGGGATGCCAGGGCCGCGCTGACAGCAATCGTGGAAGGGCTCGGCTATCTGCCGGCGGCCTCACGTAGCAATACCAGTCATCCAGCATAATGCGGATTCTCCAGGTCCACAAAGATTTTGAACCATTCGCAGGTGGCGGTGGTACAGCGCGCCATATTCACGGGCTCTCGAAAGCACTGGCGGCACTGGGCTGCGATGTGCGGGTGGCATCACTCAACCCAACCTTTGTTTCGACCCCCTATCAGGCGATGCATGTTTCTCCTCAATCTTTAGGAAAACATCTCTCCTGGGCAGATGTCGTGCATGTTCATGGCGGCCGGTCAAAATATGCATTGAGCGGCGCAATTCTTGCCTATTTGCGCCGGAAGCCGTTTTTATATACGCCGCACGCTTATTACCGAGGAAGGACATCTCTAAACCAGCTGTTCAAGGCGGGATGGGACCGTACCGCTGAAAAATTCTTCCTCGAAAAAGGTAGCCGAACGATCTTGCTGACCGATGCCTGGCATGGATTCTTTGCCGACCGTGATATCTCCATAGACCGCACCACAATTATTCCGAATTGTGTGTTGGCTGAGGATCTTGTCCCAACAATTCCATCGGACCAAGTGCCGCATTTGCCAGGAGATCCGGCAATTCTAACGGTCGGCCGGCTGGACCCGGTGAAACGTGTCGGCGATGTGATTCTTGCCCTCGCCTCGGGGCGCATTCCCAATGCGCATTTCCACATTGTTGGCCGTGGCAAAGAGCGTGCGGCGCTTGAGGAACTTGCCGCCAAATCCGGCGTCTCCGGCCGCGTTACTTTTCACGGATTTGTCGATGATTCAAACGTAGCGCGGATGGTAGCCGGCAGCGATATCTTTGTTCTTGCATCAGAACAAGAAGGGCTGCCGACGGTTCTTCTGGAAATGCTGTTGGCTGGTCTTCCGGTGATTTGCACGCGTATTCCAGGAAACTTGGCGATTACCAATGTCGCGGATATTCATACGACCTACGATGTTGGCGATATCTCGGCCTTGGCTGAACTCCTCTCGCAGGCCAAGCAGGACTCCGTCAGCGTGTCGGCGGTTACAAATATAAAACAGACCTTTTTTTGGGAGGAGCGCGCGCGGGATGTCCTTAAGCTATATGAAGCCGCGGTCGAAAGGCGGGTAGAGGCTTGAACACGGCAAAGAAAATTGTGTTCCTCTCGGCCTATCACGATTATCGAACAGCAAAGCGAGCGAGCATTCATCAAGTCGCCCGCGCGATGGCCAATCTAGGACATGATGTTTCGTTTGTTTCTATGCGCTTCAGTCATTTATCGAAGTGGAAAGGAGATTCGCGCCTGCCATTGGCAGATCGCAGCAATCGAATTGAACTCGTCGATGGCATAAAATGCTATCTATGGCGGACAATCCTTCATCCCTTTGCCTCACAAAATGGCATACTCAACACCGCGATGGGGGCATTGTACAGGCTGTATGCGCACTCCCCAAACCGGACCGTGGACCAATTTCTCTCTACTGCTGATTACGTAATCATCGAGTCTAGTGTAGCTGCTATTTTTGTGCGCAGGATTCACCGCCTGAATCCACACGCGCATATTATCTATTATGCAACGGATTTGCTGGACACGGTGGGGGCGCATCCCTTCGTCCAGCGTCAACTGGAGAAAGATGGTGCCATGATCGGTCATGTGAGCATGCGTTCGCCAAGGATGATGAATGATTTCAAATGGGCAGAAAGCCGGCGCTACCGTGCAGAGTTTGGCGTGGATGTTGCGGAGTTTTCTGAAGTCGGTCCGACACCTTATCAGAGCCCAGTCAATGTTGTCTCGGTTGGCTCGATGCTGTTCGACACCTCCTTTTTCCACGCAGTGGCAACTGATTTTCCCGAAATTACATTTCACGTGATTGGATGTGGTATAAAATTTACCGCCCCGAAAAATGTTATTCTATATGATGAAATGCCGTTTCGTGACACGCTTGCATACTTGAAATATGCGACCGTTGGCGTCGCTCCTTACCGTCGGGCACCAGGCACGGAATATCTGGCCGACTCAAGCCTTAAGCTCGCGCAATTCGAATATTTTGGGCTGCCGGCGGTTTGCCCGGATTTTGCCGTTGGCACGAACAAGACGCGTTGCGGCTATGATGTCGGCGACACAGAATCAATTCGTGTGGCACTTAGCTGCGCGCTGGAGATGGTCGGGAAAGTTCCAGCACGCCAGTTTCAAACCTGGAATGACGTTGCAGCGCGCGTTCTGGTACCACAGGATTTCGCGGATACCGTGATCGCCTGCTAAGGTCCTGAAGACCTAATCGTCGCTTTCGGAAAATCCGGATACAAACGGCGCACGAGCCGGGATATTTCACCCGGGTTCAACCCTTCTGCGGCCGATGCCATGATATTCAAGTCCGACTGCCCTAATGGCACCTGGGTCAAATATGTTGCGAAGATCGACCAGAACCCGTCCGCGCATAAGCTGCGCCAATCTTGTCGGCTCAAGAGCACGAAATTCATTCCACTCGGTTACGATTACGAGCGCGTCCGCATTATGGATTGCGGCAGAAGCGTCCTCGGCGAACTCGACCTCAGCAGGTAGCAACGCCCGTGCGCCGGCCATCGCTTCCGGATCGAAAGCCACCACATTCGCCCCTGCAGCCACCAACCCGGTAATCAGCGGCAATGATGGCGCTTCGCGCACGTCGTCAGTTTCCGGTTTGAAGGCAATACCTAACACCGCGATTCGCTTGCCCACGACATCGCCACCCGCAGCTTCCACAACCCGCGCCGCCATGGCCGTCTTGCGCGCGTCATTCACGCTTACCACCGACTGTATAAGCCGACTTGGCGCGCCGGCTTCATCGGCAATCCGCATCAGCGCAAGCGTATCCTTAGGAAAACATGAGCCGCCAAATCCTGGACCCGCATGTAGAAATTTACGGCCGATCCGTCCATCCAATCCAATCCCGCGTGCCACATCGTTAACATCCGCACCGACTTTCTCGCATAAATCTGCCATTTCGTTTATGAAAGTAATCTTCATCGCCAGGAATCCGTTGGCAGCATATTTGATTAGCTCGGCTGTTTCTAAATCGGTAAATATAATCGGCGCTTCAATGAGATATAAGGGGCGGTAAAGGCGCCGTAAGACCTCTCGCGCCCGTTCACTTCCCGTGCCCACGACGACGCGGTCTGGCCGCATGAAATCGGTTATGGCACTCCCTTCGCGCAGGAATTCCGGATTTGAGGCGACCTCCACGGCCAGGTCCGGCCTTAGCCGATGCGCAAGCTCGGCGACTTTGCGTCCTGTTCCCACCGGCACTGTCGATTTTGTTACGATGATAGCCGGGTGCCGCAGTGCCATAATGACCTGCTCGACCGCGGCAAATACATAGGTCAGATCAGCATGGCCATCGCCTCGGCGAGCCGGTGTGCCGACAGCTATAAAAACTGCCTCGGCTTCGGAGATGCCGTCCTCCAGATTGTTGGGGAAGCTAAGGCGTTCGGCCTGGATGTTATCCGCAACGAGCTTGTCCAGCCCGGGTTCGTAAATGGGGATTTTGCCTTCCAGAAGCATTTGCCGCTTTGCCGCATCGGCTTCCACCACGGCGACTGAAACGCCGAACTCGGCAAAGCATGCGCCGGAAACCAACCCAACATATCCACCACCAATAATTGCGATCTTCATTTGGTTACTCCTAGCGGATTTCGGTTGGTTCAATCTTTGGCTTAACGTAAAATAACATGCAATACCGGCTGCAGGAGCGGCACTTGAATATCCCAGATATAACGCTCGGTGTACATATGATTATCGTGCGCGGTCCGCTACTTTATCCCGGAGCGAGCAATTGATAAAATCGGTCCAGGAGCTCAGCTGACAGACGATCGGGCGCAAGTCTATCAAGTGCGCTGCAGGGCCGCTCGTTTCCTCTTTGGGTATTGTCCAATAACTGCCGAAGAACGGTGGATGTCAGCGGTGGAGCAAACAAGCTGACCCATGACTCGCCACAGAACTCTTTCAATTCAGGTAATGCGCCGGCGGCGGGCGCGATGATCGGTACGCCGAGGGACAGGGCCAGCAAAGCCGTGCCCGAGTTCAATATTGTGCCCTGGTTTAAGAGGCAGACATCGATCGCACCAAAAACCGTCGCCAGCTCCTGCTCGCTGAGCGATCCCCTCTGCAGACGCACGGATTGATCATCGCCGGCTGCTTGTGTCAGTTCATTCCACAGATCGTCTTCGCAACTCCCCGCGACGAACAGCATCTCGTGCGCGGCTGCTGCCTGCCGAAATAGGCGGATGGCTGCACCGATCTGCTTGCTTGGCCGCATCGAGCCGATCATGCCGACAACCAAACGGTCGGCGGGAAGCCCCAGCCGTTGGCGCGCGACGTTACGTGGCGGGGGCACGGGATATATGGTTTTATAGTGGGGATGTGGAATAACACATCCTGGGATTGATGCGGCCGCCGGATTCATGTCACGAAATGCCGCCAGGCCACCTTCCGAAAGTCCCACGAGCAATCCTGTTTCGCGTAGAAGGCGGGTGTGATATTTTTGCCATAAGGCGTGCCGCCATCCGCTTAAATGCATGTGAGGCACTGCATTATGGGCGGTCAGCGCGACCAGTCCGCCATGCCGTCGTATGCGGCGAGAAACCATCAGCACACGTAAGGCTTTTAGAGCTGCAAACGGCGCGATGCCTCCCATCCTGCCGTTAAAGATACCTTCCGGCCAATGCACATGAAAAACATCGGCGGGCGGAATATACAACTGCAGCGGCTGGAATGCTGTAACGATGGCCGCCGGCGGAACAAAAGCCGAATACATCAGCCGGACATAGGGGTTCAACTCTTGCTGACTGCCGCTTGGCCATGCGAGCACACGAAGTGGGGATGTTTTTGTCGGCATCTCTCATAGTCTTACATACAGGTTGAGCTTTTTCAAATCATCTTTGCAAGATTGGAAGGTCAGGTGAAGAACGTTACAAAATAAAAATTACATGCGATATTGCAATGGAGTTTTGCATGATGGCTACTTCTTCTGGCAGATTGGGTACAATGTTGATGGCAGCATCTTTCAGTATTGATACACATTGCTGATCTGGCGCGCCGTGCGCAGTCCGGTGGTTGTGACGAGCGCTTTGTGCATCAGAACATCGGTGTGCAGATCGCCAGGGTCACCTCGGCATCAAGCGTCGCCGGCGAACCCTACCAGGCTAAAGCGCGCCGGCCGATTGCAGCACCCAAGGCGGCCAACACAAAAATTGCCAGCGGATACCAGATGGCGACAAACAACCCGCCATCATTCCTGCAGGCGAGGGCATAGGCGGTGGCGCCCAATGCGCCAGAGAGCAGCCCAGCAATGGCGCCAGTCAGAGCGGGGCGCGTGGGCGCGCCGATCCGCAACACGCGTATCATGATGGCCAGTGGCAGGAGCGACACACCGAGGATTATCAGGACGCATCCGTAGGCCGAGATGCCTGCACTACCCAGGCCAAACAGGCCTGAAGGGTCTGTAGCAGCCCTAAAAGCCAGCACGATCACCGCCGGAAGAAGGGCCGTGATCGTCAGCCGGCCGCTGTCTGGCAAGGAGGCACGACTGGCCAGGACCAGCCCGCCCAGACTCAGCAACAGCATACTGACGATTTTGTAGACAAGTGCTGCGCGATGGTCGGCCGCGGCAAAATGGGGGCGCAGGCCAATCAGCGTCAGCACGAGCGCCACAGCGATGCCCAAAGAGAAAAGTGCCGCGACAATCAAGATGATCTTGAACGCGCGGGGATCGGCCACGCGACTGCTGCCCGCCTCGCGCGCGAGACCACCGATGAGGCCGTCAGTGTGTGTGGTGGGTGCCATGTCCTGCGTCCTGTTCACGAATTATCATCCGGCCGGTTTTTTGCCATGAAGCGCCGCAGGGCGCGATGGTACAACACGCGCACCGAGCCCTCGCTGGTGTGGAACTGCTCGGCCGTAGCGCGCACGGTGGCGCCGTCCACGCCCAATGCGAGCACCACCTGGCGCTGGCTCTGCGGCAGATCGGCAAGATGCCGATCGATATCCAGCAGAGTCCGGTCCGGATCCTCAGCAGGTGCTGCGAACATCTCAGCCATCTCCTCCATCGTGATGTTCACCTGGCGCGCCCGTTCCCGGCCAAGGCGGCGGGCCGAGTCAATGAACTTGTAGCGGGTGATGGTATACAGCCACGGCATGAACGGCCTGGTCTCATCCCAGGTGTGCCGCTTGCCGTGCAGCCCGATCAGGACTCCTGCACCACATCCTCCGCCTCGTCCACGCTCAGGCCGGCCCTGGCGAGGCGTGCGCGGACTAGTCTGCCCATCATCACGGCAATCTCCTTGAGTAGGCGCTCATAGGCGGCGTGATCCCCCCGGCGCTCCGCGCGCATTGCCTCTGCCCAATGAAGTTCGCGCGGAGTCACGTCGGGGAGTTCGCTGGCAGTGCGGCGCATGTTAACGGCCGCCTGAGCATGGCAGCTATGTGCTGGTTTCTCTCGGCACGTGTTTCACCAGCCAAATCCAATTCGAAAACACCATTGAAGCATTTTGCTTTGAGATCGCTGCTTTGATGAAAGAAACCGAAATGAAAAGATTGAACATGGGCACCGCTATGGCTGTTTGCCTGATGGCTGGTGCAGCCGGCAGCCTTCCGGCCCAGGCCCAAACACCAGCTACCCCGCCGATCCATAATATCGTTCTCGTCCACGGCGCCTTTGTCGATGGATCGGGCTGGCGTCCGGTCTACGATATTCTCACGCACGACGGCTATAACGTCTGCATCGTGCAGGAACCGCTCACCGGTCTCGCCGACGATGTGACCGCCACGAAGCGTGTGCTTGATCTGCAGAACGGTCCCGCAATTCTTGTCGGCCACAGCTATGGCGGTGCCATTATTACCGAGGCCGGCACGGACAGCCATGTCGTTGGGCTTGTTTATATTGCCGCGCACGCGCCCGATACCGGGGAGACCGAGGCCGGCAACGGTAAACTTTATCCCGCAATCGGGCGCAGCGCGATTATGAAAACACCGGACGGCTACGCCTATATAGATCCGAAGCGATATCATGCCGAATTTGCCGCCGATTTGCCCACCGATGAGGCGAATTTTGAGGCGCATTCCGAGGCCCTAACTTGGGCCAAGGTGTTTACCACCCCGATCGTCAATCCTGCCTGGAAGACCAAGCCGGTCTGGTACATGGTCGCGGATGCCGACCACATCATCAGCCCGGATCTCGAGCGTATGTATGCAGCGCGCGCGCATAGCCGGGAAACGATCCAGGTGCCGGGCGCCAGCCATTCCGTTTACCGCTCGCATCCCGAAGAGGTCGCTCATCTGATCGAGGACGCCGCCGCAGGTGCTGCAAACAAGTCTTGATACAAAAGCGAGGCGTGCTCAGGATCGCCTCGCGCAGTATTCTTTCTGGTTCAGCATCAAAAAAATGAAACCAGAATCGAAAGGACAACCAATACCAAATAGCATTATGGAACATTTGATGTCGCAGATAGCAGAAACTACCAAAACCAGCAACGCGCGCTGGCTGGCAGGTTACTATGCAACCCGTGCCGGTTTCTCAGCAGTCTGGGTGGCCGCGGCTTTCTTGGTGGGCAGATCGCCATCCCCATTGGCAAGCGCGCTTTTAGTGGCATATCCCGCCTGGGATGCGGTCGCGAACTGGTGTGATGCCAGCAGAAACGGGGGGCTCAGGGCTAATCCAACCCAGGCGTTCAACGCCTGGTCAGCACTGTCGTGACCACCGCCGTAATCCTCGCGATAGCCTACGATTGCTGTACGTGTTCGGTATTTGGGCAGCTCTGTCGGGCCTCCTGCAACTCGTCCCGGGTATACGGCGCTGGCGTGGCTTCAGCGCGCAATGGCCGATGATCCTGAGTGGCGCGCAATCGGCGCTGGCTAGAGCAATCTTTGTCAAGAAAGCTGCCGCTGGAACGGGTGTACCAAGCGGCGTCAATATTGCTCCCTATGCCGCGTTCGGCGCGATCTATTTCGTCATTTCGGCTCTGGCGTCCGCCATATCGCTGGCCCGCCGCCGGCGCGCTGTTGTCACCACATAAAGCAGCAACCCCGTGCGTGGTTCGGTCGTGTCCACAGTGAATTGGCAGTACGAATCCGAATCAACAACGAAAACTGCCCATAAAGGCCTAAAACCATAGCGTCTCGTTGGGGGATTCGTTCCCCTGTTGCCGCCATGAGAGGGCCTGAAGACGAGATTGGTAGCATTGTTCGATGATGCTACCAATCTCCAGCCGCACCGTGCCGGCAGCTAAAAATTTGAGGTTTCTGGTCTTTCATAGTTCTTGACTTCGAACAACGCTCCGCCCATCAGAACCGAAACCGATGGAGTATTGCGTGAGCCGTCCTGCCACCGATCAGCCCCAAAATCAGCACAGGCTTTCGACCCAATATATTGTCTTTCTCGTCATAGCGGCGGCAGCACCGCTGGCGTCGATGATCGGCAATCTGCCCATCGCGATCGCACGGGGCACCGGCGCCAATGTCCCGGTCGCGTTCCTGATTGCAGGCGCCATCCTGATCGCTTTCACCACCGGCTATGCGTTCATCGGCCGCCGCGTCGTGAGTACGGGCGCGTTTTACACCTATGTTGCGGAGGGGCTGGGCAAACCGTTGGGTGTGGGAGCCGCTTATTGCGCGATCGTCGCCTATGGCAGTTTCGCTTTGGGGCTTGCTGCCGCCTGCGGTTATTTCGACTCCCAGGTCTTCCTCGCGGTTGGTTTCAAGGTCGATTGGACAATCTGTGCTGCCGTATCAGCGCTGCTCACAGGCATCCTGAACTATCGTTCGATGGACGCCTCCTCCAAGCTCCTCGCGGTCATCATCGTGGTTGAAACCGCCGTCCTCGTCGTCTTCGATGGCAGCGTCATTGCCGCCAAGGGATGGGCCGCATTCCCGCTATCATCCTTTACGCCGCATCAATGGTTCGTGCCTGGCGTCGGTGTCTCACTGATGACGGCATTTACCTGCTTTGTCGGGTTTGAATCCGGCGCCCTCTACTCCAAAGAGGCGGCAGATCCGGTGCGCAGCATCCCGCTGGCCAGCTATGTTTCGGTTATACTGATCGGTTCCTTCTATCTCCTCACAGCCTGGATCACGGTTGGTGCTTTAGGCGCCGGTGCGGCAAAGGCCCGGGCGGTATCTGCCGGCGGCACGCTCATGCTGGATCTGATCACGCAGTATGACGGGCAGACGGCGTCTGATGTCGCGGGCGTGCTGCTATGCACGTCGATGCTGGCGACCTACATTGCCATTCATGCGGCGGCCTCCCGCTACGTGTTCGCGCTCGCCCGTGAGGGATTGCTACCGCGGCCGCTCGCGAGGTTCGACGAGGCCCGAAATGTACCAAGCGCCGCAACTCTCTTCGTGTCGATCGTAACCAGCATCTGCCTTGTCGGCATCGCATTAACGCGAACCGATCCGTACGCCGCGATCATCCCGGTGCTCATCGGCATGGGAACACTCGGCATTATCGCCCTTCAAGCCGCTGCCGCGATCGCGATCGTTTTTTATGTTCTAAGGCGCAAGAAGGAGGCGGGTGCTGTCGTCATACTTGCCTCGCAATGCGCTGCTGTCGGGCTGGTCATCGCGCTGGCCGCCGTCTGCACCAACTTCACTCTGCTTTCCACGATAAACACGCCGTTCGTTGCCTGGTTGCCCGGCTTATATCTCGCCACGTTGGTCGCGGGGCTATTTTACAGCATCTGGTTGCGTCACGCCCGCCCGCACCAATATGCGCAACTGGCGCTGGTAGAGCATCACAGTGAGGTCGCCTCTCGGTGAGAGAGCCAAAGCTGATGGGAAAGTTCTGCTCGTAGCGAGATTTAACCAAAAACGGATTGGCTGGTTCAGGTGCAACCCATCCTATGCCGGCTTTCCTTAGCGCGCTGGAAACGGCACCATGCGGCGGCGGTTTTCGTCCCAAAGCGCGTAGCTGGGCGTTTTCAGTGCTTCGGCGATGGTAAGAACGGTCACGTCCGCCATCGTCTGCTGGCAGGCTTCATGGCATTCGTGCAACCGGTAATTCGGGATGCTCGGGCGCAGATGATGGACATGGTGCGTACCGATATCGGCCGTAAACCAACGCAATAGCCGCGGTAATTTAAAATAGGACGTACCGTGCAAGGCAGCATTGGCTTGCGTCCAATCCGCTTTGGCAAACCATTGCGATGCTTCGAACCTATGCTGCACCGCGAACAGCCAGATGCCGATGATCGAGGAAAGCACCATTGCCGGCAGATGCACCAGAAGCACTGCTTTTATGCCGAAAAAATAGATCAGGGGTGCAAACATGAGCAACAGACCAAGATTCAACGCATAGGCACTGCGCCGCTCCGCCGCACAGGATGCCGGTGTATCGAACGGTACGCGTTGCAGGATCATAAAAACCAACGGCGGCTGCAGCAGGTGAATAAGGGCTGGATTATGGCTTAATCGGTATACCCCACGCTTAAACCGGCTCAATTTCTCGAATTCGGCCAGCGTCAGACAGTCGGTATAAAAATCTGCCGGACACCCGCGAAGATCCAGATTGTTGTAAGTAACATGATGCCGCGCATGCACCCGCCGCCACCAGGCAAAAGGTGTCATCGTGATCACGCTGCACACCCGCCCGAGAATCCGGTTATGCAGCGGGGTGGCAAAAAACGAGTTATGTCCACAGTCATGTTGAAAAATAAAGATCCGGATCATCAGCCCGCTATAGGGAATCGCCAGCAACAAAGTCAGCCATACCGAATACTTCACCGACGCGTACATTGCCGCAGTCAGCGCACCATAAGCCCCGAAGGTCGAAACCACCTGCCACACCGCGCGCATCTGCAGCGGCGCCTGAAATGTGCCTAAGCGGGCCTGCTCGGCGGCTTTCATGGAACGGGGTGTTGCCGTCAACATATGCGACACGAGGAGAATCCTTTTAACAGCCCCGGATCGGACGGTCCTGACGTCAACATAACCATGAAATTACCGAAAGTCGATTTAGCCCGTTTTCAGCGCCGCCGCCGCAGCGGACCTATCCTTGCGCTTAGCCGGCTGCGGCGCGGTCCTGCTGGCCGGCGGACAACTAAGTTATTGGTTTGTAATGGGATGCTGCCGCCGTGGCTCAAACCGCGGTTGGCTGGCCAGCCTGCCTGACGGCACGATTATGTGCCGAATTGCGATATCAGGATGCGCTGGAGTTTGCGTGGTGCATCGCCGTAATCGTTCGATAACCGGTGCAACGTCGCCCGGTTATCCCAGAAGGCAATATCGCCCGGCTGCCATTTGAACCTCACCACATATTCGGCTTTGGTTACGTGCGCGGCCAGCAGGGACAAAATGCCGTCACTCTCCTCGTCACTCAACCCTTTGATCTTTCGGGCAAAGCCTCTGGCCGCGAATAAGGTCTTACGGCCCGTCTCCGGATGCAGTTTGACGAGGGGATGCTCCACCTTCCGTGCGGAGAAGTTGAGAATCGCCGCACGGCGCGTTGCGTCAACATTGGGTCCCCAGGCCCAGTCCGAAAAATTCTCGGCGTCATGCAGCACCGTCAAACCGTCAACCAGATCGCGCACCGGCTGAGACAGCCCGTTATAGGCGGCTTCGAGGTCCGCAAAAAGCGTATCCCCCCCTACCGGCGGCTGCTCCGTGAGCGACAGAATTGTCCCAAGCGCCGGTGTTTCAAGGAATGCCAGGTCGGAGTGCCAATTCTCGGCTCTTGTCCGGTGCCCCTGTGCCTCAAGCCAGTCAATATCCGGATAGGTACCACCGATGTTGATTGGATGGTCCAGCAGATCACCAAAGTATTGCCCGAAGCGGTTTTGCTGCTCCACGCTGAGATGCTGGCCTCGCAAAAAGACGACTTTGTAATCGAGCAGCGCCTGGCGAACAAAATCGACCGTCGCCTGATCCAATGGTCTCTTGGCATCCACACCGCCGAGCACCGCGCCGATGCTCGGGTGAAGCTGCTCAATTTTAAGAGCCTTGGATGGACTCACGCTTACATTCATATCGGTCTCCTTTTCATGTGCTCGGCCTTGCACGGGAGACGTACCGGGCACGGCCGGTTTGATGCGGCGCAGATAATACATCCATAAATCCCCTTGTTGTCTATAGAATGTGTGGACATATCTATCCGATCGGGACATATTACATAGCCAGGAAGGGTGCGCAGGAATTGGATGAGGAAAGTGCCGTGCTGGATATTGAAGGAACCTCCAGCCGGCTGGAGGGGCATAGGACAACTGCACTCGGGCGCATCCAGGTCTTCCAGCGCATCTGGGCTGGCCCCATAGATATCGTCAGCTTTGCGCCCTTCTACTGGCTGCAGATTGCTCTGTTACCCCGGCCGGGCAACGTTCGCGGCTGCTTTCCAAACCAATGGGCGCCGCACCGCTTCGAGCCGATCGGCGAAATGTTCCTGTTACCCGCCGGCCAGGTGGTCCACGCGCAGCATAGTGGTTATTATGGCCGTCAGCGCTCTATCGCCTGCATCTTCCCGCCCGATGCCATGCGGGATTGGTTTGATGATGAATTCAAATGGACCGATGGCCGTCTGCTCGGCGGGTTTGACATCATGAACCCGATGATTCGCCAGCAGTTGCTGGCACTCGGCGAGGAAGTCTCCAATCCTGGTTTTGCCACCGATGCCATAGTGGAATTCATGATGGGCCAAATTGCCATTCAGCTGGCACGTCATTGTATCGGCATTCCCGAGACCAAAGCCGTGGGCGGCCTTGCGTGTCAACGGCGGCGGAAAAATGTGCCAGATGGCGGCGCAATAGTGTACCAGTCGGGTTGATTAAAAAGGGCATGGCCGCCCCTGTTGATCGATCCGCGGTGTGAGCCGCACGGAG
>JAMFRU010000057.1 GCA_026224875.1 Acidocella sp.
AATTCGTGATCTCAATCGGCCGACCCATACCCACCTCCCGCACCCGAATCGGCGCGCCTCAGTGAATCACAGCCAAACAAAATTGGGAATCGCCCAAAGAGTCAGTGACCGCGATGACTGGTATAAGCAAGCACTTGAAAATCTCCCACCCACTAAAAATGTACATAATTAGCTGCTGCAAGATGGGTTCCGCTACGCCCAACTCATCCTACGCTTGCTAAAAATTTTTAATCAATGCCACGCCCAATGATTGCGTATGATACGCGCTTTTTCATTGGCAGGGAGGGGAGCCACTCCGCCCCCGGAAATAGTCAATATAGTATGTGGCACAGGTGGCGCGTATTGTGATGTGGGTGACGCTAAATGTATAATGGGTTTTATCGTCCATCCTGAAACGGCTGCAAGTGTTGAAATATACGCGTTTGCATCAGGGCAGCTGGCCCATGCCTGCCGCCTTTGTATCTTCTTCTCGCGCAAGCAAATAAGAACATTTTCGATTATTGTGCCAGTTGGTTTCCCATTAAGATATGTCGGTCCTGTCTGTTGTTTTATAAAACAATTATTACTTATACTCGCAATAAAGTCTGCGGGTTGAACTATGTAGAATTCTTGTAATGCTGATGGTATGACAAGGACATCGTCCAGTGTTCCAGTTGTCGTCGCAATATTATACAATGCTTGCTCTCTTATTCCTGTTAGCGCGCGGGTTGACGATGATTTGCCCGCATTACTCTCTCCAACAATTATCCAGATATTAACCAAAACTGCCTCCTGTCGGCCTCATTCTTAAAAAAATTTTACAGTAACGACACCCCCGCCAAACCCCAGAATCCCTCGCCACAACATCCCAATGCTGTTCCGCCACCAAATCCGTCATCTGCCCCGCCCCATACTCGCCCGGCCGCGGCCCAAACACCGTCCGAAGCATTCCCAAGCTGGGTCCGTACAGGACCACAGCTTCGTCACGCCATCTATCTATAATCGTCCTACAAACATCTAATATCTGCAAACAAGAGACACCGAACTTCGCTGCTCCCCCTCCTAGCCGGCCACCCTAACCAACCCGCCGCAACCCCGCATCCAGCACCCCATCCGCCAGTAGCCCCTTAACAGTCCCCGTCCGCTTATACCGAATCCCATCAAAATCGGCCTTCGTCAGCCCAGCCGCCGTAAAACTCTCATAAAGCTCCCGCGCCCCCGTCAGCACATCAAACTTCGCCTCAAAATCCGGCATAACCCGCGCGATCTTATCGAAATTCACCCGGTAAGACCGCGTATCCGGCCCAGCCCCAAGTGCTATCTCAATCCTGCACCCCGGCACCGTCTGCGCCACGGCTTCAGCAATCTCGATCACCTGATAATTCTGGTCCGACCTTCCAACATTAAAAGCCTCACCAGCAATCTTCGCCGGATCAGCATTCAGCGCCGCAATAAAAGCCCGCGAAATATCCGCCGCATGCACAATCGGCCGCCAAGGCGTGCCGTCCGATTGCAGCACAATCAGCCCCGTCGTCACCGCACAGGCCACCAGATTGTTCAGCACAATATCCAACCGCAACCGCGGCGAAACCCCATAGGCCGTAGCCGGCCGCAAAAATGCAGGGCAAAACCGCACATCCTTCAGGAGCAAAATATCCCGCTCCGCCAGCACCTTGGATTTCCCATAGGCGGTGACAGGCTGAAGTGCCGCGGTCTCATCAATCACCGCATCCCCGGCCGAGCCGTAATTGGAGCAGGAGGAGGCCAGCAGAAACCGTTCCACCCCGGCAGCTTTCGCCATCTCCGCAATATGCACAGAACCGCGATGGTTGATGTCGTAGCTGATATCCGGGTTCAAATCCGCCAGCGGGTCGTTGGAGAGGGCGGCCAGATGGATTACCGCATCGAACCCGCGCAGATCCTCCACCGTCACATCCCGCACATCGCGCGCAATATTCGGCAGTTCAACCGGGGCAGGGGCGCCGGGGTAGGTGCAGCCGGTGTAAAACCCGGTATCCAGCCCCGTCACCACATGCCCCGCTGCCTGCAACAGCGGTGCCATCACCGTGCCGATATAGCCCTGATGCCCGGTAAGCAGAACGCGCATGACAACCTCATCCAATAGCTAGCCCCGCTTGTGAAAGCTGCGCGCCGCACTGGCAAGAGGGTCCATTTGTGGGTATTTGTGGTTTTGTGTTGTTATGCGAGGCCGGAGCAAAATGGAGCAGAATTTCCCCACCCAGGCGCGTGCCGTCATCATCGGCGGCGGCATCATCGGCTGCTCCACCGCATACCACCTGGCCCGGCTGGGCTGGGAGGTGGTGCTGCTGGAACGCCACCGGCTCACCTCCGGCAGCACCTGGCACGCGGCGGGTCTGGTGGGCCAGCTGCGCAGCAGCGCCAACATCACCCAGCTGCTCGGCGAATCCGTAAAACTCTACCGCACGCTGGAGGCCGAAACCGGCCTCGCCACCGGCTGGAAAATGAACGGCGGCCTGCGCCTGGCCTGCAATGCGGAGCGCTGGGTCGAGGTCAAACGCCAGGCCACCACCGCCCGCAGTTTCGGCCTGGAGATGCATCTGCTCACCCCCTCGGAAGCACTAAACCTCTGGCCGCTCATGGATGTGTCAGACGTAATAGGTGCCGCCTTCCTGCCCACGGACGGCCAGGCCAACCCCAGCGACATAACGCAGTCCCTGGCCAAAGGTGCCCGCATGGCCGGTGCCAGAATTTTCGAAAACACGGCAGTCACAGGCATCGAAACTTCACAAGGCCGGGTCACCGCCATTCTAACCACCCAAGGCCGCATCGCCTGCGAGGTCGCGGTAAACTGCGCCGGCCAATGGGCGCGCGAGCTGGGCGCCATGGCCGGCGTCAACGTGCCGCTGGTCTCCGTGCAGCACCAGTACATGATCACCGAGGCGATCCCCGGCGTTACCTCAAATCTGCCCACCCTGCGCGACCCCGACCGGCTGACCTATTACAAGGAAGAGGTCGGCGGCCTGGTGATGGGCGGCTACGAACCCAACCCGATCCCCTGGGCCCAACGCGGCTTTCCCGAAAATTTCGAGTTCTCGCTCCTGCAGCCGGATTTCGACCATTTTACCCCGACCATGGAGCTGGCCCTCGGCCGCGTGCCAGCACTTGCCACAGCCGGCGTAAAACAGCTCATCAACGGCCCAGAAAGTTTTACGCCGGACGGCAATTTCATCCTCGGCGAGGCCCCCGAATTGCGCGGCTTCTTCGTCGGCGCCGGGTTCAACGCCTTCGGCATCGCCTCGGGCGGCGGGGCCGGCAAAGTGCTGGCGGAATGGGTGGCGGGTGGCGCGCCGCCTTACGATCTATGGCCCGTCGACATCCGCCGCTTCGGCCGCAACCATGCGGATGTGGATTTCGTGCGCGCCCGAACCTTGCAGGCCTATGCACGGCATTACACCATCGCCTATCCGTCAGAAGAATTTACCGCGGGGCGCCCTTTGCGCCGCTCGCCGCTCTACACGAGCCTCAAGCAACAAGGCGCGGTGTTCGGCGAAAAACTCGGCTGGGAGCGCCCCAACTGGTTCGCCGGCCCATACGAGGCGGCCGAAGATAAATACACCTACGGCAAGCCCAACTGGTTCACCGCCGTCGCCCGCGAGCACAAAGCCATCCGCGAAACAATCGGCCTGATCGACCAGACCTCCTTCGCCAAATTTTCGCTAACGGGGCGCGATGCCGAAGCGGCACTCTCATGGATATGCGCCAACGACATCGCCAAACCGCCAGGCAGCCTCACCTACACGCAAATGCTGAACGCGCACGGCGGCATAGAATGCGACCTCACCGTCGCGCGTCTCTCGGAGCAGGAGTTCTACATCACCACCGGCACCGGCTTCGCCACCCACGACTTCAACTGGATCACCCGCAACATCCCCGGCGGCATGGATGCGAAGCTCACCGACATCACCTCGCAAAACGCCGTATTCAGCCTCATGGGCACGCACGCCCGCGATGTTTTAGCCCCCCTCACGCGCGAAGACATTTCCAACGAAGCATTCCCTTTCGGCCAGGCGCGGCACCTCTCCATCGCCGGTTGCCCGGTACTCGCCTTGCGCGTCACCTATGTGGGCGAGCTGGGCTGGGAGCTGCATGTGCCGGTGGAATTCGCCCTCACCCTCTACGAAAACCTCATGGTTGCGGGCGAAAAATTCCACATCGCCAATGCCGGCTACCGCGCCATCGAGACGTTACGGCTGGAAAAATTCTACCGTGCCTGGGGCAGCGATATCGGCCCCGACCACACCCCGCTGGAAGCCGGGCTCGGCTGGGCCGTAAAACTCAAAAAAACCATCCCCTTCCTCGGCCGCGAGGCGTTGGAGAAGCAAAAACTTGACGGCGTGAAAAAACAACTCGCCTGCTTCACTTTGGATGATCCCGAAATCATCCTACTCGGGCGCGAAACCATTTTTCGTAACGGCGAGCGCATCGGCTGGCTCTCCTCCGGCGGCTTCGGCCATACAGTGCAAAAACCCATTGGCATCGGCTATGTCCGGCATCCGGATGGCGTCACCACGGACTTCCTGCAATCCGGCGTTTACGAATTGGAAGTCGCCGGCGAACGTGTGCCCGCAACGCTACATCTCACCCCGCTCTACGATGCCAAAATGGAACGGATCAAGGCATGAAGCGCCACGTAAAGCCCGCGCCTGGCCGTTGGACCAATGGCGAAAATCAAATCAAAGGATGGCTCGGTTGGGCCGGAAGCAGCCTGACCGGTTTTGGACGAAAATCTGGCAAAGCGGACATTCAGAACCAGGGACTCGGTGGCGAGGCGGATAGCAGTATTGGTCGCCGCTTGCAGTTTTGATTAGTTGATCGACTAAATCCGCGTGCTTGCTGTGGCTTGGCGGATGAAGGAAATCAAAAAATCTCGCTCGTCGCGCGCCAGAAATCGTCCAAAACGAACAAGCCCCCACCCGCCCAAGGCCATGGTGATGGGAACAACAATGTTCCAAATTTTCGCATGGTCAAATTGGTGTGGGTAAAAGGCCAAAAGTATCAGGGCTGACGTAAGAACTACTGCATTTGTAACAAGGATCAATGAAAACCAAAAAAGCAAAAAACAACAACTAAAGGTGACATTCCGAACCGGCAGCGGATGAGGGTTTGTCCTGCCTGTTCAGAGAGTTCGGCTGACAGACGTGTCTGGAACGGATTAGCATAGGGTATGCGCCGAAGCGCCCACAACTTCGTTCTTTTTAGATCGCCCCCCACTTTCCTGGAAGGGAACAATGGCCACGGAATGAAGGCCAGAATCGATGAGCCTATTTCTTTCCGAAGCAGTAGGCAACACTCTTCGATCGGCATCGGTGACAGGAGTGTCGCCTCCGCCGGAGGCTTTGCACGTCCGTCTGCATCATAGCATAAAATCTTCGAGAGCGCTTGCCTAATCAATCTCATTCCAAAACATAAATCGTGGGTGAAATGCCGAATGGGCGATGCCCACCTTACTCCCGTGAGTTACACTATATCCAATTCTGTATCAGATTCGGCCCACATTGCCCCGCTGGCCGGTCAAATGGTATTGATCGCATTTCTGACCTCAAGTTGCTTCCGTTTCCACAAAAATATGATTGCTCCTAGCGGAATACTGGCGTGTAAAATAATTGGTCCATACAGACCAAATCGGTTCCAGCCGGTACCAAGGAAGCTAATGTCAAATAGGTTGGTCTGCCACGCGCCATTAGTCCAATTTAGTGAAACTTGAACGACGCCAAACAATATGAAAATTAACCAAAGCCATTTCCGTCGCCGAAGCCGAGTCCGGATGCAAAGAACGAGACTGGTCAGCACAAAAATTGGAACTAGAACAACTACAAGCAATACTATATATGATAGGAGAGATTTTCCCTTGAGCGTGAATTCGTTTATTTTTTCGAGAGAATCAGGAAGCTCATTAACATAAGCACCCTCAATAACGCGGGCACCTGAAATTGTATTTATGGTGATGCGCGCCAACAACCAGCGATCATTCACGTGATATTGAATTTCAAGAGTATTTTGACCGCTGGTACCGGTTGTAAATATGTTTGTATGCCAACTCCAGCTCACAACCTCGACTTCATCTGGCACACCTCTTGGGAAAAGGGCCGCCATCTGCTCAAGTGTGGCTCGGGCTTGAGGCGTCTGGTACTGGGGGCCATCATTGCTTCGGCACCGTCGAAGTTTTTGACTTCAAGGAAGCCCACAAACTGCTCCGCAAACACTGCGTCGGCATGCGGCACCAAATGCCTAAATGTTGAAACTTTATCACATGAAGTCAGGAGGAACATCGTGGAAAGCAAAGCGACGAGAATGCGAAACACATTCTTCTCCAGCCGTATTCACCTTTTTATAACGTATCGATTACAATGCTACAATCGGTGAATTGGCTAAATTTAAGGCCAAGCTGGTGGATCAACATTTTGGTGGCATAACCGTTTTTGGAGCGTTTTCATGCGGAAATTCGCACTCGTTGTTACATAATTATCCATTCTGTAACAGATTTGGAGGTCTTCAGCTACTCTAAAACCTCCCCCGAACGACGGCTTTCGGGACGAGTAAAGCTGCCCATCTATGGCCGAGTTGGCAGCAAAACTGCCGTGCCCGATCCAATCGAGTTTTGCCCCTAAATCTGCCCCACGGTAAAACTGAACTCCCCCTGTGTCTTATGCGTATCAGCCGAGAGCGCATGCCAGACGACGGAAATCTTGCCCGCCATCTGAATTTTCAGCGGCACCTGCAGCTCATTCGGATGCCCCGGCACAGCCTGCGGCTTGCCCGCCGCGTCATTCATCCCCATGCTATCCGTTACCGTAACGGTGCAAAAAGGCACGGATAGATCCTCGGTATAGGTCAACAGCAACGTCTTGGGCGCGGATTTGAGCACGCTGTTCGCCGCCGGATCGGATTTCTGCAGATAGGCATGGGCAAACGCCGGGCTGGCGCCGGACAGAAAAACGAGGGCCAAGGCGATCTGACGGCGTTTCATACTGCAATCCTTTGCGTGGCGATAACCGCAGCTAACACGAACCATCCCACGTGGCAATGTTAGCTGGCGATGTCAGCCGGTCACGATCTCCACATCTGCCACCGCGCACGCCGCGTGCAGCTCAGCATCGGGCAGCGTATCGGTGATCAGCCGGTTGATGGTGGCAAGCGGGCAGCATTGCACCGGCGCCTCGCGTCCGAATTTGCTGGCATCGGCGACCACCCAGGTTTCACGCGCCTGAGCCATGGCGGCGCGGGCAAATTCCGCCTCGAACAGGTTGAACACCCTTATCTCGCCAAGCGGGCCGATGCCGCCGGCCGAAAGCAGCGCATAACGCACCTGAATCTGGGTTAAAAATTCCAGCGTCCCTGGCCCGAAAGCGGCGGCATCATCGCCATGTACCTCGCCGCCCGCCAAAAACACGCGGTTGCCGTTACGCCCCGCCAGCCGGCAGGCGATCTGCGCCGAGTTGGTCACCACCACCAGTTTGGAACGCACATCAAGCGCCTCGGCCACATAGGCGGTGGTGGTGCCGTTATCGAGCAGCAGCGCATCGCCATCGCGGATCAGCCCCAGGGCCAAAGCGGCAATCTTGCGCTTGGCCTCGCGGTTCACCCGCATCCGGCGCTGGAAGGGGGGCTCGTCCTGATGCGCGGGGTCGGCAATTCCACCATGAAACCGCAGCACCGCGCCGGTCTCGATAAGATGCTTGATGTCGCGCCTTATGCTCTCGGTGGACACGCCAAGCTCCGCCGCCAGCCCCGCCACCGTGGCGGTGCCGCCCTGGCGCACGGCGCGTAAAATCGCGGTTTGGCGGTGCCCTGACATGCGAGCGCAGTGTTGAGGGGATTTGTGGGAATGGCAAGGCACCAAAACCACAAAGCCCGCGCGAATAGACAAAATTGCCTCGTTGGGATAGCCAGCAGCATGGACAACATGGTGACAACGCCGCAGGCCCAGGTGACTCTGGGCGGGGTTCGTTTTGGCAATAAACTGCCGCTCGCCCTCATCGCCGGGCCCTGCCAGATTGAGAGCGCGCAGCACGCTTTCGAATGCGCCGGCGCGCTCAAGGAAATATGCGAGAAACTAGGCGTCGGCCTGGTCTTCAAAAGCTCGTTCGACAAAGCCAACCGCACCAGCATTTCTGGCGCTCGCGGGGTTGGGCTGGACGCCGCGCTGCAGATTTTCGCGGACATAAAAAGCAAGCTCGGCCTGCCTTTGCTCACAGATGTGCATGAGCGCGAGCAATGCGCCCCGGTGGCGGAAGTCGTGGACATTCTCCAAATCCCCGCCTTCCTGTGCCGCCAAACCGATCTGCTGATTGCCGCCGCGCAAACCGGCGCCGTGGTCAACGTCAAAAAAGGTCAGTTCCTCGCCCCGTGGGATATGAAAAACGTGGTCGCCAAACTCATCCAATCGGGCAACCCGCGCGTGATGGTTACCGAGCGCGGCACCAGCTTCGGCTATAACACTTTGGTGTCCGATTTCCGCGGCCTGCCGGTCATGGCCTCCTACGGTGCGCCGGTTATTTTCGACGCCACTCATTCCGTGCAGCAGCCAGGCGGGCAGGGCGCCTCTTCCGGCGGGCAGCGTGAGTTCGTCGCCGTCCTCGCCCGTGCCGCTGTCGCGGTCGGCGTCGCCGGGTTGTTCATCGAAACCCATCCCGACCCGGACAACGCGCCATCAGACGGCCCCAACATGGTCGCCTTGCGCGATTTCCCCGCGCTGATTGCCGATCTCATGGAATTCGATGCCGTCGCTAAACAGCAGGCTAAACGCCAGGCAGCGCGCGGATGAACGCCGTTACCGCGATGACGGACGAAGCCGCAATCGCGCGCATTGCCGCGACCATCGATACCGAAATGCAAGGCCTCCAGGCCATGCGCGCGGCCTTGAGCAACGGGCTGGCGGATAGCTTCCTCGCCAGCATGCGCGCCATCGAGGCCTCGGGCGGCGCCGTGGTCGTTACCGGCATGGGCAAATCCGGCCATATCGGGCGTAAAATAGCCGCCACCCTCGCCAGCACCGGCACGCATAGCCATTTCGTCCACCCCGCCGAAGCAAGCCACGGCGACCTCGGCATGATTGCCCCGCAGGACGTGGTACTCGCCCTCTCCTGGTCCGGCGAAGCCCCCGAACTCGCCAATATTATCACTTATACGCGGCGCTTCGGCATCAAACTCATCGCCATAACCTCGCGCCCGGAATCTGCTTTGGGCCGCGCCGCGGACATCGGCCTGTTTCTCCCCGCCGCCGAGGAAGCCTGCCCCAACGGCCTCGCCCCCACCACTAGCACCACCATGCAGCTCGTCGCAGGCGATGCTTTGGCCGTGCTCCTGCTTGAACGCCGTGCCTTCTCCGCGCACGATTTCTCCCGCTACCACCCCGGCGGCAAACTCGGCGCCCAACTCCTCACCGCCGGCCAATTGATGCACAAAGGCGACGAACTCCCCCTCGTCCGCCAAGGCACCACACTCAGCCAAGGCATTGTCGAGATGACCTCCAAACGCTTCGGCATCGCCGCGGTCGTGGACGAAAATGGCCACCTAACCGGCGTGCTAACCGACGGCGACCTGCGCCGCCATTTCCAAAAAGGCTTCGAAGACATCGCCGTGGAACAAGCCATGGGCCACCACCCCCAAACCGTAACCGCCGACATAATGGCCGCCGAAGTCCTGGCCCGCATGAACGACGCCCGCATCACCTGCATCTTCGTGGTAGAAAACCAAACCCCCATCGGCGTATTGCACATCCACGACCTGCTCCGTGCCGGTGTGGCTTAGGGGTTCGGGGCGGTTCCACGGAAAAGGCCAGGGCTCTGCCCTGGACCCGCCAAGGGCCGAAGGGCCCCTGACCCCCACTACTTCGGGTCTAAAACAGAGAGGGGGGCGTTATCCTAAGCAGCAATTGACGGGTTGACCAACGGACCGTGTGGTGATTCCTGGCGGTCTCGATTCGCGGATGGCAAGCATGACGGGCAAATCTCTTCTCTCGGCAACCAAGGCACAGCAAACTGAGTTGG
>JAMFRU010000058.1 GCA_026224875.1 Acidocella sp.
GCCGCCCGCACCGTAGAAGACACATGGAAAGGCATTGGAAGCCTGCTCTGTGCATTCTCACCACAGGAATGCGCAAATTACCTCAAAAATTCCGGGTACGCGTCAATTTGAGAATATCAGACTCTAGCCGCAGGATAGAGCCGCTAAGTGAATTTTGGCGATGCCGGCTTTCTTGAACCCGGCCCGAAAATCCCCATAATACTTCATGCCGGGTCGCCTCGATGAGGGGCCCAGCGCTCCGCCGGCCCGCCATTATGGGGGCCAGAGGGGTTTATCCAGTGCAAATACCTTGCTTTTGAGGGGGTTTACCTATGTCTTACGATTTCGTACCATTATTCCGTACCGCCGTCGGCTTCGACCGTTTGGCCCGCCTGGCGGACAGCTTGCCGCAGGAATCCACCACCTACCCGCCGTATAACATTGAGAAAACCGGTGAGGATGCCTATCGCGTCACCCTTGCCGTGGCTGGTTTCGGTCCCGATGACATCGAGCTCACGGTGAAGGAGAACGAGCTTCTCGTTACCGGCAAGCTGGCGGGTGACACGAGCGCGCCGCAAAAGGCGGAATTCCTGCATCGCGGTATCGCTGCCCGTGCCTTTACCCGCCGCTTCGCCTTGGCGGACCATATTGTGGTGGAAGGCGCGGAACTCGTGAACGGGTTTCTGCATGTGTCCGTGCGCCGCGAAGTGCCCGACAGCGCCAAGCCGCGCCGTGTTGCCATTAATACGGCAACACCGGCCAAGCAGCTGCCACAGGCGGCTTAAAGAACAGGGAAGGGGGCTCCGGCCCCCTTTTTTGCGGCCATATTTGCTTAAGGCGCGCGCAGCATCTCCGTGCCAATAAACGTCGGGATCACCAGCAGCACTGCACCTTGATGCATCACCACCAGCACCGGCCCTGGTTTGAAGGCGCGGAAATCCCCGGCAAAACGGTCATGCGTATCAGTAACGTTCCCCGGCATCGCCAGCACCAGCACAGTCTTGCCCAGCAACGATTCCGGTGGCGTGGAAAAACCGAACTCATGCGGCTCGGGCCCGAACACCGTTACGGCCAACTTCGTACCCCGCAGCGCGTAGCCGATTTTCCCAGCGTCGAACCAGCGCTGTGCGGCCACCGCATCTATCCCGGGCGGTATCTGGCCCGCCACCGAATCCCAATCCGCCGCCTGCAGCAAAGGGGATTTGCCTGGCGCGAACACCCGGTTCAGATCCGGGATAAACCCGGTGGAAATCTCCGCCGCCAGAAACAGCACGGCGGCCCCCAGCAGCAATGCGGTAACCCATGC
This sequence comes from Acidocella sp., assembly GCA_026224875.1. Classification (GTDB taxonomy): domain Bacteria; phylum Pseudomonadota; class Alphaproteobacteria; order Acetobacterales; family Acetobacteraceae; genus Acidocella. The sequence continues at coordinate 1,286 of JAMFRU010000058.1, forward strand.
CACTGTGTTGCGCAGCCGGCGGCCAAAGCGTGAGGCCCAGTCGCCTAGCACCGGAAACAGCATTAAATAACCAGGTGCCGCCCAATGGTAGAGAATGCGCGTGGATGACCACAGCCCGACCAATGCAAACAGCACCACCGGCACAATGGCGGCCCAGGAGAGCAGCCAGCCCCGGCGCTCGGCTGGCCCGCGCCAGAACCCGCGTAAAAACACCCACATGCAGGGCAGCCACAGCCAGGGCAGCAAAAACAATGCCTCGCCGCCGAGAATCGTCAGGGGCATTGTGGGGCGCAGCCGGAACCCTGTGGCCCGCCCGCCCTGGTAGTGGAAGCTGGCCCAGCCATGTTTGGCATTCCACCACAGCACGGGCGTGAACAGCACCGCCGCCAGCAGCACTGCTCCCCATGGCCCGAACCGCCGCAACTGCCGCCGCGATGCGGGGTCCAACAGAACCCCCAACCCTGCGCCGGCAAACACTAGAGCCGCATTGTATTTGGACAGCAGCGCCAGCCCGGCGAACAGCCCCACCGCCGCCCACCAGCGCGGCGCGGGCACGCCCGATGGCAGCCCCAAAGCACACACCAGCGCGTATAAAAACGCCAGCAGTGCCGCATCCAGCGGCCCATCCGGCAGTACCCAGACCCCCGCCGCCAGGGAAAATACCGGCGAGAGCGAATACGCCACCACCGCCCAGAATGCCGCCCGCTCATCGTACAACCGCCGGGTAATCGCCCACAGCAACCAGGAAGATACCGCCGACAGCACCACAAACGGTAGCCGCACCACGATTGGCGCCGCACTCCCGGTTACCGCGCGCGCAAAAAGCTCCAGCCACCAGCTGGCCAAGGGGTGATCGAAATAAGAGGCGGCAAACTGGTGGGACGCGGCCACCATGTAGCTCTCATCGATGCCCAGCCCCGTGTACCCGGCCAGAACCAGCCGGAACGCCCCCGCCACCACAATAACCGCAATTGCCGCCTTCATGGCGCGTGCATGGCGTGCGGCAAGGGGCTTGGCAAGCCGCTTGGTAAGCTACAGGCTGGCCAGCCCCAGCACCGAACCATCCTTGGCCTGCAGCACCACCGCAATATGCTGCCCCGCCGGGCGCGGCAATTTGAATTGCTCGTCCAGCCCGTTCCACGGCCCCAGCGAGGTCAGGCTGCGCACCACGTTGATCTCGGTGATGGTCGCCCCTGCATTCTCCCCGGCATTTACCGCGGTGGCATGGCGTGCATCATAGCCGAACAGGATGATCTGTCCTGCCCCCTGGCCGGCACTCACCTCCAACACCAGCATTGGCCCGCCGGAAATAGTGATCGGCACATTGCCCGCGGGCTCGGCCCGCGCCGCCGCGATAGCCGCGCTCAGCTTGCGCCTGCTGTTGCCGGTCATCTGCCTGGTGCCGTCCACCACGGCCTCGGGCGTATAAACATTTTGGCTGCCGGCCAGCCCGGCGTACCAGAACTGCCGCACTGTGGTCTCATCCATCGAATCCGTATCGTGCCAGCCGAGGTTGTTCCAATAGGTGACATTCAGGCTGAGCGGTAGAATCCCCTTGTCGGATGTTGCCAGCGCCTGCAGCAGCGCATCGGCCGGCGGGCAGGTGGAGCAGGATTGCGACACGAACATTTCCACCAGCACCGGCCGGGGCAAAGCGGGTTTTACCGGCGCTTTGCTGGGCGTTACCTGCGCGGTTTGCGCGTACGCGGCGGGTGCGGCCAGCAGCAGCAAAGCAAGCCAAAACCTCACGAGCCGGAAAACCAGTTATACCCCTGATCCTCCCAATACCCGCCCGGATACACATTCGTTACCGCCAGCTGCGTCAATGATTTCGGGTTCTTGAATCCCAGTTTGGTCGGAATGCGCAGCCGTACCGGCGCGCCGAATGCCGGCGTGAGCGGCTGCCCCAAAAACTGCAACGCCAGCAAAGTCTGCGGGTGCAGCGCCGATTCCATGTCGATCGACGAGTAATACCCATCCGCGCATTGGAACGACACATAGCGGCACCGTGTATCCGCCCCCACGCGGCGCAAAAACTGCCCCAAAGGCACGCCTGCCCATTGCCCGATCACCCGCCAGCCCTCCACGCAGATAAGCCTGGTGATCTGCCCCTCCTGCGGCAGGGCCTGCAATTGCGACAGGCTCCAGGGGGTTTTGTCGGTAATCTGCCCGCCGAGTGCCAGCCGGTAGCTGCTCTGGTCCACCACCGGCGCCTGCGAGATATCGTAAAACGCGTTGAAGCGCGGCGGCATGGTAATCTGGCTGGCTTTGAATGTGGGGGCCAGCGTGTGCGGGCTGAACAGCGCCGCCTGCACCCGGTCATTCCAGCTCGACATCGCATGCAGGAATTTGTCGGCGAGGTCGGGGTGGTTTGGGTCGTCGTAATTGCACCCTTCAAGCCCGGTGCTCACCCCCAAAGCCATGGCGCGCAAAAGGATATCGCGGCGATTCATAACTTGCCCCCCGTTACCATCGGCGGGAGCACTTTAGGCACCATCGCCACCAAAACCACGTGGATAACCAGAAACAAGGCGATCGCCCCCATGGCGAAGAAATGCACATAGCGCGCCGCGAAATACCCGCCGAATAGATTGCACAGCGGCCAAAGCTGCACCGGCTTCCAGATGGCCAACCCGGACAGCACGATCACCACCCCGGCCAACAGCACGCCCGTATAAAGCAGTTTTTGCACCGCATTATAAACGCCCTTCTCATGCTTCAGCCGGAAGCCGAGTGCCGCCCGAATGTCCCGCCAGATGGTTTTGGGCCCCGGCGGCAGCAGCTTGCGCCAATGCCCGCTCGCCACACTCCACACAACATAAACAAGCCCGTTTGCCACCAGCAGCCACATCATCGCCAGATGCCAGGCGATGGCCGCCCCGAGCCACTGGCCGATGGTGATTATGCGCGGAAAATGGAAGCCGAACAAAGGTGACGCATTATAAATCTCCCAGCCACTCCCTATCATCATCACAATCGCGGCTGCATTCAGCCAATGTGTGATTCGTAATATCAAAGGGTGGATCACATGTTTTTTCAAATCGCGCATGGAGAATCCTCAGCGGTTTCGAACTTCTGCAGCATTGTACCGTGTCATTTCAAGGCATCGATTTCATGCCCAAGCGGTATTGGTACTGGGCCTGTTCCTACACCACATCAAGACAGCGGGGGGATAAGCCCCCAACCAACCAGACCAACCTATCAGATGAGGAATTATAATCCATGTCACGTATTTTCACCACCGCCGCCTGCCTGCTTACCCTTTGCGGCCCGGCCGCCTTCGCCCAGACCAGCATGAGCAACACCAACTCCAGCACGCCGGGCACGACCGCCGGCCGTCCGTCGGAGACGTCACCCACGGCCAAGGCCCCGAACGGCGACGCGCAACAGACGGGTATGGTCTCGCCAAGCACCAGCAAGCAGAACCCGCCCAATGGCGTGAGCCCCAATACCTCGTCCAACACCAACAGCATGTCGCCGTCCGGCAGCACCCCTTAAGCACCATAAGCATTGATCCCGGGCGCTTGCGGTGGGACAACACCGCAAGCCGCGAGGGGAGGGGGAGCCCGGACTCGCTCGGCGTATGGAGCTCACCGTCCTCGCTGGCCGCCCGATCACCCCGTAGCCGCTAATTTCGTAAAACGCGGCCGCGCCCAGGTTTTTGCTTAAATTCTCAGGCTTGCGATGATGCAGCGCGCATCCGCCGCGTCGTTCCCATCGCACAGGCAAATACCAGCACGATCAATACCAGCAGCGATGCATTATCGCCCGGCCAATTCAGCCCAACGCCTTCGCCCAACCAGAAAATCCCAAACGCCACCAGCAATACGCCGGTTCCAAATTTCAGCGTGTTTTCGGGAACTTTTGCCAAAGGCCGGTGGAGCGCAACGCCGGCCAGCATCACCAGCCCGAGTGCAAAAGCCGCGCCCGCAATGGCGGACGGCAACAAAGCCGGGGCTCCGGCGCCGATGGCCAGTATGATGAACACAACCTCGATGCCTTCGAGCATTACAATGTTGAACGCAGTGCCGATGGCCGCTTTATCCAGCCCGGGTGGCGCCGCCATTGCCCGCAGCCGATCTGTCTCGCGTACGTAATTTTGTGCCTCATCGCGCAACGCCAGCCGGCCCGCTGCCCGGTTCACCGCCTTGGCCAGCCAGCGCCAGCCAAATACCAGCAGCATAATGCCCACCAGCAGCTGCACGATACGCAATGGCACCATGGTCAGAAATGGGCCCAGCACCGCAACGATAAGTGCCAGAAGCAAAAACCCGCCAAATGCCCCGGTTAGCGCCGGACGCCAGCCGCGCACCGCGCCCACCGCCAGCACAACTGTCAAAGCTTCAACAAATTCCACGGCAGATGCGAAAAACGCCGCCAGTAGGGCAGGGAGGTGCGCCAGCAACATCATTCCGACACACTCCTAAAAGGGCTTAAACTACTCAGCCACCGCTTTACTCAGCCACCGCTTTATTCAGCCATCGCCGAGGCTTCGGAGCGCGTCGCCCCCACCCGTGCGGCAAGGGACGCCGCCATGAACGGGTCCAGCCCGCCATCCAGCACCGCGGCCGGATTGCCGGTCTCGTACCCGGTCCGCAAATCCTTCACCAGCTGATACGGTGCCAGAACGTAAGAGCGTATCTGATGCCCCCAGCCGATATCGGTTTTCGCCGCCTCGATGCTGGCTGATGCCGCCTCGCGCTTCTGCAGCTCCGCCTCGTACATGCGGGCCTTCAGCATGGTCATGGCCGTGGCGCGGTTGCGGTGCTGCGAGCGGTCCGTCTGGCAGGCCACGATAATGTTGGTAGGTATATGGGTGATGCGAATTGCCGACTCGGTCTTGTTCACGTGCTGGCCGCCCGCACCCGAGGCGCGGAACGTATCCACCCGCAAATCCGCCGGGTTAATCTCGATCTCGATCGTGTCATCCACCACCGGATACACCCATACGGAAGCAAAACTCGTATGCCGGCGCGCGGCCGAATCAAACGGCGAAATCCGCACCAGCCGATGCACCCCGGATTCGGTTTTCAGCCAGCCATAGGCGTTGGCACCGGTAATCTGCAATGTAACGGATTTAAGGCCGGCCTGCTCGCCCTCGGATTCGTCGAGCACCTCAACCTTAAAACCCTTGGTCTCGGCCCAGCGCGCATACATGCGGTAGATGATCGCGGCCCAATCCTGCGCCTCGGTCCCACCTGAGCCCGCGTTTATTTCCACGAACGCATCGCGCCCATCGGCCTCGCCGGAGAGCAGCGACTCGATTTCTTTCTGCTTCACGCCCACGGCCAGCCGCTCCAGGGTTTTCACCCCATCGGCGATCATCCCGGCATCGCTTTCGGCCTCGGCCATTTCGATCAGCTCAAGCGTATCCTTGGCCTCGGCTTCAATGGCGCGCACGCCATCCACCATCGAGGCGATGCGGTTGCGCTCACGCATCAGCGTCTGCGCCGCCTCGGCGTCGTTCCAAAGGCTAGGGTCCTCGGCGCGGTGGTTCAGCTCTTCGAGCTTGATAACGGCGGCATCCCAGTCAAAGATGCCTCCTCAGCAAGGCGACCGAACGGCCGATTTGCTCATTTAATTGGTCTGATTCTGCGGACATTGGGGCGATATAGTCTCTCGCGGCCCGGATTCATAGTGGATTCAGCCCGCCATCGCCGCGCCAATGTTCTGCGGCCGCTCATCATCCCAAACTTCGAGCGAGCCCAGCAGCATCTCCAGCGTGAGCGCCAGATCCGTGCCCTGGTAGCGAAAATCCCCGGTATAAATCGCCTGGCCAGGTCGCAGCCGTACGACCCTGCCATCCAGTGTCAGCCGCGCCGCGCGTTTGCACACCCAGCCGGCATCTGCGCCTTTGCGGAAGAAATCTAGCAGATCCATGTGCCCTCCGTGCTGGCCACCAGAATTCGCGGCCAGTCCTGAGTTAAGTCGTATTGTCACAATAGTGACAGTTAAGTGTAATAGAGCATACAGATCAATTAAGCATGTTTTATCTGCGCACTAGATACCAGCGTTAGGATTCAACCTCAGGTAACTATTGTAACATGCTGTAACTGCGAACCTTTGTTCCGTGCGGGGCAATTCTCAGTACAACCCGCCCAGCGATTTATCGATCGCCCCGGGATTTGCCGCAGGCGGCGCGCCCGGCGCACCGTCAGGGTTAAGCGGGGAGGCGCCGTTATCGGCAGGTGCGGCGTCCGTGCCGCCCAGTAGCGAGTTCTGGCTCTGCGCCCCTGGCGTCTGGTTATATTTGAATGCTTCGCTCACCATTTGCCCGCTCGGCTCGGGCGCCTGGGCAACGGTCATGCCCTGCGGCGCCGCCCAGTCGAGATTTGGCTGGTCCTTGAGCGCCACCTTCATATATTCATTCCAGATCGGCCCGCACACATTCCCGCCGGTCTCGTCCTTGCCCAGGTTGGTGGGGGTATCGAAGCCGATCCAGCAGCCGGTGACGATCCCCGGCGTAAAGCCGATGAACCAGGCATCGTTGAAATCATTGGTCGTGCCGGTCTTACCTGCTACCGGCTGGGTAATGCCCACCACCGCCGGTGCGCCGGTGCCACGCTGCACCACGCCCTTCATCATCATGATGATCTGGAACACCGAATCCGGGTCCGCCAGCTGCGCGCCAGAGGTTTCCAGCGCCGGCGGCTGCGTGGGGTCGGCATTGTTGCTGCAATTGTCGCAGGTTTCGCCCGGCGCCTGGTACAGCACATTGCCGTCCGGCCCGGTCACGCTGTCGATCAGCGTCGGCGTCACCTGCCGCCCGTATTCGTCGATATCCGCATAGGCATTGGTCATCTTCCACAAGGTCGTGTCGATGGCGCCGATCGCCGACGGGTAATAAGGCGGCATCGGGTTCACGATACCGAAACTCTGAAACGTGGTGGCAATATTCGGCAGGCCGATCTGCCGCGCCAGATGCAGCGTGGCGAGGTTGAGCGACTGTTCCAGCGCATGGAACAAAGGCACAGGCCCTTCAAAGGAGTTTTCGTAATTGCCCGGCCGGTACACCGTGCCATCGGAGAGCACCTGCACAAACGGCCCATCCAGCACCGGCGCATCGGGCTGCACGCCCTGCTCGAGTGCGGTGAGATACACCAGCGGCTTTACGGACGAGCCCGGCTGCCTTTGCGCCTGCGTCACGCGGTTGAAGGGCGAGACATCATGCCCCCAGCCGCCGACCATGGCCAGCACGCGCCCGGTATTCGGGTCCATCGAGATCAACGCGCCCTGAAGATTGGGGATTTGCTCCAGCGCCAGTTTTTCGCCCGCGCCGGAGACCATGATCACATCGCCGATATGCAGCACATCGCCAGGCGTGCCCGGCCGCGCGCCAAGCCCGCCGCTCACCACCGGGCGGGCCCAACTCATATTACCCACCGGCAGCCCGCCGGTCACAGCATTCCCCGTGGTGAAATCCAGCGTGCCGATCCGCGCCGCAATCCCCTTGGTGCTCAGCACCACGCCCAGCTGCCAGTCCCGCCGCATTCCCGGCGGGGTCTTCTGTTTGGCTAAATCCTGCGCCCAGTTATCGGCGAGATCCGGGTCGGCAATCTTCGCCACCAGCCCGTGCCAGCCGTCATATTTGCGGTCGTATTGTTCCAGCCCATCGCGCACCGCATCGGTGGCGGCGGCCTGCAGCGCCGGGTCCAGGCTGGTGTGTACCACCATCCCGCCGTAATTCACCGCATTCTGGCCGAATTGCTGCAACAGCTGGGCTTTTACGGCATCGGCGTAATAGCCGCCATTCAGCACGCTCTTGGTATTTACCACCGCGCGCGGCAGCAGCGGCTCGGCCATTGCCGCATCCGCCTGGTCCTGGAATATGGCGCCATCCGCCCGCATCCGGCCGATGACGAAATTACGCCGCTGCAGCGCATCCGCCGGGTGCAGGAAGGGGTCGTAATTGGTCGGCGCCTTGGGCAGAGAGGCGAGGGTGGCGGCCTGCGCGATATCGATCTGGCTCAGCGGCTTGTTGAAATAAGTCTGCGCCGCCGCGGCAATACCAAAACTGTTATGCCCCAGGTCCACCTCGTTCAAATACAGCGTCAGCACCTGCTGCTTGTTCATCACCTGGCTCACGCGCATCGCCAGCATCGCCTCTTTGATTTTGGTGGCGAAGGTGATGTGATTATCCAGCACCATGTTCTTCACCACCTGCTGGGTGATGGTCGAGGCCCCGATCGGCCGCCGCCCGGAGCCCACCAGGCTGATATCGGTGATTGCCGCGCGCACCATGGCCAGGGGGTTCACCCCCGGCTCCACCCAGAACAGGCGGTCCTCAGCCGAGATGAACGCCTGGCCCACCATTGGCGGGATCTGGTCGTAGGTTACATAAATACTGTGCTGCGCGCCCACCTCGGCCAGCAGCTGGAAATTGCTGGTGTAAATCCGGCTTTCCAGCGGCGGCTTGTAATCCTTCAGGGCGTCGATGCTCGGCAGGCTGGCAGAGAAATACAGAAACACGCCCGAGGCGCCCAGCAGCCCGGCGATGATGACCAGAAACACCAGGCTGTAGAACGCTGTAACCAGCCCGCCAAAAGCGCGCGCCACCGGCCCGCGCTTGCTCTTGGGCTTGGGTGTGCCCGGCTTCTTGCGCGGCGGTGGGGCCGCCTCGCGCCGGGGCGGGGCGAGGCGCGGCCCCGCGGAAAACCCGCCGCTCTGGTCGAAGCTGGGGGTACTGTCCTGCGGATCGTTGGGGGGAATCGGGTCGTTCGGGTCGGGCATGGCCGCGCTCTTAGCATTCTGCTCCGTGGCCTGCGAGGCGGCATAACCACATTACCGCAAGTTTAAACCCTGCAATGTTACAGCAACGTTATCCGGCAAAATTACCCGGCAATCCGGCGCTCCGCATCATTGTCAAAATAGCTGTTGATGGCCAGCGTAATGCGCTGCGCCAGTTTGGTCCGCTCGGCCGGGCTGCGCAGCCTGGTCTCATCCAGCTTGTTGGTCAGGCAACCCATCTCCAGCAGTGCCGCCGGCGTCGAAGGGTCGCGCAGGACCGCGAAATTGGCCGCCCGCTTGGGGTCCGGCAGCAGCGGCACGATGCCGCGGAAACTCGACTGCAGATCATAGGCCAGGCTTTGGCTGCCGATCTTGGTCGCGCGTGTTTCTAAACTGGCAAGAATATCAGCCACTTGCGGCGAAGTTCCGGCCATAGGATTGTCCAGCGTTGCCGGCCCGTTCTCAGCCTGTGCCAGCCCCGCCGCCAGCGTGTCGGACGCATCATTAGAGAGCGTGAACACCGAAGCCCCGCGCAGATCCGCATCCGGCAGATGGTCGCAATGCATGGAAAGAAACAGGCTGGCGTTCTGGTTCATTGCATCGGCCACGCGGTCGTCCAGCGGAATATACACATCGCGCGTGCGCGTCATCGCCACGCGGTAGCGCCCGGTCTGCTCCAGCGCCTGGCGCAGATCCAATGCCGAGGCCAGGGTTATATGCTTCTCATAAACGCCGTCCGGCGCAATTGCCCCGGGATCCTCCCCGCCATGCCCGGGATCGAGCATAATCAAAGGCCGGTCCGCCATGGCGATTGTGCTGCTGCGGGCCGTGCTGCTTCCGGAGCGGGCGGTGGGCGACGTGGCGCCAAGATGATGATGCTTTGCCTTCGCAAATGCCGGCGGCACACCTGCGCTCACGCCCCACACGGCCGCGGCGCCACCCAGCGCCAGCCGCATCAGTCCACGCCGAGTCGAGTCACATTTAAGACACATGAGCAAGTGTTAGCACGAAGGATTTATAGTTGGCTACGACTCGTTGATATAATGTGGAATCGTGAGTCAATTAGGCCACACTCAGCTGGATGCCGCCCATACCGTGCTGCAGCAGTCCTGCCATAAGGATACCGGGCTTTGTACATCATATTATGAGACCCGCTCCAATTCACGATTTATGTTATTGCGCTCTTCTCCGCCTGCATCGCGTTTTTTATCTTCTGGCTTTCGCTCGTCATTGCCCGCATCCGCAGAATGAGTGGCAAATAAGCGGGCAAATAAGCGACAAATAACCGGCGTATTCGGCAAGCCAGACGCCAAACGGCGAGGCCGAAACTTTCCACCGCCGCCGCTCTTGCTAAGCCATCGCTCGTTCGGCTATAGCCTGCCCCGCTCGGAGTGTAGCTCAGCCTGGTTAGAGTACTGTGTTCGGAACGCAGGGGCCGGAGGTTCGAATCCTCTCACTCCGACCATTTTTTCAAATGCGTCTTGATGATGGAGCGGCGAAAGCCGCGTAGCCTGAATCAAGTACACTATTTTAAATATATTTCCTGATTCAGACTACGCGGGATTGCCGCTTCGTCATCAGGACACCCTTTTCCCTAATCATCATTTCGTGAAACCGTCGCCTTCGCCGGCGCCCATCGGCGCTATGCGCACCCCACAGCTTGCGCAGTTTCCCAACCCGCTTATGTTCCCACCTAACAATCCGTTCATAGGGAGAGCTGCATGAGCCAGACCGTCACCACCGCGCCGCTGGGGGAGAATCTCACCCAGGCCCGCAACGCCGTCGCCGCCGCCTTCCTGGGCTGGACGCTCGATGCCTTCGACTTCTTCATCCTCATCCTCACCTTCGATGAAGTCGCCAAAACCTTCGGCGTGTCGATCACCGCCATCACCACGGCCATTACCCTCACCCTCGCCACCCGCGCCATCGGCGCCTTCATCTTCGGCCGGCTAGCCGATATCTACGGCCGCAAACCGATCCTCATCGCGGTCATCCTGCTCTATTCGGTATTCGAGGCCCTCTCCGGCTTCGCCTGGTCCTTCACCTCGTTCCTCGTCATCCGTGCTTTGTTCGGCATCTCCATGGGCGGCGAATGGGGCATCGGCTCGTCGCTGGCCATGGAATCCATCCCCGCCCGCTGGCGCGGCTGGGTCTCAGGATTGCTCCAGGCCGGCTACCCCATGGGCTTCCTGCTCGCCACGGCGCTGTTCGACTTCTTTGGTGACAAGCTCGGCTGGCGCGGCATGTTCTTCGTCGGCGCCGCCCCGGCGCTGCTGACCATCTTCGTCGCCACCCACGTTACGGAGAGCCCGGCCTTCAATAAAATCCGCACCGGGCCGAAAATCTCCATCGGTACCGTGCTGCGCAAAAACGCCAAGCTCGCCATCTACGGCGTGGCGATGATGGCCGCCTTCAACTTCTTCTCGCACGGCACACAGGACCTCTACCTCAAAGCCCATCTCGGCAAGCAGCTGCACTTCAGCCACGCCCAAATCTCCAACGCCGGCCTCATCTTCAACGTCGGCGCCATCCTGGGCGGCATCGCCTTCGGCCTGCTGAGCCAGAAAATCGGCCGCCGCTACGCCATCATCGCCGCCTGCGTGCTCTCGCTGCTGGCCATCTACCCCTGGGCCTTCAGCACGGATTTCCGCACCATCGTCATCGCCGCCTTCATCATGCAGGTCGCCGTGCAAGGTGCCTGGGGCGTGGTGCCGGTGCATCTCAACGAGCTCTCACCGCCGGAAATCCGAGGCACATTCCCAGGCTTCATCTACCAGCTTGGTAACTTCGTGGCCTCGGTCAACGCCCCGCTCCAGGCCACCATCGCCGCCAGCCACGGCGGCGACTTCGGCATCCCCCTGGCCCTGGTCGCCGGCGTCGTCGCCGTGTTGCTGATCCTGCTGATGATCTTCGGCCCCGAGGCCCGCAACGTCTCCATGGCCCAGTCCACCGCGGCCTAGTTGCGGGAGTGACTCCCAGGGGGCTTTGCCCCCTGGCCCCCCACCAAGGGCCGAAAGGCCCTTGGGACCCACCCCGTTTATAAAAAGAGGGGCCGTCCAGGTACCGTGTGTTGCACGGACTCGGAAGGCCCCTCTTTTTATAAACCGATTATTGAGGTCCAGGGGCTCGGCCCCTGTTCGTGGGTGCAGGGGATGGGCGAAGCTCCCTTGCGAGTCACTCCCGTAAACGAGGATCACGCGATGCGGACATGGTGGCGAGGGCCGGACGGGGTGCGGGCAGGGTGGTGCGCGCTGCTGTTTGTGCTGCTGAACGTTCTGCTGGTGTTTGCGTGTGTGTATCTAACCCCACGCGCCTGGCTCCTCTCGATGGTCACCAAGGGCCAGATCAGCCCCGGGTTCATGGCCTATAACGAGTTTGCCCTGCTGGTTCCCGCCGTGGCTGCCACGGCGATCATGACGCGGTTCGAGGGCCGGAAGTTTCTATCCTGCGGCCTGGGCGGAGACCGTGCCCTGTCCCGCTTCGCCAACGGCGTGTTCTGGGGGTTGTTCCTGCTCGCCGTTATCATGCTGGTACTGGTAGCCACCGGCCACGCAGCTTTGGCCTGGGGCGGGCTTGGGGGCAGGGGCGTTGTTGGCTACGCGCTGGCCTGGGCCATCGCCAGCCTGCTCACCGGGTTAGCGGAAGAGCTCGCCTTGCGCGGCTATCTTCTGCAGGCGATCACCCGCGGGCTGGGCTTCTGGCCGGCTTTGGTCAGCACCAGCCTGGTGTTTGGCGCTCTCCACATCAGCAACCATGGCGAGGGCGTCATCGGCGTCGCCTCGGCCGCTTTGGGCGGGGCCATCATGGCCATGGGCGTGCGCGGCACGGGCACGCTATGGTGGCCCATCGGCCTGCACAGCGCCTGGGACTATGCCGAGAATTTCATCTTCGGCACACCGGATAGCGGCCAGATTTGCGCCGGCGCGCTTTTGCACACCACCCCGCTGGGCCGGAGCGTTCTATCCGGCGGTGCCACCGGGCCGGAGGGCAGCCTGTTCACTTTTTCCCTGCTCGCGGTGTCGTTTTTCCTGGCCTGGCGTGTCTTTGGCCAATCTCTCACTGATAAACGGGCTTTCACGAACAAACGGCCTCTCACGAACAAATGATTTCCCGCCGCGGCAAACCCGGCATAATTTCGAAATCATTATTGTACAGTTTGACGTTCCCCAAACCCTGGCTCAGGATCATGCCAAAGCACCAGCGCGGACCAAAAACCATAATCCCCGCGCGGAAAAACTCTATGAGGAGTCTGCCATGATCGTCGCTGAGTTGATGAACCGCAATTCCATTTCCGTCCTGCCCGCCACTCTGGTGGCCGATGCCGCGCGCATCATGCTGGCGCATCGCGTCAGCGGCCTGCCCGTGCTCGATGAGCAGGGCCATCTCGCCGGCATCGTCACCGAGGGTGACCTGCTGCGCCGCGCCGAGATCGGCACGGACGGCGCCCAGGCCGGCTGGCTCAAATCCATGCTCATGCCCTCCGCCGTGGCGGCCGATTACGTGCATACCCATGCCCGCCATGTCTCGGGCGTGATGACGCACAACCCCGTGTTCGTGACCCCCGAAACCCAGCTGGAGGAAGCCGCCAATTTGATGCTGCGCAAGCACATCAAGCGCCTGCCGGTGCTGGAGCATGGCAAATTGGTAGGCATCATCAGCCGTACAGACCTGCTGCGCATACTCGCCCGCAAGCTCATCAACACCCCGGCCGAGGCGTCGGACGAATCGATTACCAACTACATCAAAAGCGAGATCAACCACGCCCATTGGGCGCCCAAATCCGGGCTGAAAATCACGGTCGCGGGCAGAGTGGTAAGTCTCAGCGGCACTATTTTCTCGGATGAAGAACGCCAGGCCGTGCGCTGCATTGCCGAGAATGCGCCCGGTGTGACATCGGTGCAGGACAATCTCGTGTTCATCGATCCCGGTTCCGGTATGTCTTTCCCTGCAGGTGGATAAAATATGACTCTGGCGCCGCTGGTTGTTTGTCTGGGTGTGGCTTTGTTTGCATTACTGGCGCTGCTGGGAGACAGGCAGTTTTCTGAACAGGAGCGGCTCCCGGTGCGCTGGGGCCGGGGGGCGCAGCCGGACACCTATGTGTCGCGCAGGGTGGGGCTGGCGTTTTTCCCGGTCATCAGCACGATGACACTCCTGCTGTTATGCCGTCAGCCGGCCTATATCATCTCTGTCGCGCTGCTGATCCTCGCCACGGCCAATCTCTCCTATTTCCGCGCGATCAGCAGAAAGCTGCAGGACGCTTGAATTCCGCCCCGCCGATTTATTTGTCCCCATATTTGCCTGGGGCTGCAAACCGGCTAAAAACCTGGGCTCCGGCGCTTGCCTGCCCCCCACGCTCTGCGTAGGAAACGGAATAAAATCCGGGAGACGAGTTTTCTATGACACAGCAACATGCGGATGTGGTGATCATCGGCGGCAGCCACGGCGGCAGCGAGGCTGCTTTCCGCCTGCGCCAGGGCGGTTTTGCCGGCAGTATTTCGCTCCTCTCCTCCGAACCCTATCTGCCTTACCATCGCCCGCCGCTCTCCAAAGCCTTTCTGGCTGGCGAGGTCACGGTGGAATCGCTGCTGCTGCGTGGTCAGTTATCCTATGACAAGGCCAACATCACCTGGCGCCCCTCGACCACGGTTACGTCCATCGACCGCGTTGATCATTTGCTGGCCCTGGCCGACGGCAACCACCTGACCTACGGCAAGCTGATTCTCGCCACAGGCGGCCGCCCGCGTGTGTTGCCGCTGCCGGGAGCCGAGCTGGGCGGGCTGCATGTCATGCGCTCGATCGCCGATGTCGATAGGCTCCGCTCCGATTTTGTGGCGGGCAAACGTCTGGTCATCGTCGGCGCCGGGTATATTGGGCTGGAGGTCGCGGCCGTGGCGATTAAAACCGGGCTGGATGTCGAGATCGTTGAATTTGCCCCCCGCGCACTGGCGCGCGTTGCTGGCCCCGAGCTGTCAGCGTTCTACGAAGGCGTGCATGGCAAGGCCGGTGTCAAATTCCGCTTCAACACCGGGGTTGAGGGTTTTGTCCCCGCCTCGCATGACGGCACCCGCGTGGGTGCTGTGCGCTGCTCTGGCGGCGTGGAACTCCCAGCTGATCTTGTCCTGGTTGCCGCCGGGCTGGTGCCCAATATTGAGCTGGCGCAGGCTGCCGGCCTGGCCATGGGCAACGGCATCGTCGTGGATGAATTCTGCAAGACCTCAGACCCCGATATTCTGGCCATTGGCGATTGCGTCGAATTTCCGCTGCCGCATGTCGGCGGGCGCCGCCTGCGGCTGGAATCCGTGCCCAACGCGCTGGAACACGCCCGCGTCGCAGCGTCGGTTATTAACGGCGCGCCGACACCGTATAATGCCGTACCGTGGTTCTGGTCGGACCAGTATAACTACAAGCTGCAATCCGTCGGCCTTAGCCAAGGCTATGAGGATGCCGTGCAGCGCCCCGGCCGCACGCCGGAATCCTTCATCGTGTTCTACATGAAAGAGGGCAGGGTGCTTGCTGCCGATTGCGTGAATGCGGTTGCCGAATTCAACACCGCCAAAAAACTGGTGGCCGAGAAACTGGTGGTGGACGCGGCGGCGCTGGCCGACCCGGCCGTGGATTTGAAGACGCTGGTGCCGCCGAAGGCCGCCGCTTAACCTCGAACCAGCGCACAGCTTTGGAAAACAACGTTCCTTTGTTCGATCAAATGAACCTGTTCCTCCGTTCCGGCCTAACATTCCCAAAGCCACCGGGCGTGGATGGGGTCAAGGATTGGCGTAGCCAACCGCTTTAGCGGCGCGCCAGCGTCCTTGATGCCATCCGCGCCCGGTGGCACTCTGGGTAGAGTCGAGGTGAGTTACTCAGCCGCCGCCCGTAACGCCAACCCGGCCCCTAACGGCGCCAGCGGCAAAGCCGCCGCAAAAATTGCCCCCAGCATATAAAACGCCGCCGCCGGATGCGCGCTGCCTGCCACCGAGCTGCCGAAAATCAGCGCCGGGATCATCAGCGGCAGGGTAATCACCGGCATCAGTACCGAGGCCCGCCGCGCGCCCAAGGTTACCGCCGCCGCCAGTGTGCCGAGCAACGAGAAAATCATGCTTCCCGGCAGCAGGCTGGCCAGCAGCAGCCCCATCTCGCCCCCCGGCAGTTGCAGCATCACGGCCAGCACCGGGGCGATTACCAGCAGCGGCAACCCTGTGGTCAGCCAATGCACCGCCGCCTTTGCCAGCGCCACCTCATAGGCCGGCAGGCCCGAGAGCAGCGTTAAATCCAGCGTGCCATCCTCGAAATCCGGGCCAAACACCCGGTCCAGCGGTAAGAGTGCCGCAAGCAGCGCACACACCCACACCACCCCGGCGGCAATATGCGCCAGCACCGCGGGCGAGGGGCCCACGGCAAACGCGAACAGGCTGCCCGCGATGAGAAAGAATACCAACGCCGCGGCGCTATCCGCCCCTTGGCGAACCAGCAGCTTTAAATCGCGCGCTATCAAGCTCTTCACAGAATAAGCTCCCGCACATCCGCAGCCTCAAGCGGCGTATGCGTGCTCGCCACGATCATCCCCCCGGCCGCCCGATGCGCCGCGCAGAGCCCGGAGAACCGCGCCACGGAAGCCGCATCCAGCCCCGTTGTCGGCTCATCCAGAAGCCATAGCACCCGGCCTGAAGCCACCACCCGCGCAAGCGCCAGCCGCTGTTTCTGGCCAGCGGAGAGCATCCGCGCAGGCAAATCCGCGAACCGCTCCAGCCCGACAGCCGCCAAAGCCGCCATCGGCGCATGTTCAGCCGCCGTAAGCGCTGGTTTCACGGCGTTGAGATGCCCCAGCCACGCCACCCGCGCCGCATGAGCGCAAAAATCCGTCACCGGCATGCCGTCCCAATACAGCCCGCCCGCTGCCAGCGGTGTCAGCCCGGCCAGTGCGCGCAGCAAGGTCGATTTGCCCGCGCCATTCGCCCCGCGCAGCACAACCATGCCGCCAGCCGCAACCTTCAGCGAAATTCCGTTAAGAACCAGCCGCTCACCACGGAATATCGAGAGTTTTTCGGCTGTGAGCAGGTGCAAAAATCCTCTTGGACGTAATAGACTAGCCACCACGCCTATGGTTTAAGCCCCCACAAATCGCAAGTAGCAAATCGCAAGCGGCAACATGCAGAAAGGTTTTGCCCTATGACAGCCATCGGTCACGATAGCCTGAAAACCGAAAAAACTCTGACCGTCGATGGGAAGGACTATAAATACTTCTCCATCGCCGAAGCTGCCGCCAAACTGGGCGACATCTCCAAATTGCCGAAAACCCTGAAAATTCTGCTCGAAAATGTCCTGCGTTTCGAGAACGGCGGCAGCTACACCGTCAATGATGCCAAATCCATCATCGCCTGGCTGGAAAAAGCCTCCTCCACCCTGGAAGTCCCCTTCAAACCGGCCCGCATTCTGATGCAGGATTTCACCGGCGTGCCCGGCGTGGTCGATCTGGCCGCGATGCGTGACGGCGTGATCAAGCTTGGCGGCGCGCCGGACAAGGTGAACCCGCTCATCCCCGTCGATTTGGTCATCGACCATTCCGTGATGGTCGATTATTCCGGCACGGGTGACGCGCTGGACAAGAACATCAAGATGGAATTCGAGCGCAATGGCGAGCGTTACCGCTTCCTGCGCTGGGGCCAGGAAGCGTTCAACAATTTTCGCGTTGTGCCGCCCAACACCGGCATCTGCCATCAGGTGAACCTCGAATATCTCGCCCAGGTCGCCTGGACCTCCGAGAACGGCGGCTCCACCTATGTGTACCCGGACACGCTGTACGGCACCGATTCCCACACCACCATGGTTAACGGCATGGGCGTTCTGGGCTGGGGCGTGGGCGGCATCGAGGCTGAGGCCGCCATGCTTGGCCAGCCCATCGCCATGCTTATCCCGGACGTGATCGGCTTCCGCCTCTACGGCAAGCTGTCCGAAGGTGTGACCGCCACCGACCTCGTGCTCACCGTTACCGAGACGCTGCGCGCCAAGAAGGTTGTGGGCAAATTCGTTGAATTCTTCGGTGAAGGCCTGGACGAGCTGGCGCTTGCCGACCGCGCCACCATCGCCAACATGGCCCCGGAATATGGTGCTACCTGCGGCTTTTTCCCGGTGGACGATGCCACGCTCGGCTACCTGCACCTTTCTGGCCGCGACGAGCACCGCATCCGCCTGGTCGAGGCCTATGCGAAGGCTCAAGGGTTGTGGCGCACCACCGGCGAAGACCCGGTGTTCACCGATACCGTGGAACTCGACCTCTCGACCGTTCAGCCCTCGCTTGCCGGCCCGAAGCGCCCGCAGGACCGCGTGCTGCTGAAGAACGCCGGCACCTCCTTCAACACCGAGCTGACCAAGAGCCTGGGCGTTGCTGCTGATGCCGTTGGCACGAAAGCCCCGGTTGCCGACACGGATTACGCCATCACCCATGGTGACATCGTGATCGCCGCCATTACCTCCTGCACCAACACGTCCAACCCGTATGTCATGGTCGCAGCCGGCCTCGTCGCCCGTAAGGCGCACGCGCTCGGCCTCACGCCGAAGCCCTGGGTTAAAACCTCGCTCGCCCCCGGCAGCCAGGTGGTTACGGAATATCTCGACAAATCGAACCTTTCCGTTGATCTCGACGCGCTGGGTTTCCAGACCGTTGGCTACGGTTGCACCACCTGTATCGGCAACTCAGGTCCGCTGGCGGATGCCATTGTCGATGCCATCGAAGGTAACAAGCTGGTTGCTGCCTCCGTGCTCTCGGGCAACCGTAATTTTGAGGGCCGCGTGCATGCGAACGTGCGCGCCAACTATCTTGCCTCGCCCCCGCTGGTCGTCGCCTATTCCATCTTCGGCAACATCCGTGAGGACATCACCACTGCCCAGCTCGGCACCTCCAAGGACGGCAAACCAGTGTTCCTCAAGGACATCTGGCCCACCACCAAGGAAGTGCAGGATACGGTGCATGCCGTGGTTACCCGTGCGATGTTCCTGGAGCGCTATTCGGACGTGTTCAAAGGTCCGAAGCAGTGGCAGGAGATTGCAGTCGCGGGCGGCACCGACACTTACGCCTGGCCCTCCGGTTCCACTTATGTGAAGAACCCGCCGTATTTCGCGAATATCACGCCGGAGCCGAAGGACATTACCGACATCAACGGCGCGCGTGTTCTGGCACTGCTCGGTGACTCCATCACCACCGACCATATCTCCCCCGCCGGCAACATCAAGAAGTCGTCGCCGGCTGGTGTGTATCTGTCCGAGCATCAGGTCGCCCAGGCGGATTTCAACTCCTACGGTGCGCGCCGCGGGAATGACGACATCATGGTGCGCGGCACCTTCGCCAACATCCGCATCAAGAACGAGATGCTGGGCGGGGCCGAGGGCGGCAACACCAAATACTATCCCGGCGGCACCGAAATGCCGATTTACGACGCGGCCGAGAAGTATAAGGCTGCAGGTGTGCCGCTGGTCGTTATCGCCGGGCAGGAATACGGTACCGGCTCCTCGCGCGACTGGGCGGCCAAGGGCACGATGCTTCTGGGCGTGAAGGCGGTTGTGGCCGAAAGCTTCGAGCGTATTCATCGCTCCAACCTCGTTGGCATGGGTGTGCTGCCCTTGCTGTTCAAGGACGGCATGACGCGCAAGAGCCTGGGGCTGAAGGGCGATGAGACCATCGACATCGTGGGGCTGGACGCGCTCGCCCCGCGCATGGACATCAAGATGATCATCACCAGCGCCGATGGTTCGAAGAAGGAAGTCGAGCTTCTCTGCCGCGTCGATACGGCGGACGAGGTGAATTACTACAAGCACGGCGGTATTCTGCAGTACGTGCTGCGGGGTATGGCTAAGGCTGCTTAGTTTAGGGCCAGGCCTGCCCTGGCCTCCCATTACTTTAACGGCGCCCTTGTGGCGCCGTTTTTGTTTTAGAAGTCATCCCCGATACTGTCCTTGGACGATGGAAGCCGATGCTCCGCTTCCATCCGCGCACCCTCGACGGCCGCTTCCTCAAGTGTTTTATATGTCCCAAAATTATCGGCGAACATGCCGTCCACCACCACCTCAAGTGTGTAAACATGGGTGAAGCCGCGGCGGCGCCGAACGGGTTTGAATGTTGTTGTCATGCACCGATGCTGACACAGGAATACCCGGCTGTGAACGCCTGTTGGATCAACACCTCCCACCAACTATTTGTTTCTGTTTCAGATTAAATGACTATTCGATGAACTCAGCGCCACCCCGCTTGCCAGCCACCACCCTGAAGCTGCATTTGCTCACCGGTTACACCCTTCAAAGCCGGGGAGCGCGCCATGGGTATGTTCGACACGATTCTCGCTGCGGCCGGCAGCTCCACGGTCAACGCCGGTGCCATCGGTCAGCTGCCAAGCTGGGACAACACCATCGACCTCGATACCAAAACCGGCGATGTCGAACGCGCCTTTCTCGATAATTCCGCACTCCCCGGCTTCATCGTCCGCTCAGGTGCTGAAATCTTCGGCGTCCTCTCCCGGCGTATGCTCTTCACGGCCATCAGCCAGCCCTACGGCCGCGAGGTGTTCGTTAAGCGCCCGTTGCGCGAGATGGCTGCCAAAATCGACACAGCCCCCCTGATGCTGCCCACCAACACCCCGCTCGCATCCGCGCTCAAATTCGCCATGACCCGCGACGACGAACTTCGCTTCGAACCCTTTTTGCTCCACGCCGCCACCGGCATCCGCCTGCTGGAAATACACGTGCTGATGGTGGCACAGGCCAATTTGCTGGAAGAGGCGCTGACCTCGCGCGACCGGCTGCTGGATAAGATCAAAGCAGCGGTAGGAAATTAGTAAGCAGCCGCTTTTTTGTAAAAAAGCGGCGCAAAAAACTTTTGCTCCGGGGGGGGGAACCCCTGGCCCACCCTACACCGTCATGCTCGCGAACGCGGGCATCTATGTACGTGAGACCACATAATAATGCTGCTGGAATTTGGTGGGCGCGACAGGGATTGAACCTGTGACCCTTCGCGTGTGAAGCGAATGCTCTACCGCTGAGCTACGCGCCCGGTGGCCGGGGGAATAGAGAACGCCCCGGTATGTGTCAATGCTTGGGTGGCGGCTTCCGGTGCCCCGCCTTCCAGAGTGCGGAGCGGAATGCTAAAGCGCTCGCATGGCTGGACATTCACACGCTAAAAACATTATGCACCGCAAAGGTGCGCAGGACGCCAAGCGCGCGCGCATTTATGCCAAGCTCATCCGTGAGATTACCGTTTCGGCGAAGGAGGGTCTGCCGGACCCTGCGTTCAACCCGCGGCTGCGGGCGGCTGTGGCGGCGGCGCTGAAGCAGAACATGACGCGGGACACTGTCGAACGTGCGATTAAAAAGGCCACGGGCGCAGGGGCGCAGGAGAATTACGAGGCTGTGCGTTACGAGGGCTATGGCCCGGCGGGCGTGGCGGTTATCGTGGAGGCGCTCACGGACAACCGCAACCGCACCGCCTCTGTTATCCGCACCGCCTTCAATAAATCCGGCGGGGCCATGGGCGAGACAAACACCGTGTCCTTCATGTTCACCCGCATCGGTGCGGTGCGCTACCCGGCGTCCGTGGATGCTGACACCATACTTGAAGCCGCTATCGAGTCCGGGGCCGATGATGTGGTGAGCAACGAGGAGGGCCATGAGGTGCTGGTGAGCATCGAGGGCTTTTTTGCGGTGCGGGACGCGCTGGCGCAGAAATTTGGCGATCCGGCTGAGGCGGGCATCGAATGGCGCCCCAACATGACTGTGGCGCTGGATGAGGAAAAGGCCGCTTCGGTGTTGAAATTGCTGGATGTTCTGGAAGATGATGACGACGTTCAGAACGTGTATGCCAATTTCGAGCTCTCCGACGAGGTTCTGGCGAAACTCTCCGCTTGATACGCTTGCTCGGCATCGATCCTGGCTTGCGGTTCACCGGCTGGGGCGTGATCGAGTCCGAGGGCAACCGTTTGATCCATGTGGCTGACGGGGTGATCGCCACGGATGGTGACGAATCGGTTCCGCTGCGCCTTAAATCACTCGACGACCAATTGGCCGAGATTTTGCGCCGTTATGCACCGGCGGAGGCTGCCGTCGAGGAGACCTATGTGAACCGTAACGCCACCGCGACGCTGAAACTTGGCTATGCACGTGGGGTGGCGTTGTTGGCACCGGCGCGGCTTGGCATTCCGGTGTTCGAATATGGTGCGAAAACCGTGAAGCTGGCGGTGGTCGGTACCGGCGGGGCGGATAAGACGCAGGTTGGGCTGATGGTGCGCCGGTTGCTGCCGGCTGCCGCGCAGAAGCGTGCCGATGCGGCGGATGCTTTGGCTGTTGCGATCTGCCATGCTCACCATCGGGCCACCAATAACGCCTGGAAGAAGCCGGCATGATTGCGCGGCTGCGCGGAACCATTGATTCCATTGGCGACTCTAGCTGCATCGTCGATGTGGGCGGCGTCGGTTACCTGGTGTTTTGCTCCACCCGTACCTTGGGGGCGTTGCCCGAGGGCGTGGTGATGTTGCTGACCGAGATGCAGGTACGCGAGGATGCGATCACTTTGTATGGTTTTGCGACCAGTTCCGAGCGGGAGTGGTTCCGGCTGTTGACGACTGTGCAGGGGGTGGGGGCCAAGGTGGCGCTGGCGATTCTGTCGGCTTTGTCGCCGGATCAGCTCATCGCCGCTATTTCGTCCCAGGACAAAGCCGCACTTACCCGTGCCCCGGGCGTGGGGCCCAAGCTGGCCATACGTTTGGTGACGGAACTGCGCGAAAAAGCCGGGGTGATGCCGGGTGGCGGGATGGCCGCTTTGCCGATGGCCATTCCCAAAGGCCATGCGGCGGACGCGCTCTCGGCGCTGCTCAACCTCGGCTACCGCCGTGCGGAGGCAGAAGCCGCCTTGGCAGGGGTCATCGAGCAGTGTGGCGAGACCGCGGCACTTGATGTGCTGATCCGTGGCGGGCTGAAGGCGCTGGCCAAATGAGCGATACCGACCGTATTACCTCCGGTGAGATACTTCCCGATGATGTGGTTGAGGCGTCGCTTCGTCCGCAGTCTCTGGATGATTTTACCGGCCAAAAAGCGAACCGGGAAAATCTTAAAATATTTATCCAAGCTGCGAAATCTCGTGGTGAAGCCCTTGATCATGTTCTTCTTCATGGTCCGCCGGGGTTGGGGAAGACCACGCTGGCGCAGATTGTGGCGCGGGAGATGGGGGTGGGGTTTCGGGCGACTTCCGGGCCGGTTATTCAGAAATCCGGGGATCTTGCCGCGATCCTGACCAATCTGCAGCCGCATGATGTGCTGTTTATTGATGAAATCCACCGGTTACAGCCGGCGATCGAGGAAATTCTTTATCCGGCGATGGAGGATTTTCAGCTCGACCTGATTATTGGTGAGGGGCCGGGGGCGCGGACGGTGCGGATTGATTTGCCGCCGTTCACGCTGGTGGGGGCGACGACCCGGGCCGGGCTGCTGGCCATACCTTTGCGGGACAGGTTCGGGATTCCGCTGCGGCTGGTGTTTTATACGCCTGATGAGTTGACCGGGATTGTGATCCGCCTGGCCGGGAAACTGGATATGGATCTCTCCTATGAGGGGGCGCAGGAGATTGCCAAGCGCTCGCGCGGTACGCCGCGTGTGGCCGGCCGGCTGACGCGCCGGGTGCGGGATTTCGCGACTGGGGTGACGGGTGCCATTACCCGCGAGCTGACCGATGGTGCGCTGACGCGGCTGGATGTGGACCATAAGGGATTGGATGCCATGGATATCCGCTATCTGCGGCGCCTGGCCGAGCACCATGGCGGCGGGCCGGTGGGGGTGGAAACGCTGGCCGCGGCTTTGGCTGAGGCACGGGATACGCTGGAGGATGTGGTGGAGCCGTTTCTGATCCAGGAAGGGCTGCTGCTGCGGACTTCGCGGGGGCGGATGTTGGGCGAGCCGGGGTGGCGGCATCTGGGGTTGGAGGCGCCTAAGGCGCGGCCGGATCAGATGGATTTGCTGGGGGAGTAGGGTCCCCCGTTTTTCAAAGCGTGGTTCTGAGGTTGGCCGGGCAGGGAAGTGGTTTCAGTCGAACTGGGGAAATGTTTCTCGGATCGGGTGGCCCGCGAAGGATGCCCGCTTTCTCGAGCATGACGGTGGTGGCGGGATGACAGGGTGGAGGAACGCCGTCATCGCGAGCGAAGCGTGGCGATCCATCTTTCTATCGGCGGCGAGAAAGATGGATTGCCACGCTTCGCTCGCAATGACGGCGGAGGTGCCCGGCCGGGTGCCACAGAATCGCCCCTTTCCGCCGCCATAGGCCGCTGCGATGATTTATATTTATACCACCCGTATCTATTACCAGGACACCGATGCCGCCGGGATCGTCTACCATGCCAACTACCTCGCCATTGCCGAGCGGGCCCGCACTGAGGCCTTGCGCGACATGGGGGCGCCGCATTCGCAGTTGATCGCGGAATTTGGCGTTATGTTTGTGGTGCATCGCGCCAATCTGCATTATCAGCGCCCCGCACGCATCGATGAGCTGATCCGCGTCGAGACGAAATTCACGGCAGTCAACGGGGCCACCGTAACGCTTCGCCAAAATTTCATCCGAGACAACGACTCGCTCGCCGTGCTTGAGCTGGGGCTTGGTTGCGCGCGGGTCTCCGATGGCAGGGCCGCGCGTATTCCTCGTGCCTTCGCGGCACGGTTAAAGATTTGAGCGCCTCGCGGCGCGGGTGAAAATTTGAACGGGGTGTAAGACATTGGACGATTCTGTAACGCAAGGCGCTGTGGGCGCACCCGCCGCCGCCAACCTCTCGCTGCTCAACCTGTTCCTGCAGGCGGATGTGGTGGTCAAACTCGTGATGATCGTGCTGCTGATCGCCAGCATCTGGGTCTGGACCATCATCATCGAGAAATCGGTAAGCCTGCGCCGGGTTAACCGCGAGGCGAACCGCTTTGAGGATGAGTTCTGGTCCGGCGGCAGCCTGGACACACTTTATGACCGTGAGGGCGTGGACCCCACGCACCCCATTGCCGCCGTGTTCGGTGCCGCGATGAGCGAGTGGAAGCGCACCGCGCGGATTGCCGGCTCCGAGATCGGCAAGACCAGCGTGCGCGAGCGTGTGGACCGCGCCATGAACGTGACCATCATGCGCGAGATGGAGCGGCTGGAACGCTTCATGATCTTCCTGGCTTCGGTCGGCGCCACAGCACCTTTTATTGGTCTGTTCGGCACCGTTTGGGGCATTATGCACTCCTTCTCGGCCATCGCCGCGATGCATAATACGGACCTTGCCGTGGTTGCCCCGGGCATTGCCGAGGCGTTGTTCGCCACCGCCATCGGCCTGGTGGCCGCCATTCCGGCCGTGCTGGCCTATAACAAGCTCTCCAATGATCTCGCCCGTTTTGCCTCGCGGCTTGAAGGGTTTGGCTCGGAATTCTCCGCCATTCTCTCGCGCCAGACCGAGGAGCATAAATAAATGGCCGGCGGGATGATCGGGCCGGGCAACGGCAAAAAACGCTATAAGCCGATGGCCGAGATCAACGTTACGCCGCTGGTGGACGTGATGCTGGTGCTGCTGATCATCTTCATGGTCACCGCACCGATGATTACCTCGTCCGTCAACGTTAACCTGCCGCAGGCCAATGCCAAGCCGGCGCCGAGTGACAGCAAGCCCATCACCATTTCGGTGAATGCTCAGGGCCAAGCGTTTTTGAACAACACCCAGGTGGAATTGCCCAATCTCGTCGCCACATTGCAGGCAGCCTCGCAGAATAATCCGGACCAGCGGATTTTCGTGCGCGGCGATAAGGACGTGCCTTATGGGACGATGATTCAGATAATGGCGACCATTACCCAGGGCGGTTTCAGCAAAGTCGCTTTGCTCGCAAACCCCGGCAGCCAGTAAGGGCAGGGAGGTCGACTCTTGGACCGTGATCTACGCCGCAGCGCCTATATATCGGGATTTCTCCACGTAGCACTTATTGTTGCCGCGATCATAACGCTGCCGATCACGCCGCTGCCCACCTCATCCGATGCGGATGTGGATGTGGATATTATCGGTCTGGCGCCGCAGAAATCTCCGTTGAAGGGTAGCCAAGCGGCCACGGCCAAGGACGTGCTGCATAAAACGGACGCGCAATCAGTGAATGCGCCCAAGCCGAAGACCATTGAGGCGCCACCGCCCCCACCGCCCCCCCCGCCGCCGTCGAAAGCGCCGGTGAGCACCACGCAGACAGCCCAGACCGCACCGCCGCCACCGCCCAAGCCGAGCGACGCGCCCTCGACCGTGCCGCCACCGCCCCCGGTGCCGCCGCAGAAGGTGACAAGCACCTCGCCCACGAAGGAAAAGCCGCTGGCGAAGCCGCCGACTTCAATAAAAAGTGTGACGCATCAACAGCATGATGTGAAGGCGCCGCAGGTGATGAGCTTGGCGCAGCTTAATACGCTGCTGAATGAGCATGCGGTCCAGAAGCAGACGCAGCCGCCGAAGGCCGTGTATAATCCCGACCAGAATTCCGCCCCCGACGCTGGCGGCTCGCCCAACTCCACGTCTAATTCCGGGCTTACCGGACCTGATCGTGCGGCGATTGGCAACCATGTCCGCCCGTGCTGGAACATCGATGGCGAGGCGCAGAATATCGGCAGCTTCGCGGTGCTGCTGCAGGTTACGACGGATGCCGGCGGCACAGTGCGCGTGGCTCAGGTCTCGCCGCAGAATACCGGGGATATGAGCAATCCGCTGTATTTCGCTTTCACCCAGCGGGCCCTGGCCGCGGTGCTGAACGCGCAATGCGCGACGCTGCCGCTGCCACCGAATATGCTGGGATCCAACCAGTCGTTTACGTTCATATTCTCGCCTTGAGGGCAAAATGAGGATGAAGTCGCGCAGCGCCCGTGCTCCCGTCGTTTGGGGAATGCTGGCGATGGCTGGGCTGGCCGCTTGCGCGAAAGACCCGGTGCAACAGGCGGTGGATCAGTCGGATAACCTTCAATTATCCGATGCCGAGCAGATCGCGGTCGGGCAGCACCTCCGCAAATGTTGGTATGCCAGCGAGCAGGCCTCAGGCGGCATGTGGGGCGATGACGGCGCCATGCGGCCCATTCCCTTGGTGCTGCTGGACCTGACCACTGACGCCGGCGGCACGGTGCGCAAGGCGGTAGTGGCGCCGCAAAATACCGGTGACCTGCACAATGCGAGCTATGCGCATTTCGTCCAGCGCGCGATTACCGTCGCGCTGGCCCCTGAATGCGCCACTTTGCCTCTGCCGCCCGCCATGCTGGGGCATGAGCACGAATTCGTCGTTACTGTTGAGGATTGAAGGGCCGCCATCATTTTGTTGCGAGCTTGCCACGAGATTGCCTTGATAGGGAAGCATCCTTCATCGAATTATCAAGGTGTAACTTTACCGCGGCCTTCCAATATGGTGGGCAGTGCTGGGTTTTATATTCCGAGTCTCGCCGATTCTCGCTGTAACTGGGAGCTGACATGTTGAAATTGCCACCCTATTCCCGCCGCCGCCTGATTGGCACCGGTGCTGCCACCCTCATCGGCGCGCCCGCTTTGGCGCAAAGCATGGTTGGGGGCGATTCCAGCGGCGCTCCGCCACCGGCCGCCCCCGCGGCTGGCGGTTCCAGCGCACCCATCTCGGTGAGCGGGGCGCAGACCGCACCCATCCCCATCGCGATCACCCCGTTCGATACGCAGGGTGTCGGGGCGCAGATCACGCAGGTGATTTCGGATGACCTCAACCATTCCGGCCTGTTCCGCA
Organism: Acidocella sp.; assembly: GCA_026224875.1. Classification (GTDB taxonomy): domain Bacteria; phylum Pseudomonadota; class Alphaproteobacteria; order Acetobacterales; family Acetobacteraceae; genus Acidocella. The sequence goes on from JAMFRU010000058.1 coordinate 28,760, forward strand.
GCATCGATCCGTCGAGCTTTGTGCCCAATTCCATCACCAACGGCACGCCGGTATGGGCCAACTGGACCCTGCTCGGGGCGCAGGGCATCATCACCGGCGATGTGTCCGACCAGGGCGGCGGACAGGTGCGGGTGGAATTCCGGTTGTGGAGTGTGCAGAGCCAGAGCCAGGTGCAGGGCACGGCCTATACCACCACGGGGGGCAATTGGCGCCGGATTGCGCATATTATCGCCGATACCGTTTACCAGCAGATGATCGGCGATAAGGGGTATTTTGACAGCCGCGTGGCGTTTATCTCGGAATCCGGGCCGCAGACCTCGCCGATCCGCCGGCTTGCGGTTATGGATTACGATGGTGCCAACATCCAGTTCCTGACCGATGGTTCGTCCATGGCGGTATCTCCGGCGTATAACCCTTCGCGCCAGCAGCTCGCGTTCTGCAGTTTTGAGGGCAGCAACCCGCGGATTTATACGTTTGACCTGCAGAGCGGCACGAAACGGCTCGTCGGCGCGTTCGGCGAGATGACGCTCGGGCCGCGTTTTTCGCCAGATGGCAATTCGCTGCTGATGTCGGTTTCAGGCCATGGCGGCGCCGCTATTGTAAAGGTCGGGGCAAATGGTGGCTCACCGGTGCAGCTTACGGATGGTTCCTCGATCAATGTCGCGCCGTGCTACTCGCCGGATGGCAGTCAGATTGTGTTTGAATCTGACCGTGACGGCAGCCAGCAGCTGTTTGTGATGGGCGCGGACGGCTCGGGGGCCAAGCGCATCTCGTTTGGCCAAGGGCATTATGCCGAGCCGTGCTGGTCGCCGCGTGGCGATCTTATTGCCTATACGTTCTGGGGCTCCGAGGTCGGTGGCTTTACCATTGGCGTTATGGCGCCGGATGGCACAGGCGAGCGCATTCTGGCGCAGGGCTATCTGGTGGGGAGCGCCAGCTTCTGCCCGAATGGAAGGGTGATCATGTTCTACCGCCAGACGCCGCAGGGCGATGGCACTGGCGATCATCTCTCCACCATCGGCATTGATGGATTCAATGAGCAGCGGGTGAGCACGCCGAGCTATGCGTCTGATCCATCGTGGGGGCCGTTGCTGGCGTAAAACACGTTCTGGCGGAAATTTGGCGCGGTTGGGCTGTGCTCCGGTGCGCACGGACCAACGTGCGCACCGCGAGCAGCCCTCGCGAACGCTTCGCATATGCTGGTTCAGCCTTTTGGGCGCATGGCATAGGACAGGTCGTTACGATTTCCTTCGCCGGAGGGGCTGCCGGCGGAAAGCGCCTGCGGCGGGTTTGGATCGAGGCGGGTAAAGTCGACGAGCATGATGCGCCGGGCAATCCGCCGTCACGCCGTTCCATGCGGTCGATATAGCGCCCGGACGCAACGAAATCGCGCTCCGGTCCCGTGTCATCTGCAGCGATGCGATGGGAGGAGATGGTGTAATGTTCGGCCCAGGCTGCATCGCCATCGGCTTCGACCAGCTGATTGCCGGTGTTGTGCCATGTGACCGTATATTTGCTTAGCATCACGCAGCCGAGTGCAATGAAGGCATCCACATCGAGCGGCTTGTGCAGCTCGATCACGACGCCGGGGGGAAAAATAGTTGCCGCCATCGCCAAGGCGGCGGGAGTTAAGATATGAGCATGCGTTTTCCTGTTGCCATCGAGCCGGGCACAGAGACCACTGCATTCGGCGTTGTGGTGCCCGATCTGCCTGGCTGTTTTTCCAGGGGTGACACGCTGGAAGAGGCGCTTGCCAATGCGAAAGAGGCGATAGCCGTATGGGTTGAGATGGATGGCATCAATTACGCATATGGCCACGCTCATATTTAGAGGCTCCCGGTTTCCCTTGGATGTGTGGCATACTTGCCTTTTTCCCCCCTTTGCGCCATATGCCGCCCCGTCCGCATGTTGTGGGCAAATTCACACGCGGGGGCTTTCCTGGGTTCATCCTGAGAAATCCGGTGTTTTGCTCCGGTGCCGGCGCAAAATACTTCCCCCGCGGAGGATATAACCGGATTGTTTAGGAAAGAGGTCTGCCACATGGCACTACCCGATGTTTCTCTGCGCGGCCTGCTCGAAGCTGGCGTGCATTTTGGCCATAATACCCGCCGCTGGAACCCGCGCATGGCGCCGTACCTGTTCGGCATTCGCAACCAGGTGCATATTATCGATCTGCAGCAAACCGCCCCGCTGCTGGAGCGCGCCCTGAAAGCTGTGCGCGATGTAACCGCTGCCGGTGGCCGCGTGTTGTTCGTAGGCACCAAGCGTGCTGCTGCTGATTATGTGGCTGAGTCCGCTGAGCGTTGCGGCCAGTATTACGTCAACCATCGCTGGCTCGGCGGCATGCTGACCAATTGGAAGACGATCACCGGCTCCATCAAGCGCTTGCGCCAGATGGACGAGCTGCTGGCCGGCGAGACGCATGGCTTCACCAAAAAAGAAGTCCTGAACATGACGCGCGACCGTGAGAAGCTGCAGCGCGCGCTGGGTGGGATTAAGGATATGGGCGGTCTGCCGGATATCCTGTTCATCATCGACACCAACAAGGAGAAGCTGGCGGTCGAGGAAGCCAACAAGCTGGGCATTCCGGTCATCGCGATCCTGGACTCCAACTCCGATCCTTCCGGCGTGACCTTCCCGGTGCCGGGCAATGACGACGCGATCCGCGCCATCACCCTTTATTGCGACCTGATCTCGGGCGCGGTGCTGGATGGTATTTCGGCTGAGCTGGGTTCCTCGGGCGTTGATCTGGGCGCGGCCGCCGTGCCGGTGCTGGAAGCGCTGCCGGAGCCGGTTGTGGCCGAAGCCCCGGCTCCTGCTCCGGAACAGGCTCCTGCCCAGGCTTAAATTAGAGCTTGATTTTTCTCCAGGGGCCTCGCGCCCCCGGCTTTAAAAACTGAATTATGCGCGCGAGGGGAAAACCCTTGCGCGCACACGTACATTGAGGAGCAGAAACATGGTTGAAATTACCGCTGCCTTGGTCAAAGACCTGCGCGAGACGAGTGGCGCCGGCATGATGGATTGCAAGAAGGCGCTGGTTGAATCCGATGGCGACGTGCAGGCCGCCATCGACTGGCTGCGCAAGAAGGGGCTTTCGGCCGCCGCGAAGAAATCCGGCCGTGTGGCCGCCGAGGGCCTGGTGGCCGTGGCGCTGAGCGCCGGCAAGGTTGCGCTGGTCGAGGTTAATGCCGAGACCGATTTTTTGGCGCGCAACGAGGTTTTTCAGAACTTTGTGGAGAACGTCGCCAAGGTTGCGCTGACCGTGGGTGAAGATGTGGAGGCCATCAAGGCCGCCGCTTATCCCGGTACCGGCCGCACCGTGGCGGAAGAAACCGTGCATCAGATTGCCACCATCGGCGAGAATATTTCGGTCCGCCGCGTGGCTGTGATTGAAGTGCCCGGCGGCGTTGCCGCGGCCTATATCCATAACGCCGTTAAACCGGGCCTGGGCAAAATCGGCGTAATTGTTGGCCTGTCCGGGAACGCTGATGAGGCGATTGAGAAGCTTGGGCGCCAGGTTGGCATGCATGTCGCCGCTACCCCCGCCACCACGGCGCTGACCATTGCCGAGGTCGATCCGGCCGCTCTTGAGCGCGAGAAGAACATTCTCGTCGAGAAGGCGCGCGCCTCCGGCAAGCCCGACAACATTATCGAGAAGATGGTGCAGGGCCAGGTGGCGAAATACTACGCCGATGTGGTGCTGCTGGAGCAGGTCTGGGTGCATGATGGCGAGTCCAAGGTTAAGGACGTCGTGAAGAAGGCCGGGGCCGAGCTTAACCGCTTCGTCTGCTTCCGCCTCGGCGAGGGCATCGAGAAAGAGGTTACCGACTTCGCTGCCGAGGTTGCCGCCGCCGCTGGTGTGTAACCGACTCGCGAGCTTGAGCTAAAACCGGGCGGCGCCTGGCATTTTGCCTGACGCCGCCCTTAATGTATGAGCGAATGTATGAGCGAGGCCATGACCCAGAATCCGCAATATAAGCGCGTGCTGCTGAAAATTTCGGGCGAGGCCCTTATGGGTGAGCGCGATTACGGGCTCGATACCGGGATGGTGCAGGCCATTGCCACCGATGTGCGGGATGTGATCGCCCTCGGGGTGGAGGTTTGCCTCGTTATCGGTGGGGGCAATATTTTCCGGGGGGTGGCCGGGGCCTCGGCTGGTATGGACCGGGCCCAGGCTGATTATATGGGCATGCTGGCGACCGTGATGAACGCGCTGGCCATGCAGTCAGCACTTGAGAAGCTGGATGTGCCGACAAGGGTGCAGACCGCCATCCCGATGTCCTCGGTGTGCGAGCCGTATATCCGCAGGCGCGCGATGCGGCATATGGAAAAGGGCAGGGTGGTGATTTTCGCCGCCGGCACGGGCAATCCGTTTTTTACCACAGACACCGCGGCGGCCCTGCGCGCGGCTGAGATGAACTGCAACTGCATTCTCAAGGGTACGCAGGTGGATGGGGTTTATAACGCCGATCCGCGCAAGGTGAAGGACGCCAAGCGCTATAAGGAGCTGACGTATCTGGATGTTCTGGCGCGCGATCTGAACGTCATGGATGCCTCGGCCATCTCGCTGTCCCGCGAAAACAAGCTGCCGATTATCGTTTTTAATATTCATGCCCCTGGTGCTTTTGCCGCTGTCATGCGCGGCGAGGGGCTGTTCACCCGCATTTCCGAACCGAGCTGAGGACTTCCCATGGCCGACCTTGCCGATATTAAAACCGATATTACCCGCCGCATGGATGGCGCGCTGGATGTGTTGAAGCGCGAATTTGGCGGGTTGCGCACCGGCCGCGCCAGCCCGGCGCTGCTGGACCCGGTAAAAGTCGAGGCTTACGGCCAGTATATGCCGATCAACCAGGTGGCGACCGTGGCCGTGCCGGAAGCGCGGATGATTACCGTGCAGGTGTGGGACCGCTCGATGGTTAATTCCGTGGTGGCGGCGATCCGCGATTGCGGGCTGGGGCTGAACCCGCAGCCGGATGGGCAGATTGTGCGTGTGCCTTTGCCGGTGCTGACCGAGGAACGCCGCAATGAGCTGGCCAAGACGGCGGGCAAATATGCCGAGGCGGCGCGTATCGCCGTGCGTGGCGTGCGCCGGGACGGCATGGAGCAGATCAAGGCGCTGGAGAAGAAGCACGAGATTTCCGAGGATGATGAGCGGGTTTGGTTGGAGCAGGTGCAGAAAATCACCGATGACTACATCAAGCGCCTCGATATCAGCCTGGCCGATAAGGAAAAGGACATTCGTCAGGTCTGATGGTAGATCATTCTGATGGCTGACATCTCCTCCCACCCTATTCCGCGCCATGTCGCCATTATTATGGATGGCAATGGGCGCTGGGCCGCCGCCCGTGGCCTGCCGCGCGTGGCTGGGCACCGCGAGGGGGCGAAAGCCGTGCGCCGGGCCATCGAGGCCGCGATCAGCAGCGGGGTGCACTACCTCACCCTTTTTGCGTTTTCCTCGGAGAACTGGGCGCGCCCAGCCGAAGAGGTGGCGGACCTTACGTTTTTGATGAAGCATTACCTGCGCAGCGAGCTGAAAGAGCTGCATGAGCAGGGGGTGCGGCTGCTGGTGATCGGCGAGCGCGAGCGTTTTGGCCCGGTGCTGGCTGCCGAGCTGGAGGCGGCCGAGACCAAGACCGCCGAGAATGACCGGCTGGTGCTGGTTATGGCGCTCTCCTATGGCGGGCGGGCCGACATTGTGAATGCCGCGCGCAAGGCCATGGAGGCGGGCATTCCGCCTGAGGAGCTGACGGAGCAGAAATTTGCCCGGCTGCTGTCCACCGATGGGATTCCTGACCCGGATTTGTTGATCCGCACCTCGGGCGAGCGGCGGATTTCGAACTTTTTGCTGTGGCAGCTGGCCTATGCCGAGCTGTTGTTCTCTCCGGTGCTGTGGCCGGATTTCGGGGCGGCGGATTTTGCTGCTTCGCTTGAGGATTATGCCACGCGGGAACGGCGTTTTGGTGCCCGCCCTGTCTGATATGGCGGAAAAACAAATCGATCCGCGGTGGTCGGATTTGCGAACCCGTACCGCCTCGGCGCTGGTGCTGGCGCCGCTGGCGGTGGTTTGTGCCTGGCGCGGCGGCGTTGCCTGGGAGTTGCTGCTCCTGGTGGCCATGGCGGGGCTGGGCTGGGAATGGGGCACGCTTGCCAAGGTTGCGCGGCCTTATGTTTTCGCAGGTGTGCTGGCGGTGGTCTGGGCTGCCGTGATTGTGGCTGGGCCGGTGTATGGGCTTGTGGCTGTGGCGGTGTTGTGGCTGGGGATGAGCCTCTGGCTGGGGCGGTTTGCGGGGTATGGCGTGCCCTATGCGGGGGTTGGCGGGATTGCGTTGCTTTGGTTGCGCCAACTACCGTCCGGGCTGGACGATACGATTTTCCTCGTTCTGGTGGTGTGGGGCACGGATATCGGCGCCTATATGGCCGGACGCCTGATTGGCGGCAGGAAACTGGCGCCACGGATTTCGCCGGGTAAGACCTGGAGCGGCTCCATCGGCGGGCTGCTGGCGGCGGCGGTTATTGGGCTGGTGCTGGCGGGCGGGTTGTCTGTTGCGGCTTTTGCGGCGGGGGCGCTGCTCTCGCTCTGCGCGCAGGCGGGGGATTTGCTGGAGAGCGCGATCAAGCGCAGACTGGGCGTTAAGGATTCGGGCCGGACCATCCCCGGCCATGGCGGGCTGTTTGACCGTCTCGATGGGTTTCTGGCCGCTGCCCCGGTGGCGGCGCTGCTGGCGTTATGCGTGCAAGGAGGGAATTTATGGCAGTGAAGCGGATTACGATCCTCGGGTCCACTGGCAGTGTGGGCACGCAAACTCTTGATCTTATAGCAGAAAACCCCGGGCTTTATGAGGTTTGCGCGCTGATTGGCGGGCGCAATGTTGAGCTGCTGGCAGCCCAGGCGAAGCAGTTCCGGCCTTCGATTACCGTGATCTCCGATGAATCCCTGCTGCCCGCGCTGCGGGAGGCTTTGGGGGGGGAGAATTTGGCGGTGGCCGGCGGGCGCGATGCCGTGCTGGAGGCGGCTGGGCGCAAGGTGGATTGGACGATGTCCGCCATTACCGGCATCGCCGGGCTGGAGCCGACCTTGGCCGCCGTGCGGCATGGCGGGGCGATTGCCTTTGCCTGCAAGGAGGCGCTGGTTTCCGCGGGAGATGTTTTCCTCCGCGCCATTGAAGAGGCCAATGCCACGCTGTTACCCGTTGATTCTGAACATAATGCGATTTTTCAGGCGATGGCGGACGGCAATGGAAAATCCGTTGAGAAAATCATTCTGACCGCTTCGGGCGGGCCGTTCCTCAAATATTCCCTGGAAGAGATGCGCGGGATTACCCGTGAGGCGGCTTTGCGCCATCCGGTTTGGTCGATGGGCGCGAAGATTTCCATTGATTCCGCGACCATGTTTAACAAGGGTCTGGAAATTATTGAAGCTGCAAGACTTTTTGGATTGAGTTCCGCGCGGATCGAGGTGCTGGTGCATCCGCAATCGATCATCCATGGCATGGTTTGCTACGCCGATGGCTCGGTGCTGGCGCAGCTCGGCTCGCCGGATATGCGCATTCCTATTGCCCATACCCTGGCTTGGCCGCAGCGTATTGCCACGAAGGCGCCGCGGCTTGATCTGGCGGCGGCGGCCAGGCTTGAGTTTTTTGCGCCCGATGAGGTGCGTTTCCCCGCACTCCGGCTGGCGCGTGAGGCGTTGCAGGCGGGGCATGGCGCGCCGGCGGTGCTCAATGCCGCCAATGAGATTGCGGTGGCGGCGTTTCTGGAACGCAAAATCGGGTTTCTCGACATTGCCCGTATCGTTGAAATTGTAATGGGGCGTTTGGGCGCGCCGCCGGTGGATGATCTGGAAGCCGTGCTGGCGCTGGACGCCGAGGCGCGTGGCCAGGCCCGGGCGCTAACCGCAGAGAAGGCCGCCTGATGCTGCATAGTTTTTACCAGATTGCCGGTTTTGCCGTCAGCATCGGTGTTCTCATCTTCATCCATGAGCTGGGGCATTATGCCGCCGCGCGCAGCCAGGGGGTGACGGTCGAGGTGTTTTCGCTCGGCTTTGGCCCGGCACTGCTGAAATACAAAGCGAAATCGGGCACGGTGTGGCAGCTCTCGGCGCTGCCGCTGGGCGGTTACGTGAAGATGCAGGGCTGGGGCGAGGCGGAGGATAAAGCGCCGTCGCCGCCGGGCTCCTTCTCCGGTGCCACGTTGAGCTCCAAAGCGGTGATCGTGGCGGCCGGGCCGCTGGCTAACCTCGCCCTTGCCGTGGTGCTGTATGCCGTGCTGTTCGTGAGCGCCGGCCAGCCGAGCACCCCGGCCCTGTTTGCCAGTGTCGATCCGCATTCTGCCGCGGCCGCCGCGCATTTGCTGCCCGGCGACCGGGTGCTGGCCATCGGCGGGGCGCCGGTGCGCGATTTCTCAAACTTGCAGCAAATTGTAACGGGCCATCCCAATACCGAGCTGGATTTCACCATCGGGCGGGCCGGGCAGAAGTTTACCGAATCGGTTCAGATCGGTTCCGCCACCGTGGATGGGACCAGCATCGGCCGGCTGGGCGTGACGGCGGCACCCACGTTTACGCGGCTCTTGCCGGGCCCGGCCATCGTTGCGGCGTTTCACCAGACTGGGGCTGTGATCGCCAGCTGGGGCACGCAGATGGGCATGTTGATTTTCCAGCATAAAGGGCTCTCGGATCTCTCAGGCCCCATAGGCATTGCCCAGGTGACCGGCCAGGTGGCAGCCATGGGCTGGGCGCCTCTGCTCGATCTGCTGGCGTTTCTCTCGATCAACCTTGGGCTGGTCAATCTCATTCCCATCCCCATCCTCGATGGCGGGCACCTGCTGTTTTACGGCTGGGAAGCCGTGGCGCGGCGCAAAGTTTCCGAGAAGGTGCGCGATATGGGCCTGCGGTTTGGCGCCGCGCTGATCCTGACGCTGTTCCTGGTGACCACGTTCAACGATCTGTCGCGGCTCGGTGCGGTCGCCTGGCTGACGCATTTACTTTAGAAACGTCCGGGTAACCTTGCCGGGTGGCGTGACCCGTGCCAAACGCCTCGCGACGGGACTCCTGGTTAACCGGGGATTCTAATTGGGTTGGGAGATATCGATTGCTTAAGCCGCGCTCCGTCCTTCTGGCGTCCGTTTGCCTGTTGCCAGCCATGCTGGCGGCACCTTCTCCGCGCGCCGCCACCGCTTTGGCGCAGAGCGCCCCCGGTGCAGGAGCGCAGAACGCCTCCGGCGCGGGGGCCCAGCCAGCCCCCAGCCTGGCCAATCGGCCCAGCAACAAGGTTACGCCCGGCGGAACCATTTCGGCGATCAACGTTATCGGCAACCGCCGCATCGAGACCTCGACCGTAACCGCCTATATGGTGGTGCAGGTCGGCGATCCGTTCGACCAGCAGCAGATCGACCAGTCTGTGAAGACTTTGTACGCAACGGGCCTGTTCCAGACCGTGCATATCACCCGGGACGGAAACGGGCTCGATGTGAACGTGGCCGAGAACCCGACCGTCACCCAGGTGTTTTTCTCAGGCAATAAATCGGTCGCGGACAAGGATGCCAAGGCGGCGGTGAGCCTGCAGCCCAATTCCGTGTATACCCCGGAGGCGGCTGAGGCCGACCGTGGCGCGCTGCTCGCGGCCTATGCCAAAAAAGGCTATTACAACGCGCAGGTCACCGTGAGCGTGATCAAGCTCTCCGATAACCGCGTCAATGTCGTGTTCAATTGTGTTGACGGCACGGAGCCCAAGCTCAGCCGTGTGCTGTTCACCGGCAACCAGCATTTCAGCCAGGGCGCGTTGCGCACGATTGTCTCCTCGCGGCAGTATTACTGGTGGCGGTTCCTCTCGGGCTCGACCAGCTATAATTCCGACCGCGTCGAGTATGACGAATATCTGCTGCATAAATTCTATCTGCATAAGGGTTATGCCGATATGCAGATTATCAGCGCCAATGCGAATTTGAGCCCTGACCGCAAGAGCTTTTACCTGACCTACGCGATCCAGGAAGGGCCGCGCTACAAGGTGAAGTCGCTGACCATCGTGTCGGGTATCCGTACGCTGCAGGATAAGGATCTGCGCGGGCTGGTGCCGCTTTCGGCCGGCGACTGGTTCGATGGCGATGCGCTGCAGGAAGGCATTACGGCGCTGAACAAGAAGGCGCTGGACATGGGCTATGCCTTTGCCACCGTTAACCCGGATGTGGAGACCGACCCGAAGGACCACACGCTGACGATCACGCTGAATGTGGTGAACGGGCCGCGCGTGTGGATCCAGCGGATTGATATTACCGGCAATACAAGGACCCAGGACAAGGTGATCCGCCGCCAGCTGACCGTGGCCGAGGGCGATGCCTATAACCAGACCAAGATCGATGATTCCACGAAGAATTTGAAGGATCTCGGCTACTTCAAGGACCAGAAGCTGACCACCAGCCCAGGCAGCACGCCCAACCAGGTGGTGCTGAACACGGCGGTAACGGAGCAGGCGACGGGCCAGTTCTCGCTCGGCGGCGGTTATTCATCCTCGCTCGGCGCGCTGGTGAATACCGGGTTGAGCCAGAATAATATTCTCGGCACCGGCGATAATGCCTCCATTAACGCGTTGCTCGCGCAGCGCGGCACGCAGATCAACCTGGGCTACACGGACCCGTATTTCCTTGACCGCAATTTGATCGCCGGGGGCGATCTGTTCCGGACAGTGACGGATTCCTACACTTCGGCCGGGCAGAGCTATGCCTATTCCGAAAGCTCGATGGGCGGCGATCTGCGCCTGGGCTACCGGTTCAACAGTCATGTCACGCAGAGCTTCACCTATACGTTGAGCGAGCGCGATATTTATGACATCGCCACCGGCAGCTCACAGAATCTGTATATCAACAACGAGCAGGGCTATTCCTCGTTGTCGCAATTGAGCCAGACGCTGAGCTTCGATTATCTCGATGACGACCAAAACCCGACCTCGGGCCTGCTCGTCAATCTGACGGTGGATTTTGCGGGTCTCGGCGGCAATGCCAAATATATCCGCCTGTCGCCGGATGTGTCCTATTACATCCCGCTGGAGCATGTGTTCGGCGACCCGGGCTGGGTGCTTAAATTCAGCGGCTCGGCCGGGTATCTGAAAGATATCATGGGCTATGACGATAAGATCGAGGACCGGTTCTTCCTCGGCGGTGATAGTTTGCGCGGCTTTGCCGATGGCGGCATCGGGCCTTATGCGCTGCCGGCCACCAGCAGCGGTACCCAGACCGCGACCGGCGGGCAGATCGGCGGGCGTTATATGTGGTCGGAAAGCACTGAATTGCATTTCCCGCTCCCCGTTTCGAAAGATCTCGGCATCACCGGCTTCGCCTTTGTCGATACCGGCTCGCTCTGGGGGGCAAACGCCATTGCCGGCCAGGGGCTTGTGGACGCAGCCGGCCCGCGCGTGGGCGTGGGCGTGGGTGTGTCCTGGAACACGCCGTTCGGGCTTATCAATCTCTCGCTTGCCGATCCTATCGTGAAGCAGTCGGGCGACCAGACTCAGCAATTCCGCGTTTCTTTTGGTACGAGGTTCTAAGTGTCAGCTTTTCATCGTTTTGCTCTGATCCTGCCTGTTCTGACCCTTGGTGCCGCTCCGGCGGCCCAGGCGCAGTCCTCGGGCTCCGGTTATTTCATGCCGCCCAGCGCTTCGCCGCCGCCGGCTGCCTCCCCGGCTCCGGCCCAAGCTTCGGCCCAGGCACCTGCACCGCAGGCGCAAGCCCAGCCGGCCCAGCCGCAAATTCCCTCTTTGCCGCCGTTGCCGCCGGAGAACGCGCCGCCGACCGCGATTATCGGTGTGCTTTCGGTGCCCGATGTGATGCAGAAATCGACCGCCGCCCAAGGCGTGCAGGCCGAGATTCAGAAGCGCCAGTCCGTGTTGAAGGCGGATGAGGAGAAGGCGCAGGCCGGTTTGCAGGCCGAGCAGCAGCAGATTCTGGCCCAGCGCGGCAAGATCTCCGCGGCTGATTTCGATAAGAAGGTGCAGGGCTGGCAGAATGAGGTCGGCGCTGCCCAGACCAAGTTCCAGCAGAAGGGCCAGGCTATTCAGAATTCCGGCCAGGCCGCGCTTGGGCAGATCGAGGCTGAACTGATCGGCATTATTCGCCAGGAGGCGCAGGCGCATCAGATGAACCTGATCCTGCATCGCGAGCAGGTTGTGCTGAATATCGCCGCGTTCGATCTGACCGATGAGACCGTGGTGGAGCTGAACAAGCTGCTGCCGAGCGTTAAAGTGCCGCCTTCGGTGGTGACGCCGGGCATGGCGATTACCCCGCCTGACCAAAGCGCTGACCAGAGCCAGGGCCAGTAACAGGCATGGAGACTGCCGCCAAACCCGGTGATGCGCGGTTTTTCGCGCGCACCGGGCCGCACAGCCTTGCCGCCATCGCGGCACTTTTGGGGGCTGAGGTGGCGGAGGAGGGCGGCAGGTTGATCCGTGGTGTGGCGCCGTTGCAGAGCGCCGGGCCAGAGGATGTGAGTTTTCTGGATAACAAGCGCTATGCGCCGCTGCTGGCCGAAACCAAGGCCGGTGCGGTGATAGTGCATCCGGATTTCGCCGGGAAAGTGCCCGTGGGCTGCGTGGCTTTGGCCACGCCCGAGCCTTATGTGGGCTGGGCGAAGGTTTCGGCGCTGTTTCATCCGTATCCTGCGCCGCAAGCTGGCGTGCATGCCAGTGCGGTGATCGACCCCGCGGCGGAAATTGAGGATGGGGTTGAAATCGGCGCGAATGCCGTGATTGCGGCGGGTGCTATAATCGGTGCTGGGACCAGTATCGGGCCGCTGACCTATGTGGGGCCGGGGGTGATCATCGGGCGGGATTGCCGTATCCATGCGCAGGTAACGTTGAGCCATGCGATACTGGGAAATCGCGTGACGATTTATCCGGGCGCGCGCATTGGCCAGGATGGGTTTGGCTTTGCCATTTCCAAGGCCGGGTTTACGCCGGTGCCGCAATTGGGCCGGGTGCTGATCGGCGATGGTGCGGAAATTGGGGCAAATGCGACGATCGATCGCGGCTCAGCCCAGGATACGGTGATCGGGCCGGGGGTGCATGTCGATAATCTGGTGCAGCTCGGGCATAATGTGAATATTGGCGCGAACAGCGTTATCATCGCGCAGGCCGGCGTGTCGGGCTCGACGCAGATTGGCCCGGGCGTGATGATTGCTGCGCAGGCCGGGTTGACCGGGCACCTCACGATAGGTGCCGGGGCGCGCATCGGCGCGCAGGCGGGCGTGATGCAGGATGTGCCGGCGGGTGATGAGGTACTGGGGTCCCCGGCGCAGGGGGCCAAGAACTATTTCCGGGAGGTGATCACCCTCCGCAAACTGGCCCAAAGCGGCCGCGCTGTACCTAAAACGGGGATTTGACGATGAGTGAGACGAAGGATTTGCCGCCCGTTGATGTGGCGCTGATCGAGACCAAAGACATACTGACGATGATCCCGCATCGCTATCCGTTCCTCCTGGTGGACCGGCTGGTGGACGTGCGCTGGGACCATTCGGCTGTCGGCATCAAGAATGTGACGATGAACGAGCCGTTCTTTCAGGGGCATTTCCCGGGGCACCCCGTTATGCCGGGCGTGCTGATTGTGGAAGCCATGGCGCAGACGGCGGCGGGGCTGGTGATTTCCACGCTGGGGCCCGAGGCGGGCATGCCGGTGGTGTATTTCATGTCCATCGAGAATGCGAAATTCCGCAAGCCGGTAACGCCGGGCGACACGCTGCGGCTGACCATGACCAAGGAGCGCCGGCGCGGCCAGGTGTGGAAGTTTGATGGCGTGGCGCGGGTTGAGGGCGTGGTTGTGGCGGAAGCCTCAATCACGGCGATGATCATGGATCAGGTCAAGCCAGTTTAATCTTTTAAAATCAAAATATTCCGGAGACATATTCGGAAATAATGATTGACTTGGCGGCCGCTCCCGCGCCGCGTAAAGCGGGGCTGCATTAACAGAGGTTAAAACGCATCGTGCTGACGCAGATCCACCCTTCGGCGATCGTCGATTCCGATGCCAAGCTCGGCCTGGGCGTGAAAATTGGCCCGTTCTGTACGGTTGGCCCCCATGTGGTGCTGGAGAATGGGGTTGAGCTGGTCAGCCACGTCGCCGTGGATGGGCATACGATTTTGCGGGAAGGCGTTAAGATATTCCCGTTCAGCACCATCGGGCTGCCGCCGCAGGATTTGAAATATAAGGGCGAGGAGACCGAGACGGTGATCGGGGCGCGCACGCAGATCCGCGAACATGCGTCCATTCATCGCGGCACGGTGACCGGGGCCGGGATTACGCGGATTGGCGCTGACTGCCTGCTGATGGCGACGGTGCATGTGGCGCATGATTGTGTGCTTGGGGATGGGGTACTCATCTCCAACAACGTGGCGCTTGGCGGGCATGTGGAGCTGGGCGACCGGGCGATTATCGGCGGCAATGCGGCGGTGCTGCAGTTTGTGCGGGTGGGGGCAGGCGCCATGGTCGGCGGGCTGACCGGGGTGACGCGCGATGTGATCCCCTATGCGCGAGTGTTTGGCACCAGGGCTGAGCTGCTGGGGCTTAACCTGATCGGGCTGAAGCGGCGCGGGCTGGAAAAGGCGCAGCTGCATGCGGTGAATAATGCGTATAAGTTTTTGTTTTGCGGGCCGGGCGTGTTTGCCGACCGCGTGGCCGAGCTGACCGCGCAGGCCGAGGATGCGTATGTTAAGGATATGCTGGCGTTTATTGCTACGCCTTCAAGGCATGGGATTCTTACGAATGTTTCCGGCGAAGAAGAGTAAGGTCTTCCCCCAGCTCAAGGCCGAGGGCAAGCTTTTATGAACAAAAAGAAGCAAAAAAACTTTGAACTTCTGGCCATGGGCTGTGGCGGCGTTAACGCCCATGTCCCGAAGTTCCAAAAGTTTTTTGGTTCCCCTGATCAAGTCTGGGGCAGGCATTTTTTACAAAAAAGAACATGTGAATGAGCCCATTAGGAATCATCGCCGGTGGTGGCCCATTACCCGGCCAGGTGGCCGCAGCTGCGCAGGCTTCGGGCCGGCCCGTGTTTATTGCTGGCATTGAGGGCTTTGCCGAACCAACGGTGTTGGCGCCGTTTACGCATAGGCTGTTCCGGCTCGGGGCTGTGGGCGCCATGGTGCGGGCGTTTCGCGAGCAGGGCTGTGCTGAGCTGGTGATGATCGGGCCTGTGAAGCGGCCTTCGTTTTTTGCGCTGCGGCCGGATGCGGAGGGTGCCAAAATGCTGGCGCGTGTCGGCAAGGCGGCGTTTTTGGGGGATGACGGGCTGCTGGCGGCGATTGTGCGGGTGTTGTCGGAAGAAGGATTCTCGATGCTGGGGGCGCATGATATTCTGACCGATGCGCTGGCGCCCGAGGGGTTGCTGACCAAGGCTGGGCCGGATGCGCAGGCGATGGCGGATATAAAGCGCGGTATGGATGTGCTGAAGATCATCGGCGCGGCGGATATTGGCCAGGCCTGCGTGGTGCAGCAGGGCATTGTGCTGGCGGTGGAGACGGTGGAGGGCACGGATGCGATGCTGGCCCGGATTGCCGCCGTGACCCGTCCGGGGCCGGGTGGTGTGCTGGTGAAACTGGCCAAGCCGGGGCAGGAGCGGCGGGCGGATTTGCCGACTTTGGGGTCGGCCACCATCAGCAATGCCTGTGCGGCGGGATTGCGGGGGATTGCGTTCGAGGCTGGGGGCAGTTTGCTGACAAATAAAACACTAATGATCGAGGCGGCTGACGCCGGGGGGATTTTTCTTCTCGGTGTGCATCCCTAAGTAGGGTTAAGGTAATGGGGGCTGACCTATGAGTGAATTTTCCTATCTGCACACCATGCTGCGCGTGGGCGCGTTGGAGCGGAGCATCGCGTTTTATACCGGGCTGCTTGGCATGAAGGAGCTGCGGCGCACCGAGGTGCCGGCGGGCAAGTATACGCTGGTGTTTCTGGGCTATGGCGATGAGGCCAGCCATACGGTGCTGGAACTGACCCATAACTGGGGTGTTGAGACATATGATATCGGCACGGCATTTGGGCATTTGGCGCTGGGTGTGCCGGATATTTACGGCACCTGTGACAAACTGCGGGCGGCCGGGGTGAAAATTTCCCGCGAGCCTGGGCCGGTGAAGTTTGGCACCACGGTGATTGCGTTCATTGAAGACCCTGATGGCTACAAGATCGAGCTGATTGAGCGGAAAGGGCACTGAGCGTGGGCTTGATGGATGCCATAGCCGGGGGGTTGCGTGTTGCTGACCCTTTTGTGCCGAGGTTTCTGCTGCCCGACTCAAAACCTGAGAAACTGATTGCCGCGGCCAAGGCGAACCCGGATGCAGGGGCGCGGGCGGGGTTGGCGCGGTTGTTGGAATCTATTGAGGCTGAGTCGGACCTCGCTTTGTTTGGCCGGCTGGCGTTGCATTGGGATATGCGGCGGCTGTTGGAGAATGCCCAGCTGGTGGCCGATGCGCATAGGGATAATCCGGCACTGGGCTTGCGAAACATTGAGGCGCCGATTTTTATTCTGGGGCTGCCGCGTTCGGGGACCAGCTATCTGCATAGCCTGATGGCGGAGGACCCGGACAATTTGGTGCCGCGCAATTGGCAGACGATGTTTCCCGCGCCACGGCCGAAGGATTTTGACCCGGCGCAGGATAAGAACGCGCGGATGGTGGACAGGCAGTTTGCATTGTTTGCGGGCCTGGCCCCAGGGTTTGAGGATATGCACCCGACCAGCGCTGATAGCCCGCAGGAATGCAGCGAGATTACCGCGCATGTGTTCCAGAGCCTGCGGTTTGATACGACGCATCGGGTGCCTGGGTATTTTGCGTGGCTGGAGGCGCATGGGCATGATGCGGCGCTGGATTACCACAAGAAGTTTTTGCAGTTTCTGCAGCAGGGGCTGACAGGGCGCTGGGTGCTGAAATGCCCGGACCACACGTTTACGCTCGATGCGATTTTGCGGGCTTATCCCGATGCAAGGTTTGTGATTGTGCATCGCGATCCGATTGCCGTGCTTGGCTCGGTGGCGCATCTGACCGCGGTGCTGCGCAAGCCGTTTTTGAAGAATATCGACCAGGCGGAGATTGGCGCGCAGGTGGCCGAGCGCTGGATGCAGGGAGCTAATTTGCTGCTGGAGTTCGACCGCAGGGAGGATGTGCCGGCGGAGCGGAAGTATCATTTGCATTATGATGAGCTGACGGCCGGTCCTCTGGCGGCGGTTGCGCGGATTTATGCGCAGTTTGGCCTTAACGCCACGGATGGCGCGTTTGCGGCGATGTCCCGGGTGATCGAGGCCAAGCCGCAGGGCGGGTACGCGAAGCATGCGCCGTACAGGCTGGATGCGTTTAAATTGAACCTGCCGGCGTTGACCGCGGCGTTCGCACCTTATGTCACGGAATATTGTCAGGCCGGTGACTGACTTACGGGCGCTTGCCCCCGGATTCTCTTGACGCCGGGCCGCCGCTCTGCCTTACGGATTAGTAATGAATGCTGTGGTTGAGGGTTTAGAGGGGCTGGGCAAGGCGCTGTGGCGCCGTCTGCCGCGCGGGCTGCGCCGGGCCGGGATGACCCGCGTTTCCGCCGCTTTGGCACCGAAGCCGGACCTTGTGCCGCCCGTGAGCAGCGATGGCGTGGTTGTGGCGGGGGATATGGCCGGTTTCAGCGGGCTCGCGGAGTCGGCGCGAATTTTACATCAGGTGATTGTGGGGAATGGGCTGGCGCGGGGCGTGTTGCCGCTGGGGCTACCGGGGTTTGTGGATATGCAGCCCACGCCGCTGCCGCCTGGGGCGGCGTTGCTGGCGGTGGTTAATGCGCCGATTTTGCCGCCGGCGTTGCTGCGGCTGAAGCGCGGGGCACTCAAGGGGCGGCGGGTGATAGGGTTTTGGGCCTGGGAGTTGCCGGTGGTGCCGCCGGGCTGGGCCGAGGGTGCCAAGTTTGTGCATGAAATATGGGCCTGCTCGCACTTTACCGCCGATGCGATGGAGGTTTTGGCCCCAGGGCGGGTGCGGGCTGTGCCATATCCGATTGCCGCCACGGCGCTGCCTGCAGAGGGGAGCAGGGCTGATTTCGGGCTGGCGGATGATGTTTTTGTGGTGACGACGATTTTCAATCTGGCGTCCTCGCTGGTGCGCAAGAATCCGCTGGGTGCGATTGCGGCTTTTAAGGCGGCCTTCGGTAACCGGCGCGATTATGTGTTTGTGTTGAAACTCTCGCATGTGGAAGCTTACCCCGAGGATGTGGCGCTGATCCGTGCCGCGATTGGCGAGGCTGTGAATATTAGGCTGATGACCGAGACCATTCCTGAAGTGCTGCTGCGCGGGCTGATCCGGGCGAGCGACGTGGTGCTGTCGCTGCACCGGGCCGAGGGGTTTGGGCTGATCCCGTCGACGGCGATGCTGCTGGGGCGGGCGGTGGTGGCGACTGGATGGTCGGGGAATATGGATTTTATGACGCCGGAGACAGCCGGGCTGGTGCCGTACAGGCTGGTGGCGGCACAGGATCCGCGCGGCACGTACGAGCTGCATGGGGCGCAATGGGCCGAGCCGGATGTGGAGGCGGCGGCGGCGTTGCTGCGCCGGCTGGCCGATGATGCGGCGGGGCGTGCGGCCATGGCGGCGGCGGGCCAACTGTATGCGCGGGAAAAACTGGGGGCGGCACCTTTGCTGGCGGCACTGCGGGCGGCGGGGGTGGCATGAAATCTCTCATCTGGCACTGGGGGCGGCGCGGCGCGGGGCCGATTTTCGCGGCCAGGCTCTATGAGGCGATTGCCGCGTTGCCGGGGCAGGAGGCTGCACTCTCGTTGCCGGTGGCGGCCGAGATATTGGAGGGGCCAGGCGCGCCGCCCTGTGTATGGACCGAGCCGACCTATGAGAGCCCTCTGGGGTATTTGTGGCAGCGTTTGTTGACCCTGGCGATCGGCGGGCGCACCCGGCGGCGGTTGCGTACTCTGCGCCCGGATATCGCGATTTGCACCATGCCGGCGCTGCTGGATGCGCGGATGCTGGCGGGGCTGGAGGCGTTGGACATTCCGTATGCCGTGATTGTGCATGATGCGACGGCGCATCCCGGTGATGGGTTGAGTTTTCATGCCACGGACCAGCGCCAGGCTTTACGTGGGGCGCGGCATTTATTCTGCCTCAGCTCGCATGTGGAGGCTGGGCTGCGGCGCAAGGGGTATGGGGCGGGTGGGCAGGGTCTGACCAAGCTCTGGCACCCGCCGATCGGGTTTGCGGCACCGCTGGCGCCGGCACGGGCTTCGGCACGGCCGCATGTGCTGCATTTTGGCCGGCTGCTGCCCTATAAAGGGTTGGACCTGCTCGCCGATGCGATGGCGCTGCTGGGGCCGCGGGAGTTCGATCTGCGGATTTGCGGCGAGGGGCCGAATTCCAGTGCGTTGATGCGGCTGGCGGCCATGCCGGGGGTGAAGGTGGAAAACCGCTGGTTCAGCGATGCCGAGCTGCCGGGGCTGCTGGACTGGGCCGGAGGGGTGGTGCTGCCGTATCGCGAGGCGAGCCAGTCCGGAGTCGCAGCGCTGGCGATTGCCGCGGGGCGCCAGGTGCTGGCGACCAATGTGGGCGGGTTGCCGGAGCAGCTGGGGCATTTGCCTGGGGCGCTGCTGTGCGCGCCGGAGGCGGGGGCGATAGCGGAAGGGCTGCAGATGATGCTGACCCGGCTGCGCGCCGCGCCGGTGCCCGTTGAGGCGCCGGCATCAAGCCCGGTATCAAGCAGGGGCTGGGAGGATTTTGCCGCCGCTATGCTGGAGGCTTTACGGGTTTAGGGGGCAGTAATTCTTTTTAACGGCCACCGCGCCATTCGGGCCGGCGCAACCGGCACGGTAGACGCCATTCGCACATACGGCGGCTGTTGCGGTCAGGGGCGCCAGCTCGAACATGCATGCGGAAGTGAGCAGACAGATGGAAAAAACTTCATTGGCGCCTCTTTAGATTTATTTGCCGGGCAGTTTTTCGTGCCGCTTTGTACCAGTGGCCTTTGTACCAGCAACCGTAGCGCTGCTTCCATGCTGGCGCCGCAGCGGTTGCTGAACGCGTATAGGCGGTGCGCGGTAAAGAATTTGCTTGCATCGGGAAAACTCTCGGCGGAATCGGTGTCCGAGGTTTCGGTCCAGCGAGGCGCTTTGTTGCACCCCTCGCCGCCGCGGCCAGAGTATGCCAGGGCGGGGTTAGTATAAGCTATTGAAAAAATGGCTCCCGAAGTAGGACTCGAACCTACGACAAAGCGATTAACAGTCGCTTGCTCTACCAGCTGAGCTATTCGGGACCGGTCGCGCGGCTATAGCCAAAGCCAAAGAGGGACGCAAGCCGGGTGGAGAAATTTTTCAGCACGATGACAGGTGCGATGACAGAGAGGCAGGACCGGTTGATTTTCGTGAGGGGCTTCTCTACATAGCGGGGCATGTTGCGGGCGTGGTGGAACTGGTAGACGCGCTGGACTCAAAATCCTGTTCTGGCAACAGAGTGTCGGTTCGATTCCGACCGCCCGCACCAGTTTGGTATTTAAGCACAAATTTTAGAAAAACGCTTTGATGGTGGTGAGTTCACCTCATGATTGCGGATTGGCGAGAATTGGATAGCGCGGCCGGTAGGATTTGTACCGGGCTGGATCAGCGGGCCCGCTTCCCAAATCTGGCGCGAAGTTGATGGTTGATTGATAGAGCAGCTCCATCATGGCGAGCGCTGTGGCCTGTTCCGCATCACCAGCATTCATCCCCTGTTGTTGCACATAGATTTTGTCCAGATCGACCGCGGCAGGCTGGAGCAGCGTGAACAACTGGTTGAACATGGCCTGATTCTGCGCGCTTTTTTGCGACCAGGTGTAGAGAGTGTCGCGCACCTGGTCGTGCCGACTGCGCAGCCAGCCGGTCCAGTTGCCGGCCCTGGCCTGCGCCAGCGTGACCAGTGGCATGTTCAGCATGGTCCAACGTACTTCGGTTGCAAGGTAGGACGTGTCTTGCCTGTCGCTGGGCGCCAGATCGCTGGAGGTGTGCCCTGAATCTGGTCGATCAGCGCCAGGAAGGGTGTGAGCGATGGTTGCGCGCCGAACGTGCCCATCGAGAGTGGCGGCGGCATCAGATAGGTCTCAAACAGGCAGGCGGGCTGGCCCAGGCTAAAACCGCGCTCGCGGACGCAACACCGATTTTTAACCGGGAGTGCCATCGCACCTGGTGCCGTGGTGGAAGCGATGCTGTGCAGGTTCTGGTGACACCGGTACCGTGTTTGTTATCAATGGCGGGCATGTGGCAGCGCGCCGGGTGAGCGCGTGGCCGCCGGCGATTTGGCAGGGCTGAGCGATGGTACGAAGATAAGGGTGACGAATTAGGCTAATATGCGCCGTGGTGATTCTGGCAGTGTCAGGTTTACGAAAACGGAATGATCGACAGGCAGATGGATAGAACCGTCGCCTCGCTATCGCCAGTGGAGACGTAGGCATGGCGCATGGTGCTATCGAAATAGCAACTATCACCTTTGCTGAGCGTGATCGGCGTGTAATGCTCCGTGTGGAGCGCCACCTCGCCTTCGATCACGTACGCAACCTCCTCGCCGTCATGCACGCTCCACTCTTCAAAAGGCGGCACAATGCGTGTTTTAATGTGCATCACCAATGGCACCATGGATTTTTGCGCGAGGTCCGTGGCGTGCGCGGCGTAAGTATAGTGGCCGCTTTCGTATACCGGTGCGGTGCCGGCACGGGTTACCACACGGCGGGCCAGTTTTTGCGGCGCGGCTTGGGGCGGGTCCAGCATATGCACGAAGTTGATGTGCAAAGCGCGTGAGATTTTCAACAGGGTTTCGAAACCCGGTTTCTGCTGCTGATTCTCGATTTTGGAAATAGTGGAGATGGAGACGCCGCTGGTTTGCGAGAGTTCGTCCAGCGTCAGCCCCTTCGCCTGGCGCAGTGATTTTAGTTTCTTGCAGAAAGCGGTGATGAGTGCGGCTTCATCCATGAGGGTTAGGCCATGTGTTGGATTGCCCGGCGCGGGCGCGGTTGACGGCAAGGGCAAAAATATCGGGCCGTGCGTAATGCCCGGCGGGGTCGAAGCTTTGCCGGGCCCGATGCAGCGTGGCGCGGTCCAACTGGTGTGAGACAATGCCGGAAATGCCCGGCACCAGCTGCGCAACGATCTCCTGTGTCGGGCTATAGATGGTGGAGCCGCCGGTAAAAATGGTATCGACACCTTCCGCTGCAAAATCCTTGTAGAATTCAAAATCCGTGGGTACATCGCTAAGCGAAAGCAAGCCGCAGACGCTGGCGCACCACACGCGGCCTTCCTGTGCCGCAAACAAAGGCAATCCCTTGGTCACGCCCTCATTGCCTGGCCAGACACAAACATGCACATCCTCGCCATCCTCATATAGTGTGGCGCGGGCATGGCTCATCCAATTTTCCCAGCAGCTCAACCCGCCCAGGCGCAGGCCGTTGAATTCATGGCAGCGCAAATCCCGTGCATCGCCGGCCGCCCAGCACAGCCGCTCATCATAGGTGGGCATTAATTTGCGGTGCGCGCCCACGATGCCGCGCTGGGCATCGATGGTGACAAGCGTACACCACACGCTGCCGCGCCCGGCCCGGCTGCCGCGCTCATTCACGCCGAGATAAAGCGAGACTTTGTGGTCCCGCGCCGCCTCGGAAATCTGCCGCAATTCCGGCCCGCCAATTTCAGCCGCGGCTTCGACAAATTGCGCATAGGCATGCTGCTGCCTGGCATCTTCGAAAGCAGCGCCGTTGGTGCGGCAGACCCAGAATGGATAGCCGGATAAAAATGTTTCGGAAAACACGAGCAGCTCGATGCCGCGTTGTGCTGCCTCGGCAATGGCGCTGGTGATAATCTCCACGGTGGCCGTTTTATTGCCCCAGGCAGGGCGGAGCTGGGCGATGCCCAGATGCAGGTTGCTCATATCAATATACCTCGAAATATTCCTGGTGTTCCCAATCCGTCACGGCGGAGAGGAAACGGTCGGCCTCGAATGCTTTGATGCTATGGTAATAATGATGAAACGCCTCGCCAAGCTCCTGTTTGAGCATGTCATCCTGCCGGAAGGTGACAAGCGCCTCCATCAAACTTCCCGGCAATACCGCGCGGTCCGACAAATAGGCAGCGATAACGGGTGGGCCTGGGTCGATGGCGCCATTCATGCCTGCGCGCCCGGCCATGATCTGTGAGGCGATATACAGATACGGGTTGGCATTTGGGTCACCAATGCGGTTTTCGATGCGCGAGGCGCCATCGCCCGGGCCGCCGATGACGCGCAGCATCGCCCCGCGATTTTCCAACGCCCAGGCGGCTTTGAACGGGGCAAACCCATCCGGCCGTTGGCGCTTGTAACCGTTTATGGTGGGGGTGGTGAGCAGCGACGTGCCGGGCGCGTGTTGCAGCAGGCCGCCTAGGTAGTTCATCCCAGCTGCCGATAATGGGCCGGGCTCGGCATCGGCCATGAAAATATTGGCGCCGTTGCGGGTGATGGATTGATGCATATGCCAGCCGGAGGGAAAGGCGTTGGCGATCTTGGGCACGGCCATGAAGCTGGCGTGATAGCCATGCCGCCGGCACAGCTGCTTGACCGCCGTACGGAACAGCAAAGCCGCATCGGCCGCCTGCATGGCCGGCAGCGGCGAGAAGGTCAGCTCGCACTGGCCCGGACCCCATTCATCCTCCAGTGAGGCCAAGGGCAGCCCCAAAGCCTCTAAGTTGTTTTGCAGCATGGTGTAGAGCGGCTCTACCTCATCGCCGCGGGTTTCGGTAAGGTATTGGTAGCCGTGCGCAATGTTGGAGACCAAGGGCGGGGCAGGCGGGTAGCCGCTATCCTCGGGGGCGAGTTTGGGGTCCAGCATTTTGTACACGTAGAATTCGAACTCGAGCCCGACCGTCATCTCCAGCCCGTCGCTTGCCAGTTTCTCCAGCTGGCCGCGCAAAATCTGGCGGGTGGAAAGCGGGCAGGGTTTGCCGTTGCGGAAATAGGCATCGGATAGAATCCAGCCGGTGTTCTCCACCCAGGGCAGCATGCGGAAGGTCGCCGGGTCCGGCACGAGAACGCCATCCGGCAGGCCGATCATTTCGGGAATATTGAGGTGGTTCTCCGCGCCGAACGGCGGCACGATCGGGTGGTTGGTGGTATCGAAAATCGCGGTGACGAGTTGGAAATCCTTGCCGGACTTCAGTGCCGAGGCAAATTCCGCCGCCGTGACTGTTTTGCCGCGCACAATGCCGTGCTGGTCGCCCCAGCCGATGCGTATATTCCGGATTTTCTCCTTCTCGATCCGGGTCAGCAGTTCGGCCGCCTGCCGGTGCTGCTCCGCCGTCCATAACCCGTGTTTCTCGATAAACCCTGCCATACCCCATCTCCAGCGATCCGAATGAGAGGTATCGTACACAAGAAAATTTTTCGTTCAAGAAAAATATTTGCGCGAGTTAGGGCGTTGCTTGAAGTTTGGACTGGCCAAACGAATTCAGCCCCAGGGCAGTTTCTGGCAGTTTGAGTTCGCCGCGTTTCATCCGCTCGCGCAGGTAGGTGAATATCTGCGCCGTCTGGGCGAATAGATGCTCGCCCGCCACCAGTCCTGTCCTCGCGGGATTTTGCGCCGTGACAAAACGCGGCATCGGTACGATCTGCGTCTCGTAATCGAGGGAGAAGAATAGCGGGAATGAATAGCGTTCTTCGCTGACTTTCCGTACCCGGTGGGTGGTGGCGACAAATGCGCCGTTGGTCCACAGCTCCAGCATATCGCCGATATTCACCACGTAGGCATCTGGTATCGGCGGCACGTCTATCCACGCTCCGGCACCGTTCAGCACTTCGAGCCCCGGCGCCGTCGCACGCAGTAATGTGAAACATTCATAATCCGTATGCGCGCCAATGCCCGGCCTATCTTCCGCTTCCGCATTATGAGGATAGTGGATCAGCCGCAGCTGGCTTGGCGGCTTGGTCACCAGTGCGTCGAATGCATCCATGGGTTCGCCGAGTGCTAAGGCGAAACCACGCAGCAATACGCAACCTATCTCGAACGTCGCGTCATAATACGCTGCCACCGCATCGGCAAAACCGGGCAGGTCGGGCCATTGGTTTGGCCCAAGCAAAGGGTTGCCGGCCAGATAATCCGGGTCGTCTGCGGGTAGGTCGCGGCTTAGATCATAGGCTTCTTTTTTATCCTTGGTCCCGCCGGCGAAATCTTCCTCACCCTCGGGGACATAGCCGCGGTGGTTGCGGGAGTTGCCAATGTAGACCTTCATTTTTTGATCGAGCGATAGCGCGAAAAACCGCTTGGCCGCTGCGAGCATGGCATCGAAGCGCGCCAGGTTCAGCCCGTGCCCGGTAACGTATAAAAAACCAACTTCGCTGGCGGCGGTCTTCAACGCCGCGGCGGTTTGGGCGATGGCGGAAGCATCCGTGCCGTATAGCGCTGAAATATCAATCACGGGGACGGCGGAGAATGCCTTATTCATCATTCGTTTCCTTCATGAGCCCGCGTTGAGGTGGCGAGCACGGTCGGGTCGCCTTCGCAATGCGTAACATCCCAATGCCGCCCGATTAAAGCGCCATCGGCGGCACGGTCCTGGACGATCAATCCATTTTCAGTGAAATGCTGGTCCAGTGTGTCGCCGATTCGGAACGGTAAGGTGGAGGCGGTGATGCGGTACCCCGCCGGCGCCACGAGGCCAAAGGATATTTCACAATCGATCAGGGCTTGGGCGGCTTTGATATTCTCGCTCCCCGCCACGCACGCGATGAGATGCTGCTGTGCCGCAGGGGTTTGCGCACGGTCGCGGGCAAACATGAAATATGCGCCCACGCGCAGGAACCGCCCGTTCACGCCGGTGTTCCGGCAACGCAAGGCCAACGAAGCAGTGGGAGCGGCGGTCTCGACCGGGTCGCGATGCCAATGCTCGATATAGGCGATGTCCCGGCCGGTCTCCACCAGTATGTCGTCCTGCCAGTGAAGCGATCCCGCATCGGAATAAAGTGGTTTTGGTTGGTAATCGATATCTCTCGCCCATTCGAAAAAAGCACCGTCGAAGGTGAAATGCCCAGCGAAACCTTCCTGGGTGGCAAGGTGCAGGCAGTCTTCGGTCGTCAGGGCAGCAAGTCCGTTCACATGGGAAAAAGTTGGCATTGGAGCCGGCTGACGGAGGTCGCAATAGGCGCTGTGGCCTTGTAGCCACCGTACCTGGGTGGTGGTGTCACGCGTACCGTTGGGCCATGCGATCAGCGAACGCGTCCAAAGTCCGTGCAATTCGCTGATATCTGGTGATGGCGTGCTCGAAGACGAGTTCATGCGGGCGTTTCTCCTCCAGAAACCATCCGCTGCAAACGCGCAATGGCGCCCGGCAAGCCGCGTACCTTAAGTATACGGCCAGTGGCGTCGTAATCCTCTGCGAGCACTCGGGCGCTCTCGTACACTTCGCCGAGGAGCCCTTGTTTCGCGTAAGGCAGCACAAGCTCGTCGTCCACCATGGATGTCTCGAAGAAGGCGATGATGGTCTCGCGCAGCGCTGCCACATCGTCCGGTGACTTCGAGGATAGCAAGATGGCATCAGGGTGTTTGGCAATGAGCGCGATGCGGCCCTCTTCGTCCACCTGGTCGATTTTGTTGAGGAGCAGGAGCGACGGCACGGTATCGGCACCGATTTCCCGCAGCACCGTGCGGCTTACCTCCAACTGTGCCGGGTAGGTCGGGTCGGAGGCATCGACCACGAACAGCAGCAACGACGCTTCCAGCGCCTCGTCCAATGTGGATTTGAACGAGGCCACGAGGTCATGCGGGAGTTGCTTGATGAATCCCACCGTATCCGAGACGAGTACACGCGGCCTCGCTTCCGGTTTTAACGCGCGCACCGTCGTATCGAGTGTCGCGAAAAGCTGGTCCGCCACCAGTACCTCGCTGCCGGTGAGTGCCCGCATGAGCGAAGATTTCCCGGCGTTGGTGTATCCCACGAGTGCCACACGCAGCTGGTCGCGGCGGGCCGACCGGCGTAAATCATTGTCGCGCTGGACATGTTCGAGCTCTTCCCGCAACTCGGCCAGGCGATCGCGAATTTTGCGGCGGTCCAGGTCGAGATCGCTTTCACCGGCACCCACGCCGCGCTTGCGCTCGCCACCTGAGACGGACTCGCGCAGCCGCGGCGCCACATATTTCAGGCGGGCCATCTCCACTTGCAGCTTGGCTTCGCGCGAGCGGGCGTGGCGGTGGAAAATCTCGACAATCACGCCGGTCCGGTCGAGCACCTGCGCGCCGGTGGCGTTCTCCAGATTGCGCGCCTGGCTCGGTGAGATCTCATGGTCGACGATGACGAATTCCGGACGGCGGGCGCCGTCCTCGGGTGCGGGGACATCCGGGGTTGGCGCCTCAGTGGTTTCGAAGCGCTCGCGGGCCTTGGATTTCTGGGGTGAGGTCCATCCGCCCACGACTCCGGTGCCGCCAGTAAGTGCCGCCAATTCGGCAAGCTTGCCCTTGCCCAATACCGTCAACCCGCCAATGCCGCCACGCTTCTGCGATACTGAGCCCGCGACCTCGTAGCCCAGGGTTTCCACCAGCCGGCCAAGCTCCTTGAGGCTTGCCTCCTGGGCGGTATCGTCAACGCCATCGAGTTGAACACTGACGAGAATGGCACGCGAGATGGGCTGTTTGGTTTCCATGGCATGGAGGTTAACACAAATGCGGCGATAAGCATCGGAGCGGTGGGCAGTTTGCGAGCCGAAGTCTCACCGCCGCTGGTTGTCGAAATAGCTGTTCAGGGTGAACCGGTAACGCTCGGGCCGGATATAAAATACGGAATATTCGGCCGGCGTGCCGTCGGAGAAATATGAGGTGCGTTCCATGCGCAGTAGCGCCGCACCTGCCTGAACATGCAGCTGTGGTGCCAGTTCGGCGTCGGCTGCTTGCGCGCCAAGCGTTACATGAGCGCGTTCGAGGCTGCGGCCGGCGAGTTTGCTGAGGATGCTGTAGGTCGGGCTGGCCTCGGCTTCGGCGCGGGATATGGTGGCGAGTTCCGCCGGCAGAAAGCTCCGGCCAAGGGCAATCGGCTCCTCCGCGATGAGGTGCAGCCTTTCGAGGACGAGGCAGGGGGCGTGCTGGTTGAATAAAGCCTGAACGGCGGGCGGGGGTGGTCTCAGCTCGAAGGCCAGAATGCGCATCCTGGCGTCGAACCCTTGCAGCCGCAGCGATTCATGGAAGCTGCGCAGCGTGTCCAGCTCATGGTGGACCTGGCGCCCGGCGACATAGGTACCCTTGCCCTTGCGCTGCTCGATCAGCCCGCCGCCCGCCAATTCGTCGAGCGCCAGCCGCACCGTTACCCGGCTGACCGCAAAACGCGCACCGATTTTGGCCTCGGACGGCAGCCGGCCGGTGGGCTCGAATCGGCCATCCGCGATTTCCTCGCGCAGAACTGCGGCAATCTGGCGGTAAAGCGGTGTGGCATTTTCCCTGATGAGCGGCATACGGCGCAATTTACCCTGGCCTGATCCGGGAGGAGTCCCAGGATGATTATAAGGCAGGCGAGGCGCTTGTCGATGTGGCGCTTGCCAACATGTATTATAATGTATTATATTCCCGTCTATACAGATTGAAATACTAGGCAATGCACTTTCACCCTTTGGATACGTCACCCCCCGTACTTTCGGCAGAGCAGCTGGGCTTCGGCTATCCAGGGGGCGGCGAGGTATTTTCCGGCCTCTCGTTAACGGTGCGGCGGGGTGAGTTTCTGGCGCTGGTAGGGCCTTCCGGCTGCGGCAAGACGACATTGCTGAATCTGCTGTCCGGGTTTCTGAAGCCGTCCACCGGAAGCGTCAGGGTTGATGGGGTGGAGGTTTTTCCGGAGCTTCCCGCACTTGGCTACGTGTTCCAGACGCCCAATCTCTTCCCATGGCTTACGGTGTTGGCCAACGTCCGGTTTGGCCTGCGCATGGCGGGCACCATGCCGGCCTCGCGGCAGCACCAGCGGGCGATGGAGTATCTGGCGCTCGTCGGCCTGGCGGATGTCGCGGATTTTCTGCCGCACCAGCTTTCCGGCGGGATGCGCCAGCGCGTGGCTTTGGCCCGTGCGTTGGTGCTGGAGCCGCGGATTTTGCTGATGGACGAGCCTTTCGCGGCACTCGACGCCATATCGCGCCTCAGCATGCAGGAAGAGCTGTTGCGCATCTGGCGCGCGCTGGGGCAGGCGATTATTTTTATAACGCATGATCTGGATGAGGCTGTGTTTCTGGCCGACCGTGTGCTCGTGCTCGGCGCGGCGCCGCAGGGCATATGCGGTGCATTTGATATCGATTTGCCGCGCCCGCGCGACGCGCTCGATACCCGCCGTTCCGAACGGTTCTTGGCATATCGTGCACAGATTTCCGATCGTATCGCGGCGCTGACGGGCAGCAGCCGTGCGATTTCTTCCCCTCCCGCCAGGATGTTTGCGCATGAGACGATTTAACGTAACGAAACGCGGCCTGATGGCGGCGGTACTTGCCTTTTGTGCCGTGCTGCCCGTGCGGGCAGCAAATCCACCGTTGCGGATTGGTTATGTGTTTGCGATGGCGAACGCCCCGGTGCTGATTGCCAGCCAGGAAGGGTTTTTCAAGGCGCAGGGGCTGCAGGTGCAACTAACACCTTTTGCGGATGGTCCCGCCATTCAGCAGGCTATCGCCGCCGGCCGGATTGACGTGGCCTATACCGGCGCGCCGCCTGTGTACCAATGGTACGCGCATGGGCTGGATCTGCGCATACTGGCCATGGTTAATTACGGCCAGGCAGCGCTGGTGGCCCGCAGTGATGGGCCGATTCACACACTTGGTGATTTGCGGGGGCGCCGCATCGCGGATACCAGCCGGGGCAGCGGCATGGATGTGCTGCTGCGCGGCTTTGTGTTGCAGGACACAGCGAAACTCGACCCGGAGAAGGATGTATCGCTTGTGCAGATGCCGGTCGGCAACATGAATACGGCACTTGCCGCCGGCGTGGTCGATGCTGCCTTCGAATGGGAGCCGTTCGTGAGCCAGGAGGCACTTCGCGGATCAGGCCGGGTGGTCTTCAACGTCAACCAGGCACTGCCGTTTTATCCTTGGTACGTTATTGCCAGCACTACGGCGGTGATCAATCAGCGGCCGGACGATCTCATAAAATTGTTGCGGGCGAACCATGCGGCGATTGCGTTTCTCAACGATCATGTCGCGCAGTCTGACGAAATCATCGCGACGGCATTCAAGCTGCAACCGGAGAAATCTCCTGGTGGCACGGTGGTGACACCGGTGCAGATTGTTACTGCCGCACGCAGCCGGTTGGGATGGTCGGACAAGTTGGCGGCGCCCGATATCGCCTTCATCCAGCGGCTGATGAATTACTCCTTCCAGATGGGGCTGCTGCCGCGGCCTCTGAAAGCCAATGATGTCATCGACACCAGTCTTTTCGCGCGCGCTGTCACGCAGCACTAATGCGGGTGCCGGCGTGAGATTCCCCCGGCCGTCCTGGCGTTGGGCCTCTTTGCCGGCGCTGCTGCTGGTTTGGATTGCCGCGGCCTCGAGCGTGCCCGCCTATGTGTTGCCGCAGCCATGGGATGTGGCGGCGGAAGGGTGGCGTGGAATCCAGGATGGCTCGCTGTTTCACCAGCTTGCCGCCAGCCTGTTGCGGGAGGCCGGCGGGTTCGGTGCTGCCACGGTGGTTGCTTTCGCGCTGGGAATTTCCGGTGCGGTCTCGCGTGGGTTCCGCGAATTCATGGCGCCGCTCAACAGCCTGTTCATGTCCATTCCGCCGATCGCCTGGGCGCCGCTCTCGATGATTTTCTTTGGCATTGGCTATCTCTCGATTGTCGTGGTCATTTTTGTCGCGGCACTGTTCCCGATGGTGCTGGCGCTGCAGGAAGGGTTGCTGACGATCCAGGAGGGCAATCTGCGCGCCGCGCGCACATTGGGCGCGAACCGGTTCCAGCTCATCTGCTATGTTTACCTGCCGGCCTCGCAACCTTTCATCATCGCGGCGCTGCGGATTGGCTTCTCCCAGGCCTGGCGGGCTCTGGTTGCAGCGGAAATGATCGGCGCCTCGCAGGGCATCGGCTGGATGGTGGCGATGGGCGGGCAAACCGGGAATTCAAGCGAGGTCATTCTCGGGATTTCGCTCATTGGACTTATGGCATGGCTCATGGAGAGCCTTGTTTTTCGCCGCATCGAGCGCCGCTATGAGGGCTGGCGCGCACAATCGTGAGGATCAGATCATGGATAGCATAATACGCAACGAAAAAAGTACTGGTGTTATCGCTCCTGTGGGGTTGCACGACCATATCAAATCACTGCCGTTCCTCGGGCGCCTCGCGCTGGACCGCAAACAACTGGTGGCCGGCGAATGGACCGAGCTGACACTGACCTATGTGATCGGCGGGGTTGGCCTGGCGGACGGCGCCTGGCTCAAACTTGCCTTCAGATTCTATTCCGATTGGGCGCTGTTTCAGACCTCCGATCCGCGTGGGGCTAATTATGTTTCGGCGGAATATCACGCCGCGCCGCTGCTGCCCGGGCAGAGTCCATCGACCGTGCAGGCGCTGAAAGTCCGGTTTGACCAAAAGGGTCATGAGAGGCCATTTCAGAAGGCCGTGATCATTGATATCGTCGATGGATATCTGAACCCCGGGGACCGTATTGTCATCCGTCTCGGTGACCGGCGGCAGGGCGGAGCGGGCACGCGGGTGCAAAGTTTCGCGGAACAGAATTTCCGCTTCCGCATGTTCGTCGATCCGCTCGGTAGTTCCAAATTCGCGGAGGTTCCGGGCGATTGCGTGGTGCAGATTGTGCCGGGCGCGCCGGCTGTTTTGCAGCTCATAGCACCTCGCCTTGCAGCACCGGGGCAGAAGTTTGATGCGCGTGTTCGCATAGATGATATCTGGGGCAATACCTGCCGGGATCTGGCTTTGACGGGACGGCTGACGATTACCGGCCCAGGCGGCGACACGCAGGTTGTGGCGCTCGATTTTCCGGGGCAAGGCTGGGCGGTTGCGCTGCTGCGGGATGTAGCGCTGGCGGGGCAGGGGGAATACCGGCTGCTGGCCGAGATCGATAGCCTGTCCGTGCCGCCGGTCACGGCCTATGTGCAGATTGAGCCGGCGGCGAACGGGTTACGGACATT
The DNA here is from genome assembly GCA_026224875.1 of Acidocella sp. Lineage (GTDB taxonomy): Bacteria > Pseudomonadota > Alphaproteobacteria > Acetobacterales > Acetobacteraceae > Acidocella. The sequence goes on from JAMFRU010000058.1 coordinate 60,845, forward strand.
CTATGCCGATCTGCATGTGCATTCGGAAGACACTGTGGGAACCAACGACACGCCTTATAATTTAACCTATGGCCGTGATGTCGCCGGGCTCGATGTGCTGGGATATACCGTTAATGATTTCAATATTACTGAATCGAAATGGATTAAGTCGGTCGAGCTGATTTCGGCGCTGAATGAGCCCGGCCGGTTTGTGTGTTATCCGGGAACCGAATGGTGTGGCAATTCCGCTGCCGGCGGCGACCGCAATGTGGTGTTTCTGCGCGATGGCACACCGCGGTTTCCGTTCGATGCGCAGGGTAATTCATTGCGCTCTTTCGAATGGAACGAATTCACCGCTGGCACGTTAAAGCCGGGGCTGTGGCCCGTCAATGAGCTGTGGGCAGCCTATGCGGATGACCCGGAAGGCCATCTGATGATCCCGCATGTTGGAGGCCGCCGCTGCATCTTTGATTGGCACCATCCCGAACTGGAACGGCTGACGGAGATTACCTCGGCCTGGGGGCAGTTCCACTGGAGTTATGTGAATGCGCTGAGTAGGGGGTACCGCGTTGGGGCTTCGGCGGCGAGCGATGAGCACCAGGGCCGGCCGGGCGGCGGTGCGCCGGCTACTGCCGTATTTGGGTCACGTGGCGGACTTACCGGCGTTCTCGCTGAAACATTGGACCGTGCTGCCATTGGCCGTGCCCTGCGCGCGCGGCGTACGTTTGCAACCACGGGTGAGCGCAGTTTCGCAAGCTTGCGCCAAGGCGATGTTTGGATGGGCGAAGAGGCGCAGGCGGATCCGGATTTGCCGCTGGCCTATCGGCTGCTTGGCGATGAAGGCTGGGAGGAGATCAGCCTCTACGATGCCGATCGCTGCATCTGGTCGCGCAATCTGCATCATGAGGCCGGCGTTTCGGCGCAACGCATTCGCATTCGTTTCGGTGGCGCCAGGATCAAGGACCGCTACCGGGCCGCGGTCTGGAGCGGCGAAATCTGCATGAAGGGTGCTACGATTCTCGATGTGCAGGGCGTTGGTTTCGACCATCCCGAGCAGAATTTCTGGCGCGACGGCGCAACCATTGTACGCTTCGTCACGCAGACGCATGGTGATACGGATGCGGTCGAACTGGTGTTGTCCAGCCTGGAAGGATGCCGGATTGAGATTCGCGCCGACATAGCAGGATACGCGAAGGTCGGGGATCCGCTGCATCCGCCGCCGCATGTACACGCGCCGTCTGTCGCTTTCGCACTATCGGGTACGGAGCTTATCGAGCAGGGCGGCGCCATGCTCGATATTCCCGGCGCGGAACTGAAGCTTTCTATCGACCGCCTTACCGACGCAGCTTTGCCCAGGGATGTGGCGGGTGAGATCGATTTTCGGACTCTGGCGTTGGATGTACAACGGGAGTACGCGCTATTTATAACGGCACGGCAGCGCAATCAATCGCGGGTTTGGACCTCTCCGTTATTCCTGCGCTGCTGAGTGGGTGCCGGTGAGGGGCGCGTGCCCGGAATGATTTTGGACAAACTCCTGACCTGTCTCCTTACGCGGCGATGCTGGAGGTAGGACGGCTCGCGACAGCCTCGCGTACCAGGGGGATCAGCTCTTCGCCATATTGGATGGCATCCTCCAACGGGTCGAAACCGCGGATGAGGAAGGTGGTGACGCCGAGGTCGTAATAATCGAGCAGTGCTTCGGCCACCTGCGCGCCGGTGCCGACCAGCCCGGTGCTGTTGCCTTGCGCCCCGGTGATGCGGGCAAAGCCGGTCCACAGGCGCTTGTCCAGCCGGTCACCCTGGCCGGCGGCGTGCAACAGCCTGGCCGCGCCCTCGCTGCCTGGTGCGCCGGCAAAATCGCTTAGGCCGAGCTTGGCACGCTCCGCTCTGGTTCGTTCTAGAATGGCGTCAGCACGGGCCCAGGCTGCATCTTCAGTGCGGGCCAGAATCGGGCGTAACGACAGGCTGAACGCGATGGTGCGGCCATGCCGCGCCGCTGCGGCACGTACGCGGGTGACCTGCTCGCGTACCTGTTCAAGTGTTTCGCCGAACAAAGCGTAGATATCGGCATATTTGCCGGCGGCCTCGATAGCCGCGGGAGATGAGCCGCCGAAAAAGATGGGGATATGCGGCTTCTGCACCGGCTTTTCAGAAATGAAGCCGCCTTTGAAACGGTAGTATTTTCCTTCATGGTCGAACGGCGCCTCCGCGGTCCAGAGCCGGCGCAGCAGGCTGACATATTCATCCGTTCGGGCGTAGCGCTCGTCCTTGTTCAGGAAATCGCCGTCGCGCTGCTGTTCGGTATCGTCCGCACCAGAAATGACATGCACTGAGGCACGGCCGCGCGAAAGATTGTCGATGGTGGCCAGGGTGCGGGCGGCAAGAGTGGGGGCGACGAAGCCGGGGCGGTGCGCCAGCATGATACCGAGTTTTTCCGTTACGGCGGCAACATATGTGCCGAGATGCAGACCGTCCGGCTGGGTGGAGCCATAGCCGATCAGCACACGATCAAATCCCGCGGCCTCATGCGCCTGGGCGAAGCGTTTCAGATAGTCGACATCGAATAATCCGGTCTCGGCGCGGAAGGCGATGTTTGCCGGATTGCGATGGGCGACGAGCCCCGTGAACGATATTGTCATGACTGACGTCTCCGTGGGAATTTGAAGTTTGGTTTTGGCCTTGGGGCCAGTGCAAAGCAAATGAGTTATTCTTATGGGTTGATGAGTATCACAGAAGAGTTGTAAAATATTCCCGTACGCCAATGGCGCGAGGAAACTTGTACGCAGGGCGTTGAAGCCCGGCGTGGCGTGGCGTGGCGGTGGGCGCTGGGTACGCGCAGGCCGAGGGTGATGTTTTACCGCACCGCTTCCAGGGCAGCAGGCGCGGGGTGAGATTGCGCAGCACGATATTGGCGCCGAATTGCCGCGTCAGGCCACGTACCTCCACCGCATATTCGTTGCGTGTTGTTGTGCGGTTTCGATCTCTGCCAGCATGTTTATATCTAAAACCCTTTTTCCGGGATGATGGAGGGGCGCCAGGAGAGAAGGTGCCGCTCCAGCGCGCGTACCGCCTGGTCCGTGGCCAGGCCAAGAAAAGCATAGATGAGAAGCCCGTCGAAGATGATATCAGTGCGGAGAAAATCACGTGCATTCATGACCAGATAGCCGATGCCGGCGGAGGCGTTGACTTGCTCGGCGACGACCAGGCTGATCCAGGATATGCCGAAGGCCTGGCGCAGTCCGGTGAGGAAGCCAGGCAATGCGGCGGGGAGGATGACGTGCCAAATCGTTTCGACCTGCGAGAGGCCGAGGATGGAGGCGGATTCCAGTAATTTACGGTCGGCCCCACGCACGGCGGAAAACAGGTTCAGATAGATGGGAAAGACGCTGCCCAGCGCGATGAGGATGATCTTTGGCGTCTCGCCGATGCCGAACCATAATATCATCAGCGGGATTAGGGCGAGATGCGGCAGGGTGCGGGCCATCTGCACTGTGGCGTCTATGGCATCTTCGCCGGCGCGTGAGAGGCTGGCGGCGAGGCCCAGTATGGTGCCCGCGGCAACGCCGCAGCTCAACCCCAAGACCACGCGCTGCAGCGAGATGAGCAGGTTCGGCCATAACTGTCCGGTAATGGTCAACTGCCAGAAACTCTGTACCACTGCGAGCGGCGTTGGCATGATATGCGCATCGACATAGCCGTAAGCGGTAAGCCAGTACCATATGACAACGATACTGAGAGGTACCGCGATACGGCGTAGTAGCGTGGCGGGAATAAAGCGGCCCAGCCGCAGGGTGAAGGGAGTGCCTGCGGATAATGTGACGGACATTTAGACCTCAGATCAGAGTAGTATCGAAATAAGGCCGCACATTGGTGCCGCTTGGCAGCAGCCCGGCTTTGGCAAACGTGTCTGCCACAGCCTGGGCGGATGCGATGGCGGCATCATTCACCGGCACGACCTGGTCCGGCTGGCTCTGGTGCTCCAGCTCGGCCTTCACATATTCCGGTTTTACCTGGATTACGCCTTCAAGAGCCGTCTCCCATTGCGGCTTATGCGCTTCCAGCCAGTCATAAGTCCGGCCCACCCGCGCTACGTAATCTTTCACCACCGGCCGCAGCGCAGGGTCGGCTAGTGCCGCCGGGGATGCGCCAAGCAGATAATTGCCGGATAAGATGCCCTGGGCCGTACGCAGCACACGGGCATTATTGGCGGCCTTGGCTTCCTCGATGGCATAGCCATAGATCGCCCAGGCATCGAGCTGGCCGGCGGAGAAAGCTGCGGCGCCATCGGTGGGGTTAAGGCTGATGGGCTGGATGTCGGAAAACGTGAGCCCGGCCTGCCAGAGCATGCGCAACAGGTAATAATGTGAGGTGGTGGCGCGTACATAGCCGACACGCTTGCCTTTTAGCCCGGCAATATCCGTTATGGTTGAGGTTTTTGGCACGAGCACCACTTGGTCGTTTACATCGCCCTTCAGTACCGCCACGGCCCGCACCTGTGCGCCAGAAGCCGCGGCGAAAGCCTGCGGGATTTCGCTCCAGCTGCCGTAGTCCAGCGCGCCGCCGTTCATGGCCTCGATGATCAGCTGGCCAGAGGTGAACTCGAAATATTTTACCTGGTATGGTGTTGCCGATTCGCCAGCCAGTGGCAGTAGGGTTTCGTCTTGGCCACGGTATGTACCAACACGTAACGTTACATTTCCGGCACGAGCAATGTAGGGGGCAGCCAGTGTGGCGGCACCTAAAGCAAGGATGGTGCGGCGGGTGAGCGTCTTGCTCATGGTGGTCCCCAATTCAATAGCCCCTGGCGGGCGGCACGATGTTGAGCAGGACTTCGCCGGCCAGGTACCGGCGCAGGTTCTCGCACAGCAGTTCGCCTTGCGCCGCGCGGTTGCTGCCGCTCCAGGAAATATGCGGTGAGAGGCGCACATTTGGATGGGTGTACAACGCATGGCCAGGCGGCAAAGGTTCCGGCTCCGTTACATCAAGCGTGGCGCTGCCGACCTGGCCCGAGGCGAGGGCGGCGAGCAGCGCGTCATGGTCGAGTATGCGGCCGCGGGCGATGTTGACCAGATGCACGCCAGGTTTTACGCGGGCGAAGGCGGCAGGGCCGATTAGCCCCGATGTTGCGGCGGTGAGCGGCAAAGCGATGACCAGATGATCGGCGCTGGTCAGCACCGCATCCAGCCCGGCAAAGCGCACGCCGGGCGGCGGTGTACCGCCGGAGCGGTTGAAGGCCAGTATGTCCATGCCAAAGGGCAAGGCACGGGCTGCAATCTCCTGGCCGATGCTGCCAAAACCGAGGAGGCCCAGGGTTTTGCCTTTGAGCGTGCCGAGGCTGGGTTTGGGCAACCAGGCCTCAGCGCTGTTTATCCAGATATCCGGCAGGCGTTTCGCCTGTGCGAGCAGTGCGGCCAGCGTGAATTCGGCGATGGCCACGCTGTTGCTGCCACGCCCGCAGGTGACAAGTGGCACATCGAATACCCAGGGTGGAAATTCATCCACCCCGGTGGAGACGGTGTGCAGCCAGCGCAGCCTTCCAGGCCAGCCCGGTGGCTTCTGATCCGGCACCACAACGTTGCCGCCCCGCGGCGGTACGGCAAAAAGAATCTCCGCTTGCTCCGGAACCTCCCATGCCGTGGCGGGGGGCAGCGCCTGGAGTGCCACCCCGCCGGGCAGGCCCGTCAGGAGTGACAGGAAGGGCTCCGGCAGCTGATGCGCGATGAGCAAGGGTGTAGTGAGCACTGAGGACATGATTCCCTCCATGTTAGTAGGTATAGGCAAGTTTGAAGAACACGGTGCGCGGCGGGTTGACCGGGCCTTCCCACAGATTGGGCGTACCGCTCCAGGACAGACTCTGATAACTTACGCGGTTGGTCAGATTTTGCCCGGTGATGATCGCTGTCCAATGTTTGTTGGGCAACTGATAGCTGGCGAAAGCATCGACGAAGGCTTGAGGATGGATCTCGCCCTGGCCGTAGTTAAAGACATCCGAGTAATAGGAGGTTTCATAGGAAATATCGGAACCGAATGTGATTTGACCAGGAATATCAAGCGGAATTTGATAATTGGCGGCGCCGTAAAGCTGCCAGCGCGGGGCGAACGGAAGCTGGTTGCCGGTGGCACTCACCACTGTGCCGGTGTTCACGCTGGTGCCGGGGTTGGGGAAACTATCGAAACGGCTCCAGAGATAGCTTGCATTGCCCGTTAGCGTGAGCCCATCCACAGGCTGCGCGACGGATTCGAGCTCGAACCCGTCAGAATGCGCGGAATTCACATTCGAGCGCACGGTTACAAGCCCGCCGGTGACAGGGCTGATTACCGATGCGGTTTCCTGCAGGCCGGTGTAGTCGTTGTAGAACAAAGTGCCGTTCAGGCGTAGCCGGTGGTTGAGCCAGTCGGTTTTGATTCCGGCTTCATAGGTTGTTACGTTTTCCTGGTTATACGGCAGTGCCGTTGGCAATGAGGAGGCGCGGTTGTTGAAGCCGCCGGCATCGAAACCTTCGGCAATGCTGCCATAAGCGAAAATACCTGGTGTGAACTGGTAGGACAGGCCGTATTTCGGCGTAAAAGAGTACCAGGTTTTATTGCCGGAATAGGAGAAGTTATTCTTCAGCGCGGCATTCTCGGTGGCTGTGTTGGTTGATGAAGGTGTGAGCTGGATGCCTTGAAAATTGTCATACACACCCTGGAATTGGAAACCCCGATTCTCGATGGTATAACGCCCGCCTAATGTAGCTGTGAGCTTATCGGTCAAATGATAATCCCCCTGCGCATAGGCGGCGTAATCGGTGGTTTTGGTATCGGCGATCTGATCTTCGGGGAAGGCCGGTGTGCCGCCGCCGGCGGGCGAGACGACATAGCCGATGCGGTTGGAGGCGAAGTTTTCATGCAACAGATAAAGGCCGGTGGCGAAATCGAATTTGTCGTAATTACCGAGCAGCTGAAATTCCTGTGTTAACTCCTGCTCGCGATAGACGATGTAGTTGTCCGAAATCGATACCAGCGCAGGAAAGGGAGCGGCGAGCGATGCGGGTGTGCCATTATATTCCACCAGCGGCTGACCGTCGTTATTGTAGTTCACGGGGTTTTGCGAAAAACCACGATAGGCGCTGATGGATTTGAATGTCAGGTTTGGGTTGATGGTATAGACGAGCCTGTTGGAGACGCCGCCGACCCAGGAATCGTTTTTCGGACCTTGCGAGGCGTAACTGTCGTTCAAATTCGTCTGGCCATAAATGGGATGGGCCAATGTGCCGCCGATGATCGGTTTCACTGGAGAATAGAAGTCGGCACCGGAATAATCGAGCACGCCATCGGCCTCCACCTCATCGGTGAGGTCGGGGGTGATTTTGACCAGTACTTTAGCGCGTGCGCCGTTGGTGTTCTGGTTGTTCACGCGCTGACCGATCGTCGGGTCGTAATTATAACCCTCGTGCTGGTCGTGAGCGAAAGCGATGCTGGCGTCGACCTTGCCCGGTATGATTGGACCGGCGGCATAGGCATGCAGGTTGACGGCGCCAAAAGTGCCGCCGCCGACATCGAAATTACCTTCGGGCGTGTCGGTTGGGTCGCGGGTAATGTAGCGGATGGCGCCGGCGTCGGCATTCTCGCCGAACAGCGTGCCCTGCGGCCCGCGCAGAACTTCGACGCGTTCCAAATCGGTCAGATCCGTCATGCCGTTGATGGCGCGCGGCAGATATACGTCGTCAAGATATTGCGCGATGTTCGGATCGAAAATCGGATCGGCATCGCCGATGCCGCGGATGAAGAAGATCTGTGTCAACGGCGTAATACCTGAGCGCGTGATCAACACACCTGGCGTTTTGCCGGCGAGGTCGCGTGCGGTTGTCAAGTTTTGTTGCTGGATCTGCTGGGGGGTGATCACGGTGACGGCGACAGGGGTTTTTTGCAGCTTTGTGCTGTGCCTTGTTGCGGTAACGATGATGTCTTTCAGTCCTGGCTGCTCGGCCGGAGGCGGCGTATTTTGCGCCCGTGCGATGCTGGCATTCCCCACCGCGAGGAAGGCAGCTGATGCCAGCAAACCGGCGCGAATTGCTGTACTACCAGCACCGCGCGCGCTGCCCTTTGCCTTCGTATGACCCAAACGCTGCATAAAAAACCCCTGATTACTGCGGCTTGCCGTATCCGGCATAACCTTAATTGACTATAAGACAAGTGGGGAATGATGCGGCAGACGCGGGGTGTAAAGTTTAATCTTATCATCAACTCATGAGAAATTCTAAAGTATCTGTTTTTAAAGAAAAATACGAAATAATTTTCTTTTTGTGGGGTTAAAAATAGAAAATTCCGGCACAAATAATATATGCTTCTGTTCGTTCATATTTGACGAGACATATAATATGACTATCATATTTATAGGATATACTCGGGATAGGTCATGGATTCTTACGAAGCATCGGCTGGTGCTGCTCTCGCGGAGATCAGCCAGCATTTGGCGGCTAGTGCCGCGCAATATGACCGCAGCGGCGCTTTCCCGCATGAAAACTTTGCGTATTTGCGCGAGGAGCGGCTGGTTGGTCTGCCGGCTGAACGCATTTTGGCTGGTGCCGCTTTGCCGCTGCCGCAGGCCCGTAAAATTATTGCGGCGGTGGCGCGCGGTGAACCTTCGACCGCGCTGGTACTTATCATGACCTATCTCTTCGTGCTGCAGGCGGCGCAGAATCCGCATTGGCAGCCGCATGTGCGGCGCATGGTGCTGGAGGATATTGCGGCTAACGGCACGCTGGCCAACGCGTTGCGGGTGGAGCCGGAGCTGGGTACGCCGGTGCGTGGGGGGCTGCCGAAGACCACGGCGCGGCGCGTGGAGGGCGGGTTTCGCGTTTCTGGCCGCAAACTTTATTCCACGGGCAGTCCGGCTTTGTATTGGATGGGCGTATGGGGGCGCACGGATGATGAAGAACCGCTGGTCGGTACGTTTCTGGTGCCGGCAGATTCGCCTGGTATTCACATTGAGCAAACATGGGATCAGCTTGGCCTGCGCGCTTCGGGCAGCCATGATGTGATTTTCGATGATGTGTTTATTCCTGAAGAATATGCCGTGGATATTCGCCCGCCGGCTGCTTGGGCGGCGGAGCGCGCGCCGGAATTGCTGGCGTGGATGTCCGTGTTGCTGGGTACGCTTTATGATGCGGTGGCGCGTAATGCACGGGACTGGCTGGTGGAGTTTGCGTTGACGCGCGCGCCTGCCAATCTCGGTGCGCCGCTCTCTACTCTGCCACGTTTTCAGGAGGCATTGGGGGAGATCGACGCGCTGTTGCATGTTAATCAAGTTCTTCTGGATCGTATCAGCAACGCTCCATTCGAAACGGTGACCGCGATCGACAGTAATTTTCTAAAATACACCGTCACCAACAATGCCATTAAAGTGGCGGAGAAGGCGCTGGCTCTCACCGGCAATCCGGGGCTGGCGCGCGGCAATCCGTTGGAGCGGCATTACCGCGATGCGTTGTGCGGGCGTGTACACTCGCCGCAGGACGATACCATTCTCTTAACCGCCGGCCGCGCGGCCTTTGCCGCCGCCCGCCCTTAAAGGAGCATACCATGCCCGATACTGCTTATACCCAGTTGCGTTCCGCACCGCCCATCCGTAATTCCGCGCCGCCGCAGCGGGGGTTGCCGGAGCCGGGGCCGAGTTTTGAGGAGATTCGTCTGTTCCGCAAACAGCGCCTGGCAGCCGGCCTGCGCCTGTTTGCGCTGTATGGTTTCGACCATGGGCCGGCCGGGCATATTACCGTGCGTGATCCGGAGTGGCATGACCATTTCTGGATCAATCCGTTTGGCCAATATTTTGGCCATGTGCGTGTGTCGGATCTGCTGCTGGTCAATCACGATGGCGATATCGTGATTGGCGACCGGCAGGTAAACCAAGCGGGATTTCAGATCCATTCCGCCATCCATCGTGCCCGGCCCGATGTGCATGGCGTGGCGCATTCGCATTCGCCATATGGCAAGACATTCTCCACCTTGCGCAAGTTTCTCGACCCGCTGACGCAGGATTCCGCTGGCTTTTATCGGCGCCAGGCTTTGTCCACTTTTACCGGCGTGGTGTTGAACGAAACCCAGGCGCAGCAGATTGTGCAGGATGCCGGTGATAAGGATTTTATCATCCTCGAAAATCATGGTTTCCTTACCGCGGGGGCTTCGGTGGAGTCTGCGGTATGGCATTTCATCGCGCTGGAAGATGCCGCGCGGGTGCAGTTGCTGGCGCAAGCCGCGGGTACGCCTGTACCGCTCTCGCACGAAGTGGCGGATTTTACCGCCGGCCAGTATCGGCGCCATGCCGATGGCGGACGTTTTGCTTTCCAGACGCTTTACGAACGGATTGTTCGCGAGCAGCCGGATCTGCTGGATTGATCCGGGCTTAAGGCAGAGTGAGCGAAACTCATTTTATGCTGCGGCTAGGCTGGGGTAGTCTATATTGCGAAGCGGCGAATGCCGCGTGAGGAGTGTTATCATGGGTTTGGAATTCATCGGCTATATCGGCAATCACAATGCCTCGGAGACCACGCGGCACTCTGGGCCGGTGATTGACCGGAACCATATTGAAACGGTTGCGAAGGCGCATGAGCTGGCCGGGTTCGACCGTGCGCTGCTTGCATTCCATTCCTGGTCGCCGGATTGCTTGCAGATTGGCCAGCATGCGGCTTCGGTAACTGAAAAACTCGGTATTTTTGTAGCACAGCGCCCTGGGTTTACCGCACCGACCGTAGCGGCGCGGCAATTTGCCACGCTTGATGCGCTCTATCCCGGCCGGTTCTCACTCAATGTCATCACCGGTGGCGACCATGCCGAGCTGGTGCAGGATGGGAATACCGTGGCGGATAAGGATGAGCGCTATGCTCGCACCAATGAGTTTCTCGATATCGTGCGGGCAGAATGGACAGCGGAGAAACCCTTCGATTATCACGGCAAATATTATCAGGTTGAGCGAGGGTTTTCGCAGGTGAGGCCGAGCAAGCCCATCGACATATTCATTGCCGGCGCGTCTGAGGCCGCGATTGATACCGCTGGCCGCCATGCCGATGTGTTTGCGCTGTGGGCCGAGGATTACGACTCCGTGCGTGGCCAGCTTGCCAAAGTGCGCGCCGCAACCACGAAATATGGGCGGCCGGTACCGGAATTCTCGCTCTCGCTGCGGCCGATTATTGCCGATACGGAAAAACTGGCATGGGAGAAGGCGGAATATATTCTGGAAAAGGCACGAAAATTACAGGATGCCGCCGGTTTTGCTCGCGATGGCGCGCCGCCGAATGTGGGCTCGCGGCGATTGATCGATCTTGCCACCAAGGGGAGCCGCCACGACAAATATCTTTGGACCGGCATTGCCGGACTGACCGGGGCCAAGGGCAATTCGACCTCGCTGGTGGGTACGCCGGACCAGGTGGCTGAGGGGCTGCTGGATTACTGGGATCTTGGCGTGCAGAAATTTCTGATCCGCGGTTTCGATCCGATTATTGATGCCCTCGAATATGGCCGCGAAATTCTGCCGAGGGTGCGCGCCTTGGTGGCGCAGCGTGGTGAGCGGCACTCTGCTGCGCGCTCTGCCGCGTAATGGCAAATATCGAACGCCTACGGGTTTTTGCCGCCCATGCCGCGCAATCCGTGGCGTTGCATGGGCGCAATGAGGCTGCCGTGCTTGCGGCGATTACCCCGGCTTTGGCCACGCTGATCGCACACGATGATTTTTTACCGGAGGCCTACACCAAACCTGATCCGAAATATTATCAGCAATATCTGCTCTATGGCGATCCGGCGCAGAATCTCTCCATCGTTAGTTTTGTGTGGGGGCCGGGGCAGAAAACGCCGGTGCATAATCATCGTGTGTGGGGGCTGGTCGGTATTTTGCGCGGCGGTGAGCTGAGTGCAGATTTTACCGAGCGCGAGGGCAGGCTTGTGCCTGGCGCCACGGAATTGCTATCGCCGGGCCGGGTTGTTGCTGTCTCGCCGCGGCTGGGCGATATTCATCAGATTGCCAATGCCTATGATGATGCGGTGTCGATCAGCATCCATGTCTATGGTGGTAATATTGGCCGCATCCGGCGCGAGGTGTTTTTACCTGAAACGGGCGAGGTCAAACCTTTCGTCTCCGGCTATGTCAATACGGATGTACCGAATCTCTGGGCTGCATAATGAGTTTTAAAAATACCACGCCGTCTGTTCTACGCACTCTATGGCGCAGCAATGCCGAGGTGGCGCTGTTCGACCTGCGCGAAGAGGGGCCGTATTCGCTGGCTCATCCGTTCTGGGCGGTCTCGCTGCCCTTGGCACAGATCGAGCTGCGTATCCGCGCACTGGTGCCGCGCAAAAATGCGCCGATCGTGGTGTATGATGATGGTGAAGGGCTGACGCAGCGCGGGGCGGAACGCATCGCCGCACTTGGTTACACCGATGTGTCGATATTGGACGGCGGGTTGGCGGCTTATCGGGAATTGGGCGAAGTGTTCCGGGATGTTAACGTGCCTTCCAAGGCTTTTGGGGAGCTGGTGGAATCGATCCGTCATACCCCGTCCGCCGGGGCGGAGGAGATCAAACATCTCATCGAGACCGAGCCTGACCTTGTGGTGTTGGATGGCAGGCGGTTCGAAGAATACCGCACCATGAGCATTCCGCGCGGGCGCTCCGTGCCGAATGGCGAGCTGGCGCTGCGGGTGCATGACATCGCGCCAAACCCCGATACGACCATTGTGATTAATTGCGCCGGGCGTACGCGCTCGATCATTGGCACCCAGACGCTCGTCAACCTTGGCCTACCCAACCGTGTGTTGGCTTTGCGCAATGGCACCATTGGCTGGACGCTGGCAGGGCAGGCGCTGGAGCGCGGCAAGACTGAGCGTTTTCCCGCCACCACGGCAGCAGGGCATGAGCGCGCGCGCAATGCCGCACAGGCCTATGCAGCGCGGGCAGGAGTGCCGGTAATCGATGCGGCCACCCTCGCTGCCTGGCGTGCCGAGGCTGCCAGCCGCACGCTCTATTTGCTCGACGTACGCACGCCGGAAGAGTTTCTCTCTGGCCATGCTGAGGGGTTTGCCTCCGCGCCCGGCGGGCAGCTGGTACAGGCCACCGATGAATGGGTGGCGGTGCGCGGCGGCCGGCTGGTGCTGTTCGATGATGACGGTGTGCGCGCCCGCAGTACCGCCGCCTGGCTGCGGCAATTGGGCTGGGATGCAACAGTACTGGCGCAGGATGCGATTCCGGCGGATGATAGGACACCGCCTTTGCCTGTCTTCATCAACCCGCCACCGGTGCCCGCCATCAGCGCTGCGGTGTTGCAGGTGGACCGTGAAAGTTTTGAGATCGTTGATCTTGGCCCGAGCCCGCTGTATCGCGCGGGGCATATTCCTGGCGCCTGGTTTCTGGCCGGTTCGCAGCTTGGTGACCTTGCCAATATTCCCGGCACGGCGCCGCTCGTTATTACTTCCGCCGATGGTAAGCTGGCTGCCGCGCATGCTGCCGATATTGCGGCTGCTACGCAGCGCGAAGTGTTGTGGTTACGGGGTGGCAACAAGGGGTGGGTGGAGGCCGGCTCCAAATTGGATGTTGCACCCGGCTGGGCCAGCGCGCCGGAGGATGTTTATAAGCGGCCCTACGAGGGTACCGATAATCAGGCGGCCGCCATGCAGGCCTATATCGATTGGGAGCTGCAGCTTGTAGCCCAGCTGGCCAATGATGGCGTCAGCAATTTCCATGTTATCCGCTGAAGCCGATGTGCTCATCATCGGCGGTGGCATGGCCGCTGCCTGGGCCGCCGTTGGAGCGGCGCTTGGCGGGGCCAATGTCATCATGGTTGATAAAGGTGCTGTCGGCACCAGCGGTGTTACCGCGACGGCCGGGCCAAACCATTGGTGGGTAGCGCCAAAGCAGCGCGAGCAGGCGGTGACCCAGCGCCAGGGCCAGGCTTTGGGTCTGGGTGAGGCGAGCTGGATGCATCGTATTCTGGAACAGACATGGGAAACCCTCCCCAGTTTGGCGCGGTTCTATGAGTTTTGCGTGAATGATACCGGTGTTACCGTATATAATTCCGTTCGTGGACCGGAATATATGCGTGGCTTGCGGCAATATGCATTGAGTTTGGGTGTGCGTATTCTCGACCATTCTCCGGCGCTTGAATTGCTGCTGCAACGCGGCGCCATTGCCGGGGCGCGTGGTGAGCGGTTGCAGGCACGGGAGGAATGGGAAATCCGCGCCCCGGCCGTGATTCTCGCAACAGGCGGCTGCGCTTTCAACGGCGCGCTGCTTGGTAGCCGCACCAATACTGGCGATGGTTATCTGCTCGCGGCGGAAACCGGTGTGGCGCTCTCGGGCATGGAATTTTCCAGCCAGTTTACGGTAGCACCGGCTTTCTCGACCATGACGCGGGCGATGTCCTATGTGTACGCCACATATTACGATGCCGCCGGCCGGGTGGTGCAACCCTCCGGCGATGTGCAGAGGCTGCGCTTTCTCGCGGAGGCTTTACGCAACGGGCCGGTGTATGCCGATTTCTCCCGCATGCCGCAGGACATACGCGACCGCCTGCCCACGATCTCGCCCAATGTGCTGCCGGTATTCCGCCGCCAGGGCATTGATCCGTTCACTGATAAATTCCCCATCGCTCTGGTTTCGGAGGGCACGATACGCGGTGTTGGCGGGTTGGTGCTGGAGTCTGAGGATTGCGAAACCTCTACGCCCGGCCTGTTTGCTGTTGGTGATGCCGCATCGCGCGAAGCGGTTACCGGCGCGATTTCCGGTGGTGGTGCCGTGAACTCTGCCTGGGCTTTGTCCTCGGGCATCTGGTCTGGCCGCGCCGCGGCGCGGCTGGCAAAACAGGGTGTGCGGTACGGCGCCATCGAGCGCACCGGCCAGGCTGGGTTGCGGCCGTTGCAATCGGCACGGAATTTGGACACCGGCGCATTGGCCGCCACTGTACGAGAACAGGCAACGGATTTCTCCACCACCTTCTTCCGCGATGATACCAACCTGCGCCGCGCCTTGAACGTGTTGGATTCGCAATGGGGTGAAATCCGCACGCATCTTGCAGGTGGTTTGCGCGCCCGAGAGGCAGCCTCACTCACCGCCACGTCGCGCTGGTGCCTCAGTGCGGCACTGCACCGGCGCGAGAGCCGCGGCATTCATACGCGCGAGGATTTTCCAGGTGCCGCGCCACATCTGGCAAAGCGGCAAATTCTGCGGGGCGTGGATAATATCGACTCCAGCTTTGCCTCGGCCGAGGAGATGGCGGCATGATTGAATTGTTGTTCGAGGATTTGTGCACGCAATGTAATGAATGCGTCGTTAAATGTCCGTCCAATGTATTCGATGCGGTGCCGGGCGCGGCCCCGGTGATCGCGCGGCCACTCGATTGCCAGACCTGCTATATGTGCGAGATGTACTGCCAGGACGATGCAATTTTCATTGGTTCAGACTACGAGAAACAGAATATGCCAGACCCTGAGGTGGTGCGCGCGGCCGGCTGGCTGGGCGAGTTGCGGCGTAACAGTGGCTGGGATGAATGGGCGGCCGACCCGCAATATAAAAACCAGATGTGGTATATGAGCGAGGTTTTCAAACGCGGCCTAGCGGGTGGATAATGGAGAGGTAGCATGACTGAAAATAGTTTGAATGAACAATTCACGGCTTTGCATGAGCATCGCGTGCAGACGATGAATCCCGTTGATCTTGATATCAACATCCGCCAGCGGGAATATCTCGTGGCGCATGCAAACCGCGATGCGTTTCCCAAGCCGGGCGATAAAGTGCCGGATTTCACATTGCCGGATGTGGATGGCGGCAGCGTGGTGCTGGCGGAATTATTGGTCAAAGGCCCGGTGGTGCTGGTGTTTTTCCGTTTCGCCGGCTGCCCCGCATGCAATATTGCGCTGCCGTATTATGAGCGCGCGCTCTACCCGGAACTGGCCGCACGGGGTGCCACTTTGCTGGCCTTGAGCCCGCAGGTGCCGGAGAAGCTTGGAGAAATTAAGACCCGGCATAATCTTTCTTTCCATATTGCTTCGGACACGGACAATCGTCTGGGAAAACATTTCGGTATCGTGTTTTCACCGACCGAGGAGGCCAGGGCAAATGCCGAAGCCAAGGGCTCGAATATGGGCGAGACCACGGGTACCGGCACGTGGGAGCTGCCGATGCCGGCGGTAATTGTGATCGGGCAGGATGGGGTTATCCGCTATGCCGATGTGAGCCCGGATTGGCTGGTGCGCACGGAGGCGGGGGATATTCTGGCAGCATTGGAACCGGCGCTAAGCTGAAGGCGGCAGATTCGCTCAGGGGCGGGCTTGCATAATACTACTTATTGGGTAGATATATGGTCCCTACTCTTAACGGTAGATCATGCACCATCTTCTTAGTACCGTCCCATGGCGGTGAATATTCCCATGGAGCTGCTGCGTAGCTTCGTCGCCATTATTGACACCGGTTCAATGCTGCAGGCCACCGAGCGCGTGTTCCTCACGCAATCCGCGCTCTCGCTGCAGATGCGCCGGTTGGAAGATCTTGTGCGCCAGCCATTGTTCAACCGCCAGGGGCGCCGGCTGCGGCTTACCCCGGCGGGAGAGCGGCTGCTGCGTACCGCGCGCGATATTCTGAGCCTCAACGATCAGGTGCTTGCCGCTCTACAGGGCCAGGCGCTTTCCGGCTCCGTGCGCCTTGGCATGAACCAGGATTTCGCCGAGATTTTCCTCCCCGGCGTGCTGAATGAGTTCATCACCTCCTACCCTGAAATCCAGACCCAGGTGCGGGTCGGCGGCAGCCAGGAGCTGCTTGACCTGCTCTCCAACGGCCAGCTGGATCTCGTACTCTGCGTACGCCCCGAGGATGACCCGAAACTGCTGAAAACCGTGCCGATGGGATGGTTCGGCCATATGCATCTGCTGGAGCGCGACGTGCTGCCGCTGGCCCTGCTGGAGCCGCCCTGCCTGTTCCGTGCCGCCGCTCTGGCCCGGCTGGAGGCCTCCGGGCGGCGCTTCCGCGTGCTGGTGGAAACCGCCAGCCTGTCGGGCATCCGTGCCGCGGTACAGGCGGGGCTTGCCATCACCTGCCGCGGCCCGCTGTTCGCCGAGGTCGCCCCCTTGCTCCCGGCCGACGCGCTGCCGTCACTCTCCCGTGCCGGCTATGCAATCTATGATGCACCCGTACCATCGCCCGCCACCAGCCGGTTGGAGACATTGCTGCGGCAAGCGGTGCTGGCCCTGAACTGACGAAGGTGGATGACGGTTCTGGAAGCGGGCGGCTGGAGGCGCTAGGCTGGCGGCATGACGCCACTCACCGGACTCCATGAGTTTATCGATCGCTATAGGCGTCTCTTTATCCTGACCGGCGCGGGGTGCAGCACAAACTCTGGTCTGCCTGATTATCGTGATGCCGGGGGTAATTGGAAGCGCGCGCAGCCGATGACCTATCAGGTCTTCATGGGCGATGCGGCGGCGCGGCAGCGTTACTGGGCGCGCAGTATGACTGGCTGGCCGCGCTTTGAGAGGACCCAGCCCAACGGCGCGCATTACGCGCTTGCACGGCTGGAGGAGATGGGCAAATGCGAGCTGCTGCTGACCCAGAATGTCGATCGGCTGCATCAGGCGGCTGGCAGCACCCGTGTGGTGGATCTGCATGGGCGGCTCGATCTGGTCCGCTGCATGGGGTGCGAGCAGCGCATTTCCCGGGCCGCGTTTCAGGAGGAGCTGGTTCGGCTTAATCCGGCTTGGGCCGGGGTGGAAGCGGGCTTCGCACCGGATGGCGATGCCGATATTGAAGCCGCCGATTTTTCGTCCTTCGTAATCCCGGTTTGCCGGGACTGCGGTGGGGTGCTCAAGCCGGATGTCGTGTTTTATGGTGAGAACGTGCCGCGCGAGCGGGTTGAGGCCGGCGTGGGACATCTCGCTCAGGCCGATGCCATGCTGATCGTGGGGTCTTCCCTCATGGTCTGGTCCGGTTTTCGCTTCGTCCAGGCGGCCGCGCGCGCGGGTAAAACCATTGCCGCAATCAATCTTGGGCACACCCGTGCGGATGTGTTGCTCTCGTTCAAGGTGGAGCAATCCTGCGACGAGGCGTTGGCCTTCCTGCTGCGGCCGGCCGCGTAAAAAAGGCCCCGGCAAATGCCGGGGCCTTTTTTATTGGTTATGTCCAGCCGTGATTTACACTGCCGCGCCGCCCCCATTGGGCTTTGGCGGCGCGCTCGGTGAGGGCGCCAAACCCCAGGCCGAGTGTTGCCCACATGATGGCCTGCATGCCCAGCGAATCGATCCGGAAATGCCACAACACCACGGCGGGGAAGCCGGCGGGGACTTCGTTGATCGGCGGCAGGAACGCCGCCACCAATGCCACCGCGACGATGTAGCCGCCGGCCGACCAGAGGGACGCAGCCCATTCGCCGTGTTTGGAGGCGAGATGCTTGCGTACCATCACCGCCAAAACCATAGCGGCGATCGACAGCACCATCATGGAAAAATACAATTCCGTGCGAATGCCGATCGTATCCGGATGCCCGACCGAGGGTGGATTTGCCGGGTATTTCAGATTGGGCACGATATACATGCAGAT
This sequence comes from Acidocella sp., assembly GCA_026224875.1. GTDB lineage: Bacteria > Pseudomonadota > Alphaproteobacteria > Acetobacterales > Acetobacteraceae > Acidocella. The sequence goes on from JAMFRU010000058.1 coordinate 79,370, forward strand.
GATGCCGCCCAGCGCCAGTAAGGCCGAAGTCGTGCGCGGGCTGAGACGGCCGGCGCGCCCATTAACATAGGCGAAAACCAGCGCGAACAGCCCGCCGAAGGCGGTGCTGTACACCATCACGCCTGTCAGCAGGCCGAAGCTCGCCTGCACCTGCCGGCTGACGAGCACAGGTTCCACGACGTCGTGGATGCCTTTCGTCGCATCGGCCTGGACCTTGGCTTTGTCCATTGCGGATTCGAACGCGATGGCGCGATCGACCTGTGGTTCACCGTAAATTTTGGCGAAACTGAAAACGAGAAGCCCCGCGAGCAAGCCGCACAGCATCCCACGGATGAGGAGGGTTCTGACCATGATTTTCGGCCCCTATTAGTGACAGGGGAAACCAAGCAGATGGCGGCTGTCATGCACCCATTCGTGTACATACATGCCGGGGATGATCGATGTGGCACCTTCCTCCGCGCCGACGAAATAGATCGCCAGGAGCATGAGGGCGCCGAAAATCAGCCAGGGGATGATCTCGCCTACGGGGATGGGTTGCGAGACGGTACCGGTATCGATGGAAATGTCAGACATATAAGTAACTCCTGGGATCAAGCGTCCTGGTGGAAGAAGAAAACACCACGGGAGGGTCTGACTTCCGGCTTCCTCATCAGGGTTTTGATAAGTAACCGATTACAGTGGCGCGACCGCGCCGGATTTGCACCGGCTTCCCGATCCATGGCTAAAACGGTGTACGCTTTGGATTTTTACCGGTCAATGAAAACGTGAATGAAGCGGGATTCGTGAAATGACGTTGCTGACAGCGCGCCTGACCTTGATCTGCCACGGTGCGACTCGCGCCATGCGAGAGGCGGCTTTTCCGGGCGATGAGCCGCTGGAGCCGCAAGCTCTTGCGAAGGCCGCGGCACTGGCGCCGTTGTTGCGGCGGGTCGATGCGGCGTGGTCCAGCCCGGCGCGGCGTGCTCTGGAAACAGCCATGGCACTTGGCCTGGCGGTAGAAACTGAAGCGGCGTTGGCGGATATCGATGTGGGGGCCTGGGGCGGCAGATCACTTGCCGATGTCGAGGCCAGCGATCCCGCCGGTCTTGCCAGCTGGATGAGCGATGCGGCGGCTTGCCCGCATGGCGGGGAGACGATTGTTGCGTTGATCCACCGGGTGGCCGGTTGGCTTGAGATGATGAAAGGCGCCGAGGGCCGCATATTTACCGTCACGCATCCTGCCGTCATCCGCGCTGCCGTTGTTATCGCACTGGATGCACCGCCGGCTTCATTCTGGCGCATCGACGTCGAACCGCTCTGTTTTGTCCGGCTGCAGGGCCGGGCGGGCCGTTGGACGCTGCGCTCCCTCGGCACGCGTTGACAGGGGTAAGGGTGGCCGATACCCTGAAATGGATGGTCCTTCATTTGAGAAGGTGAATAGGGAATGCGGTGCGAGCCGGGCTTCATGCCAGTCTCAATACCGCAGCTGCCCCCGCAACTGTAAGCGGAAAGCTCTCGTCTATCGGTCACTGGATTTTGGTCCGGGAAGGCTGACGGGAGCGTTCGATCCGCGAGCCAGGAGACCTGCCATCAAGACTAACACTGGCCAGGCGGGGCGCCCGGGCGAGTTTTATGTGCCACGGTTCGGCATATTGTTTTGGCAGGTCCGCGCCCCGGCCTGGTACGCTATGCGTGCATTGGGGAGAGTGTGTCGAAGCCTGTTTCAGCCGTGCTGCATGTTTGTGTAACCTGCAAAGCCGGGACCGAATCCGAGCCGCGCCCTGGGCAGGAGCTGTATGACGTGCTGGGTGCGTTGCTGCGGGACGAGGTGGAATTGCGCCCGGTATCCTGCCTCGCCGCCTGCGAGCATGGCTGCACGGCGGCGATTTTTATGCCCGGCAAGAATTTCGGCTATCTGCTGGGCGGGCTGAGTGCCGATATCGCCCCGGATATTCTCGACTACGCGCGCATCTACGCCGCGTCCGCCACTGGCGCCGTGATGCCCTCGCGTCGCGCCCCTTCGCTCGCCAATGCCATTTTGAGCCGCTTTCCGGCTTATGGGCTCGAACCCACAAAGGACTTCCCATGAATAATCACGCTCAACTGCAAGCGGCGAAAATCCCGACCACGATCATCACCGGCTTTCTGGGTGCCGGCAAAACCACGCTGGTGCGGCATATTCTGGAAAACGCCGGTGGGCGCCGCTTGGCCGTGATCGTGAATGAATTCGGCGCGCGTGGGGTGGATGGCGAGATATTGCAGACTTGCGGGCTGGCGGCGTGCCCGGAGACGGATATCGTGGAACTCGCGAATGGCTGTTTGTGCTGCACCGTGGCGGATGATTTTGTGCCGACGATCGAGGCGCTGATGGATCGCCCGAACCCGCCGGAGTATATTTTGATCGAGACATCCGGCCTTGCTCTGCCCAAGCCTTTGATCAAGGCGTTCGGCTGGCCCAGCATCCGCTCGCGGCTCACGGTGGATGGGGTAATCGCGGTGGTGGATGGGCCGGCGGTGGCGGCGGGGCGGTTTGCCGATGATCCGGCGGAGGTTGCGCGCCAGCGGGCGGCGGACCCGTCGCTCGACCATGATAACCCGTTGGCGGAGGTATATGAGGACCAGATCCGCGCGGCCGATCTGGTGATTTTGAACAAGGCCGACCTGCTGGATGCGGATGCGTTGGCGAGGGTGCGGGCGATGATCGAGGAAACCTTGCCGCGCGCGACAAAAATGGTTGCGGCGACGGATGGGCGGCTGGACCTGGATGTGCTGCTCGGGCTGGCGGTGGGAGCAGAAAATGATCTCGCGGCGAGGCCGTCGCATCATGATGCCGAGGATGGTGCGCATGAGCATGATGATTTTACGAGTTTCGTTGTGAGTGTGCCCGAATTGACGGCGCCGGATTTGTTGCTGGCGCGGCTTGGGGCAGCGGTGGCGGCGCATGATGTGCTGCGGGTGAAGGGTTTTCTCGCCGTGCAGGGAAAACCGTTGCGATTGGAGGTGCAGGGCGTGGGTTCGCGCTTCCGGCAGAATTTTACCCGCGCCTGGCGGGCGGATGAGGCGCGCGAAGGGCATCTGGTGGTGATCGGCCGGAGCGGGATGGACCGTGCTGGAATTGAAACCATGATCTCGGCCGAGATCGAAACGAAGATCGCGGGATAGCGGCGCGATGCACATATTGTTCCGGGAACAGCGTCATCTGGATGAGGCCGCGGCAGCGGTCGATCTGGGGCAGAGCCCGGCGGATGTGGTGCTGTTGTCGTTCTCCGATGCCGATCTGGGTGCTGCTGCCATGGCCTGGGGGCGGATGGGGGATGAACGGCCGGGGCTGCGGCTGGCCAATCTTGGGCAGTTGCGCCATCCGCTCTCGGTGGATTTATATGCCGAGCAGGTGTTGAGCCGCGCCAAGTGCGTGGTGGCGCGGCTGTTGGGCGGGGTGGATTACTGGCGCTATGGCTGCGAGGAACTGCTGGCTTTGTGCAGGGCGGAGGGTAAGCCGCTGGCGATGATTTCCGGCGATGGCGTGGATGATGCGCGGTTGCAGGATTTTTCCACCGTATCGCCGCAGGTTCGGTTGGCTTTTGACGGGTATTTTCGCGAGGGAGGCCCGGAAAACTGGGCGAATGGGTTGTTGCTGGCGGGCTCGTTGGCTGGGCTATGCGCGCCGCCCGCGCAGATGCCTGCGCAGATGCCTGCGCCCGTGCCACGTTTTGGGGAGCATACGCTGGCAGCAGAGGGCGCGCCGGATGCGCCTTTGGCAGCGATGGTCTTTTACCGCTCGCATCTGCTCTCGGGCGATATCGCGCCGCTGGAGGCGCTGGCCGAAGCGCTGGTGATGCGCGGCATGCGCTGCCGGGCGATTTATGTGGACAGTCTTAAGGCGCCCGAGACCGGCGTGTTTGTGGCGGCGGTGTTGGGCAAATGGCGTCCGGCGGTGGTGCTGAATGCGACGGCGTTTGCCGCGCGCGGGCCGCATGGTTCGCCGCTGGATAAAGCCGGGTGCCCGGTGCTGCAGGTGATTCTGGCGGGTTCGACGGAAGAGGGCTGGCGCAATTCCACGCGCGGGCTCTCGCCGGCGGATATGGCGATGCAGATTGTGCTGCCGGAATGCGACGGGCGGCTCTCGACCAGTGCGATTTCGTTCAAGACGCCGGGCATGCAGGTGCAGGGGCTGGAGTTTGCCCAGACATTGCATATTCCTGTCCCAGCCCAGGTGGCGTTGGTAGCAGACCGGGCGGCGGGGTGGGTGCGGCTGGCGCAGACACCAGCGGGGCAGAGGCGGGTCGCGATTGTGCTGTCGGATTATCCGGGGGCGGCGGGGGCGCAGGGGCAGATCGGCCATGCCGTCGGGCTGGATAGCTTTAAAAGCCTCGACAATATGGCGGGGCTTTTACGCGCGAATTTCTATGATGTGCCGGCGGGGAATGTCGCCGCCTTGCGCGAAATTGCTCCGCAGGCGTTTTTGACCCTGGCGGATTACGAAAGGCTTTTTGCCACGCTGCCCGGGAATGTGCAGGCGCGGGTGCGGGCGGCCTGGGGCGAGCCTGCCGAGGACCCCGCTTTGGCAAATGGCGCGTTCGTGCTGCCATATTTGCGGCGGGGAAAACTGATCGTGGCGGTGCAGCCGGATCGTGGTGCCGCGCAGGAGAAAAAAGCCTCCTATCACGATCCGGATCTGCCGCCGCGCCATCTTTATGTCGCGTTCTATCTGTGGCTGCGGCTGGAGGTGCAAATTCATGCGTTGGTGCATTTAGGGACGCATGGCACGCTGGAATGGCTGCCGGGCAAGGCGCTGGCACCGGACCCGGAGAATTGCTTTCCGGCGGCACTCTGTGGTGGTTTGCCGGTGATCTACCCGTTTATTGTGAACAACCCAGGCGAAGCAGCGGTGGCGCGGCGGCGTCTGGGGGCGGTGGTGCTCGGGCATCTGACGCCGCCGCTGAAATCGGCGGGCGTGCATGGTGAGGCGGCAGCGCTTGAGCGGCTGATCGATGATTATGCGGCGGCGGATGGTCTGGACCGGCGGCGCACCGAAATGCTGCGCGTAGAAATTCTAAGCCGTGCGGCGGCGGCGGGGCTGTTGGAAGAGAGCGGCTGCGCGCGCGGCATGCCGGCGGATGACGCGCTGGCGCGGCTGGATGCGTATCTCTGCGATGTGAAAGAGCTGCAAATCCGCGATGGGCTGCATGTGTTTGGCCAATCCCCCATATTTGAACGGCGTTCATCTCTTCTGGCAGCAATGGCTGATGCTTCTCCTGGCGCAGATCCAACGGCAGTCGCCACGGCGCTGGACGCCTGTGCGCAAAGCGAAGCCAACGGATTTCTGGCCGCACTGGATGGGCGCTTCGTAGCACCCGGCCCGGCGGGCGCGCCGACGCGCGGGCGGGTGGATGTGCTGCCGACCGGGCGCAATCTGTTCAGCCTGGACCCGCGCACCACGCCGACGCGCGCTGCCATGGTGCTGGGGCGCAAATCCGCCGAGGCGATTTTGCGCCGGCATCTGCAGGAGCAAGGGGACTGGCCGCGCAGCCTGGTGATCGACCTTTGGGGCAGTGCGGCACTGCGCACCGGCGGCGAGGATTTGGCGCTCGCCTTTGTGCTGATGGGAGCAGAGCCGGTCTGGGATGAGGGGTCGAGCCGGATCAGCGGGGTGGAAATTGTGCCGCTGGCGGTGCTCGACCGGCCGCGCGTGGATGTGACCTTGCGGATTTCCGGCCTGTTCCGCGATGCGTTCGAGACACAGATGACGATGTTCGACCTGGCGGTGCAAAGCATTGCCGCGCGCGATGAGCCGGGGGAGTGGAACCGGCTGGCGCAGGCGGCGGCGGGGCTGGTAGGGGCGGAATTGCGGCAGGCCACGGCGCGGATTTTTGGCGCGGCACCTGGGGCTTACGGCGCGGGGGTGACCGGGCTGATCCATGCCGAGGCGTTCGAGGATAAAACCGCGCTGGGTGAGGCCTATTTGGCGGCATCCTCCTTTGCCTATGGGCAGGGTTTGGAGGGTGTGGCGGACGCGCCTGGCTTTGCGGCTCTGGTCGCGGGGGCTGATGCGTTCGTGCATCAGCAGGATCATGCCGAGGTGGATATTCTGGATGGGTTGGATTTCGCGGCCTTCGAGGGTGGGTTCGCTGCTGCTGCGGCGGCTCTGGGGGCATCGCCTGCGCTGTACCATGTGGATAATGCCATTCCGGATGCGCCGCGCGTGCGGGCCTTGCGTGAAGAGATTGTGCGGGTGGTCAGGGGGCGGGCTGCCAATCCGGAATGGATCGCGGGGATGATGCGGCATGATTATCGCGGGGCGGGCGAGATCAGCCGGGCACTGGACGGGTTGTATGCGTTTGCGGCGACCGTGCCGGGGCGGTTTGATGCGCAGTTCGAGCTGATGTTTGAAGCGACTTTGGGCAATGCGGCGGTGGATGAGTTTTTACGTCACGCCAACCCGGCGGCGCACGCGGCGATGCAGGAGCGGTTTCGCAACGCCGTGGCGCGGGGGCTTTGGCACAGCCGGCGCAACAGTGCGGCGCTGGCATGAAGACCCGCGGCTGGTGCCCCGATTTATACACGCCGATGGCAGCGGGCGATGGGGTTTTGGTGCGCGTAAAACCAGAAGTGGCGGGGGTGAGTGCTGCGCAGCTGCGGATGCTGGCCGATGCGGTGGAGAGTTGTGGGTCCGGGCGGGTGGAGATCACAAACCGGGGGAATTTTCAGGTACGCGGGCTCTCGGGTGAGACCGTGCCGGCATTTGCCAAAGCGATGTTGGCGGCGGGGCTGGCCAGTGCCGATTCGGCGGTCGAGCGGCGGCGCAATATTTTGCTCCATGTCCCGGTTGAGCCCGAGATGCTGCGGATTGCGCGGGCGCTTGAGGCTTGGGTGAAGGCCGATGAGAGCCTGGTCGCCCTGCCGGGAAAATTTGGTTTTGCCGTGGGCGGGATGGGGGCGGATATCAATGTGCTCCCGGGTGGTGTGGTGCTGCCGGGAGGGTATGCCACGGCGGTGGAGCCGGTCACGGCCGTGCAGGCGCTGACCCGGGCTTTTTTGCATCTGGCCGGAACGGATGTGACACGTATGGCGACCTTGGTTGCGGCCGTTGGCGCGGAGGCGGTGTTTACCGAGGCGGGGCTGCCGATGCAGGTGGTTCAGCTGCCGGATGCCGTGCCGCAGGTTGGGCCGATGGCCGGCGGTTTTGGGCTCGGCGTGGGATTTGGTCAGCTGGATGCGGCGATACTGCGCGACGGGGCCGGGTTGGCGGAGCGATTTGGGGACGGCTGGCTGCGGACGACTAGTGCGCGCAGTCTTGTGGTAATGGGAACCGGCGATAATACCGATGCAATCGCCATAGAGGCTGAAGCCGCCGGTTTCATCATTGCGCCGGACGATGTGCGATTGCGGATTGTTGCCTGTGCTGGCCTGCCCGCCTGTCCGCAGGGGCTGGTGGATGCGCGGGCTGTCGCAACCCGGCTGGTGCCGCATTGGGCGGGGACCGGGGTGCTGCATGTTTCGGCTTGCTCCAAAGGCTGTGCGGTGCCCGGCGGGGCGGCGGTTACGTTGGTGGCGGAGGGGAAGACCTACAACGTGGTGCTGAACGGACGGGCGCGGGACGTGCCGGCAGTTGCCGGGCTCTCATTGGACGAAACGGTGCAATGGATGCGAGAGAGGCGGCTGTGCCAATGAGTGAGCGCGCGAGTGAGAACACATGAGAAACTATATCCGCGACGGTGCGGCGATTTATGCGGAGTCTTTTGCGACGATCCGGCGCGAGGCTGATCTGAGAGGGTTCTCGGCGGAGGAGGCGCGCGTCGTGGTGCGGATGATCCATGCCTGTGGTGTGGTCGATCTGCCAGGTGATGTGCGGTTTGGCGGCGGGTTTGTGGAAGCGGCCAGGGCGGCGCTGCTGGCAGGCGCGCCGGTGCTGTGTGACTCCGAGATGGTGGCGCATGGCATAACGCGCGCGCGGCTGCCGGCGAAGAACGAGGTGATCTGCACTTTGCGCGCGGCGGAAACCCAGGCGCTTGCGGCGCGGATCGGCAACACCCGCTCGGCGGCGGCGCTCGATTTATGGGGCGAACGGATGGCGGGTGCGGTGGTTGCCATCGGCAATGCGCCGACGGCGTTGTTTCATCTGCTGGAATTGCTGGATGCGGGTGCAGCCCCGCCGGCGGCGATCATCGGTATTCCGGTGGGGTTTGTGGGGGCGGCGGAGTCTAAGGTGGCGCTCGCGGCTGACAGCCGTGTGCCGTTCGTGATCGTGCAAGGCCGGCGCGGCGGGAGTGCGATGGCGGCAGCGGCCGTAAATGCGCTGGCGAGCGAGGCGGAATAATGCCGGAGGGGCGGTTTTATATTCTGGGGCTAGGGCCTGGTGACCCTGAATTGATGACGCTCAAAGCCGCGCGCATCTTGGGCCAGGTGCCGGTTGTGGCGTTTTTCGCGAAACGAGGGCGTGTAGGCCATGCGCGCACCATCGTGGATGGGCAGTTGCGCAAGGATGCCGAGGAGCTGCGCCTGGAATATCCTTTTACCACCGAGGTTGATGTGGCGAGTCCGCGTTACCTGGCGGAGATGGGCGTGTTTTATGAGGCCTGTGCGGATAAGCTACGGGAGCATTTGCAGGAAGGCCGGGATGTTGCGCTGCTGTGCGAAGGGGACCCGTTTCTCTACGGCTCGGCGATGTATTTGTTCGACCGGCTGGAGGGCGCGGAAATTGTTCCGGGCGTGAGTGGTATGAGCGGATGCTGGAGCCGCGCTGGTGTGCCGATGGTGCATGGCGATGATGTGCTGGCCGTGCTGCCCGGCACGCTGGATGAAGAAACATTGACTGCCCGCTTAAAACTTTGCGATGCGGCGGTGTTGATGAAGGTTGGGCGCAACTTGCCGAAAATCTGCGATGCGCTGCGTGCGGCCGGGCTGTTCGAGCGGGCAGTTTATATCGAGCGCGGGACGATGGCGGATGAGCTGGTGATAAAACTGGCCGATCGCGGGGACGGCCCGGCGCCGTATTTCTCGATGGTGCTGGTGCCGGGGCGGCAACGCGCGCGATGAGCGGGAAATTATTCATCATTGGTCTTGGGCCAGGGGATGCGGCGATGCTGACACCGCAAGCCGCAAACGCGCTGGCACAGGCAACTGATCTGGTGGGCTACGGGCCTTATGTGGTGCGCGCGCCGGAGCGGGTAGGGCAGATACGGCACATATCCGATAATCGCGAGGAGCTGGACCGGGCCCGGCATGCGCTGGAGATGGCAGCGGCGGGGCGTGTGGTCGCCGTACTTTCCGCCGGCGATGCGGGTGTGTTCGGCATGGCGAGTGCTGTGTTTGAGGCGATTGATAAAGGCGAACCGGCATGGCGGGGGCTGGAGGTTGAGGTGGTTGCCGGGGTTTCCGCCATGTTCGCGGCGGCGGCCCGGGTGGGGGCGTTTTTGGGGCATGATTTTTGCGCCATCTCGCTCTCCGACAATTTGAAACCCTGGGCGTTGGTGCTGCAAAGATTGCGGGTAGCGGCTGAGGCTGGGTTCGCGATGGCATTGTACAATCCACACTCCGGGGCGCGGCCCTGGCAGCTGAATGCGGCTTTTGAAGTGCTGCGTGAAATTCTGCCGCCGGCGACGCCGGTGGTGTTTGCTACCGCAGTAAGCCGGGCGGATGAGCGGGTTTATATTACGACGCTGGCGGAGGCGGAATCTTCGCGCGCCGATATGCGTACGCTGGTGCTGGTAGGTACGGCGGAAACCAAGCTCGTCGAGCGGCCTGGGCGGGAGCCCTGGGTTTATGCGCCCCGGAGCGTAGCGTGATGCAGAGTTTCGAGCCACGCGAGCGCGCCCGGCGCATCCCCGGTTTTTACGGCGTTGAGGCCGGTGACATCCGGCCATTCCGGCCGTGCAACCATGATGACCGGCAAACCCAGCGCCCGCGCGGCGTGCAGTTTCGATTCAGTGGCGGTACCGCCCGAATTTTTCGTAACGATCACCTCGATGCGATGTTCGGCAAGCAACTGCTGGTCCTCGATTTGCGTGAACGGCCCGCGCGCGGTGACGATTTTTGCGCGCGGCGGCAGGGTTTCGGGTGGCGGAGCATCGACGCTGCGGATGAGGTAATCGTGCCATGGCGTGGCGGCGAAGGGGGCGAGGTCTTTTCGGCCGATTGTCAGCAGGACACGGCGCGGGCTGTTGCCCAGAGCGGCGGCGGCCTTGGTCATGCCGGCCACCTCGCGCCAGTTGTCGCCTTGTTTGGCCTGCCAGGCGGGGCGCTCGATAAAAAGCAGCGGGATTTGCGTGGCACGTCCGGCGGCGGTGGCATTGGCGCGCATCTGCACGGCGAAGGGGTGGGTGGCGATAATCAGCGCCTGGATGTTCTGCTCTTCGATATAGCTGGTGAGGCCCGCGACCCCGCCGAAACCGCCGCTGCGCCAGGGAATGTCCGGCAGGCGCGGCGAAGCGGTAACGCCGGCCAGCGAGAGCATCGGACTGAAACGCGAATTGCCCGCCAGCAGCCCGGCCAAAGCGGAGGCTTCGCCGGTGCCGCCCAGGATGAGGATTTTTAACGGTGGCATTGCCTAGCAATACCGACCTCCCGGCCGCGCCGCCATGGCTGACCATTTTGGGCATTGGCGAAGATGGCCCCGATGGGCTGAGTTCTCCGGCGCGGTTGCTGTTGGGGCAGGCGCGCCTGGTGGTGGGTGGGGCGCGGCATCTGGCACTGGCGGACCGGCTCATCCAAGGCGAGCGCATGGCTTGGCCGAGCCCGATGGCCGGCGGCGTGGCGGCAATTCTCGCGCGGCGTCCGGCGCCGGTAGTAGTGCTGGCGTCTGGCGATCCTTTTTTTGACGGCGTGGGGGTGATGTTGGCGGCGGCCGTGCCATTGGGCGAATTTTTGTCGATCCCGGCGGCCTCATCGGTGTCGCTGGCGTTGTCCCGGCTCGGTTGGTCCATGCGGCGGACGGCGAATATTTCCCTCTGCGGGCGGCCGCTCGCGGCTTTGGCCCCGCTGCTGCAGCCTGGGCGCAATGTTTTGGCGTTTTCGGCAGATGCCACGACGCCGGCGGCCGTTGCCGGGTATTTATGTGAGCGCGGGTTCGGGGCTTCGCGTCTGCATGTGCTGGAGGCGCTTGGCGGGCCACGGGAGAGAGTGCGCACGGCATTGGCGGCGGGGTTTGACCTTGCAGAGTGCCATCCGCTCAACCTGGTGGCGATAGAGGTGGTGGCGGGGCCGGATGCGCAGGTGATCCCGCTCAGCACCGGGCTGCCGGATGACATGTTCGAGCATGACGGGCAGATCACCAAGCGGGAAATCCGTGCCGTGACGCTCTCGGCGCTGGCGCCACGGGCGGGCGAAATACTATGGGATGTCGGCTGCGGATCGGGTTCGATTGCGATTGAATGGATGCTGCGCCACCCTGAGAACATGGCCTATGGCGTGGAATCCGACCCCGCGCGGGCGGCACGGATTGCCCGCAATGCGGTGATGCTCGGCGTGCCGGGGCTGCGGGTGGTGGAAGGACGTGCGCCGGAGGTGCTGGCGGATTTACCGCCGCCCGATGCGGTGTTTTTGGGCGGAGGTGCGCACCTGCCGGGGATGATCGAGACGTGCTGGCATGCGCTGCGGCCGGGCGGCAGGCTGCTTGCCAATGCGGTGGTGATCGAGACCGAGGCTGCGCTGTTTGCGGCGGTGCAGAAATATGGCGGCACGCTGACGCGGCTTTCGGTTGAGCGGCTGGATAATATCGGCACGCTGCATGGGTTCCGGCCCGGCATGACTGTGACGCAATGGGCGGCGGTGAAAGCATGATCGTCGCGGGGGTGGGATTTTCCACTGGGGCGCTGGCGGAAGATATTGTGGCGGTGGTGCAAGCGGCGGGTGTGGCGGCACAGGTGTTGGCGGCGCCGGATTTTAAGGACAGCGCGGCATTGCATGCGGCGGCGAAGGCATTGGCACTGCCGTTGGTGCTGATTACCCGTGCCGCACTTGAGGAGGTGCAGCCGCGCTGTGCCAATTTTTCGGACCGGGCCGAGGCAGCGGTGGGGCTGGCCAGCGTGGCGGAGGCTTGTGCGCTGGCAGGGGCGGGGCCGAACAGCCGGTTGCTTGTCGCGCGGATATCGAAGGGTCGCGCGACTTGTGCGCTGGCGGAGGGGTTTGAATGACAGTGCATTTCATCGGCGCGGGGCCGGGGGCGGCGGATCTGATCACGTTACGTGGCCGGAACCTGCTGCGGAGCTGCCCGGTCTGCCTTTATGCCGGCTCCATCGTACCGCCGGAATTGCTGGCGCATTGCCCGGAGGGCGCGCGGCTGGTGGATACGGCATCGCTGGACCTTGACCAGATCGAGGCGGAGTACGTGCGCGCCGAGGCTGAGGGCCAAGATGTGGCGCGGCTGCATTCGGGGGATTTATCCATTTATAGCGCCGTGGCCGAGCAAATGCGGCGGCTGCAACGGCTGGGCATTGCTTATACGCTTACCCCTGGCGTGCCTGCGTTTGCCGCCGCTGCTGCGGCTCTGGGGCGGGAGCTGACCGTGCCGGCGCTGGCGCAGAGCGTGGTGCTGACCAGGCTTTCGGGCCGCGCTTCCGCTATGCCGCCTAGCGAAACGCTGGCAGCTTTTGCCGTGACGGGGGCGACGCTGGCGATCCATCTGGCGATCCACCGGCTGGACGAGATCGTGGCCACGCTAAAACCATTTTATGGCGCGGATTGCCCGGTGGCGGTGATGGTGCGGGTGAGCTGGCCGGACGAGCAGGTTTTTAGGGGCACTTTGGACGATATCTGCGGCGTGGTGGCGGGCGTTGAACGGACAGCGCTGATACTGGTCGGGCGGGCGTTGGCGCCGGAAGATTTCCGGGAGAGTGCTTTGTACGATCCGGATTACACGCGGCGGTTCCGCGTATGAGCGGGAGCAAAACCAGAGCTTCCCTGCAATTGCCCCTTGCGATCGAACAGCAGGATTTCGAGTTCCATGCCGGTATCTTCCAGCACGGCCGCGGCTACTTCCCAGGCTTGCGCGGCAATGGCGTCGCCCAGCGCGGTGCCGTGTGCGGCGGCCAGCTCGAAAGCCTCGGCGGCGGTGTTGGCGTGGCGGATTTTTGCGGCGATGTCCGGGTGGCACCCGGCGGTTTCAGCCATAATGGCGAGGGCTGGAAAATCCACCTCGCCGCGTTTGGAGTGCAGATCCAGCCGGCCTTGCGCGAGCTTGGTCATTTTCGCCACCCCGCCGGCGATGGTGACGCGAGGGATGGGGTGGGATTTGAGATATTTGAGCGTGCCACCGACGAAATCACCCATGTCGAGCAAAGCTGTCTCGGGCAGGTGGTGCAAAGCGCGGACGGCCTGCTCGGAAGTATTCCCGGTGCTGCCAGCGACATGGGTGAGGCCGGAAGCACGCGCGACATCGATGCCGCGGTGGATGGAATGTATCCAGGCGGAGCAGGAATAGGGGATGACGATTCCGGTGGTGCCAAGGATGGAGAGCCCGCCCACGATGCCAAGACGGCCGTTCAGCGTGCGCGTGGCCAGGACCTCGCCGCCGGGTATGGAGATTTCCACCGTGACGTCGCAAGGGTTGGCGAGTTCCATGATGGCGGCGGTGATCATCTGGCGCGGCACGGGGTTGATGGCGGGCTCGCCGGGCGGGATGGCGAGGCCGGGGCGGGTAACCGTGCCGACGCCGGGGCCGGCGCGGAACGTTATACCAGTGCCGGGGGGTGCCAAGGTGATGGTGACCCGGATCAGCGCGCCATGGGTGACATCCGGGTCGTCCCCCGCATCCTTCACCACCGCAACGGTGGCTGTGGTGGCGGTGTGAGTCCATTCGGCGAGGGCGAAGGCAGCGATTTTCCCGCCGGGGAGGGTGATTTCAACCGGGTCCGGGAAGTGGCCGGTGAGGATTGCGGCGTAGGCAGCCTTGGCCGCCGCCGTCGCGCAAGCACCGGTCGTCCAGCCGCAGCGCAGCGAGGGTTCGGCTTCCATGTGGGTTGGTATACGAATTGTTACCGGCGGGGGGAAGCGTGAGGGGGTTCATCATCGGTGCGCCGCGTTCGGGCAGTGGCAAGACCACGCTGACTTTGGCGCTGCTGGCGGCGGCGCGGCGGCGGGGGATTGCCGTGCGCGCGGCCAAATCCGGGCCGGATTATATCGACCCGGCGTTTCATGAGGCAGCAACGGGTTATCCCAGTTTCAATCTGGATAGCTGGGCGATGGATAAGGGCCAGCTTGGCGTCGTGGTGGGTTATGCGGCGTCTGGGGCGGTGGTGCTGGTCATTGAATCCTCGATGGGGTTGTTTGACGGCGTGGCCGGGCCGGACGGGCGCACCGGGGCGGGGGCGGATCTGGCGGCGGGGCTGGGACTGCCGGTGGTGCTGATCCTCGATGTATCGGGGCATTCGCAGACAGCCGCGGCGGTGGCGCGGGGGTTTGTGGGGCATGTGCCGGGGGTGAATATTGCCGGGGTAGTGCTGAACCGGGTGGCGAGCGAGCGGCACCGGCTGGGTGTGGTTGAGGCGATGGTGAAGGTGGGCATGCCGGTGCTCGGGTCGATCCCGCGTGATGCGGTGGCAGCACTCCCTGAGCGGCATCTGGGGTTGGTGCAGGCGCTGGAGCACCCGGATTTGCCCGCGCAGCTGGAGCGGTTGGCGGATATGGCGGAAGCCTGCCTGGATGTGCCTGCGATTTTTGCTCTGGGAGGAGCATTTGCGCCCGGCGTTGCCGGCAGCACGGTATTGCCGCCGCCGGGGCAGCGCGTGGCGATGGCACGGGATGAGGCGTTCAGCTTCATCTACGCCCATTTGCTGGAGGGCTGGCGGCGGGCTGGGAGCGAAATTATGTTTTTCTCGCCGCTGAATGATGAGGCGCCGCCAGTGGATTGCGATAGCTGCTGGCTGCCGGGTGGATATCCGGAGTTGCATGCGGGGCGGCTGGCGTCGGCGTTGCGTTTTAAAGCCGGGCTCGCTGCATTTGCGGAGAGCCGGCCAGTGCATGGCGAATGTGGCGGCTACATGGTGCTGGGCGAAACCCTGCAAAGCGCTGACGGGCAGGTTCACGCGATGGCGGGGCTGCTAAGCCATGAAACGAGTTTTGCCAAGCGGAAGATGAATTTAGGTTATCGCCAGGCGGTGATGTTGGCGGACAGCCCGCTGGGGCCGAAAGGCGCGCATGTGCGCGGGCATGAGTTTCATTACGCCGCCGTAGTAATGCCGGGCACGGATGTGCCGCTGGCGGCATTGCGTGATGGCTTGGGCAATGTGATTGGGCCCAGCGGGGCCAAACGCGGGCAGGTGAGCGGGGCGTTTTTTCATGCCATCGCCGCCGGTGGCGAGGATGTGTTGGCATGACGGAACCGGATTTTGCAGCATCTGAATTTTTTCCGGCACTCGTGGAATTGTTGCGTTGGCGGCGAGATGTGCGGCGGTTTCTGCCGGATGCGATTGCGGACGAAGAGCTGCTGGATTTGTTGCGGGTGGCGCAGCTGGCGCCCTCGGTGGGATTGAGCCAGCCCTGGCGTTTTGTGCGTGTGCGGGGTGAAGCGGCGCGGGCAGCGGTACGGGAGAATTTTGCGCGGTGCAATGCGGCGGCACTTGCGGGGTATGAAGGTGAGGACGCGGCGGTTTACGCCGGATTAAAATTATCCGGGCTGAATGATGCGCCGGTGCAGCTTGCCGTGTTTTGCGAGACCAATGGCGAGGCCGGACGCGGGCTGGGGCGGCGGACCATGCCGGAGATGGCTGAGTATTCCGTGGTGGCGGCAGTGCATACGCTCTGGCTTGCGGCGCGGGCCAAGGGCATCGGCATGGGCTGGGTTTCGATACTGGAACCGGAGGGCGTTACAGCCGCGCTCAGCGTGCCGGAGGGCTGGCGGCTGGTGGCGTATCTATGTCTTGGCCGGCCGGTGGAGGTGCATGTGGACCCGGAGCTGGACCGGGCGGGGTGGGAGAGGCGCACGCCGCTGGAAGATGTGTTTTTGGAGCGCTAAAGGTCCAGGGTGAATAGCGCGCCTTGCCCGGCCTCGCGGCCACGGCCGATGGCGGCGATGGCGGCACTCATGCGTCCGTTGCGGTTTAGCAGCGTATCGGCGAGGGCGATCATTAAGGGGTTGGGTGTGGCTTCCGGTGCGGTATCGCGGAGTTGTTGGGCGAGGGCGGCTTCCGTGCCGGGGGCGCTGCGTTGGCAGGCGATGATGTAGGCGGCGGCGGTGGAGCGGCTGATCCCGGCCCAGCAATGAGCCAGGAACGAGGCCTCGCCGGACCAGTTTTTGGCGAAATCTATCAGCGTTTCTATGTCCGTCGAGCTGGCTGTGGTTAGTCCTTTTGCCGGCGCGTTGATGTCGTTGAAGCGCAGGATGAGGTGGTTTGCGGCGGGGCACACGGGTGGTGCGGCGTCCGGAGAAATCAGGCTCAGTACGTGCGAGGGTTGCGCCGCTAAGGCATTATCCAGATCGGCGAGTGGGCAGACGATCAGTTTCAATAGGCAATTCCGAAATGTGCTGCGCAGCCCAACAGGAAACCGGCTTCACATAATTGTTCGACAGCCCCCAGAACATCGCCGCGCTGGCCGCCGATGAGTTTTTTGGCGAGGCGCGCCATGGCCCAGGTGATGGCGGCGCAGAGTATTAAAGCGAGCAGAATGTTTGTAGGGCGTAGCAGGAGCAATGGCCAAGCGGCGAGTAATAATGCAGTGCACGTTTCTACGCGTGTTGGCGGTTGGTCGTGGGTACTGAGTTTGGCCGAGGCGGGATCGCCGGCATAGGGTAATGTGTGCATGATTGTTACGGCTGCGGCGCGGGCCACACCATGTGCGGCGATGAGGCTGCAGGCGGCGAGCCAGGGGGATAAAATGGCGAGGCAGCTGAGCTTTAGAAGGGTACAGAAACCGAGCGCCAGTATGCCATAAGTGCCGATGCTGCTGTCCTTCATGATTGCCAGGCGCTGGGTGGGATTGTGCCCGCCGCCAAACCCGTCGGCGGTGTCTGCCAGGCCATCTTCATGCAGCGCGCCGGTGAGAAAGGTTGCCGTGAGAAGGGCGAGAGCGGCGGCAATCCACATGGCCCAGAAGTGAGCGGCGAGCAGCAACACCGCCGCCGCGAGCAAGCCGACGAACTGGCCCACCAGCGGGAAATAGCGCGCGCTGCGGTTAATCCAATCGGGGCGAAAATCCGGCTGGGCGGGCACTGGCAGGCGCGTTAAAAACTGCACGGCAAAGAGCAGCAGCGACAGTTGGCGGGACATGTTACAGTCGGCCGTTGAGAACATCGTCGAGGCTGGCGATGTCGGTAAGGATGCGGGCGGCGGCACGCAATAGCGGCACGCAGAGCAACCCGCCGGTGCCTTCGCCCAGCCGCAAGTCGAGATCGAGGAGCGGGGTGGCACCGATGGAGTCTAGCATCAGCCGGTGGCCGGCTTCGGCTGAGCAATGCGCGAAGATGCAGTAGGGCTGCACCTCGGGAGCCAGGCGGATGGCGGCGAGGGCTGCGGCGGTGGCAATAAAACCGTCCACCAACACCGCGGTTTTGGCCTGGGCGGCGCCGAGCACGGCACCGGCCATCATGGCGATTTCGAAGCCGCCGAATTCGGCCAGCACGTCCAGAGGTGCGGTTGCGGTGGTGCGGGCGGCGGCGCGCTCCAGCGTGGCGCGTTTGCGCGCGAGGCCGGCGGCATCATGCCCGGTGCCGGCGCCAACACAGGCGGCGAGCGGGGCCGGGGAGAGGCGGTGCATGAGCAAAGCGGCGGAAGCGGTATTGCCTATGCCCATTTCACCCAGGGCAATGACATCGAACCCTTCCGCTGCGGCGTTTTTCGCGATGGTAGCGCCGCGTGTAATGGCTTCTTCGCATTGAGCCAGTGTCATCGCCGGTTCGACGGCGGCGTTGCGCGTGCCCTGGGCAATTTTTTGGTCCAGCTGGCCCGGGTGCGGGGGGAGCTGTGCGGCGACACCGGCATCCACCACGCGGATTTCCGTGTCTGTGGCGCTGGCAAAAGCATTGGCACTGGCTTTTCCGGCCAAGAAGGTTTGCACCATGGCGACGGTGACGCTGGCTGGGTAGGCGGAAACGCCTTCCTGCGTCAGCCCGTGGTCACCGGCGAAGACGAGCAGGATGGCGCGTCGCAGTTGCGGGTCGAGGCGCTGTTGGATGAGACCGAGCTGCAAAGCGAGCGCTTCCATCCGGCCGAGTGAGCCAGGGGGTTTGGCGAGGCCGTCCAGTTTGGTGCGCAGGGCGGGTTCCAGAGTGCGGTCGATGGCGGGGATGGCGAATTGGGTCATGCAAAACTCCGGGAAAATGCGGCGGGCAGGCCGGCGAGCTCTGCCAGGCCCGGGATGTCGAAGGATTTGGCCAGGGCTGCGGCGATTTCGTCCAGAGCTGCGTCCACGACGGTGCTGTGGTCGGTAGCGTTGGCGGTTGCATCTAGGGATTTTAGAATCGCGGCGCGAACGCTGCCTTGCTGGAACAGGCCGTGGATGTAGCAGCCGGCGATGCGGCCGTTGGCGGAGATGGCACCTTGCGGGCCGGCGGTTGTGTGCAGGAAAGGGCGTGACGTGTCCGGCCCGGTGGTGCGGCCGACGTGGATTTCATAGCCCACGAAAGCGGCGTGTTCCGCGGTGAGGTGGCCTTGCGTGGGGGTGAGGATTTTTTCGCCGGTGAGGGTGGTTTCGACATCGAGCAGGCCAAGGCCGGGGGCTTCGCCGGGCGGGCCTTCGATGCCGTCGGGGTCGATGACACGGCGGCCGAGCATCTGGTAGCCGCCGCATAGGCCAAGCACACGGCCGCCACGGCGGATATGGGCGGCGAGGTCGATGTCCCAGCCTTCGGCGCGGAACATGGCGAGGTCCGCGATGGTGGATTTGCTGCCGGGCAGGATGATGAGGTCCGCATCGCCGGGGAGGGCGGTGCCGGGTTGGATGAAGGTGAAGTCCACGGCGGGCTCGTGCTGGAGCGGGTCGAAATCGTCGAAATTGGCGATACGGGAGAGGCGGGGGACCACTATTTTCACGAGCCCGCCAAGGCCGGGTTGGGGCTTATCGAGCGCCACCGCGTCTTCGGCAGGCAAGCGGCGGGCGGCGGGCAGGAACGGGGCCATGCCGTAATCGCGCCAGCCGGTGCGGAGAGAAATTTCTTCGCGGCCGGTGGCGAAGAGGGCCGGGTCGCCGCGGAATTTGTTGATGAGAAAACCCTTGATCATGGCGCGGTCGCCTTCCTCCAGCACGGTATGCGCGCCGACCAAAGCGGCGATGACATGGCCGCGGTCGATGTCGCCGGTGAGGATGACGGGGACACCCGCCGCGCGAGCGAAGCCCATGTTGGCGATGTCGCCTTTGCGGAGGTTGATTTCGGCAGGGCTGCCCGCACCTTCCACCAGCACTAGGTCGCATTCGGCTTCGAGTTTGCGGAAACTCTCTAGGCAGATATCAAGCAGCAGGGCCTTGCGCTGCTGGTAGTTGGCGGCACTCCAGCTGCCGTGCATCTGGCCGCGTACGATGAGCTGGGCGCCGGTCTCGCTTTGCGGTTTCAGCAGCACGGGGTTCATGTGTACGCTGGCTTGTGTGCGGCAGGCGAGCGCCTGCAGGGCCTGGGCGCGGCCGATCTCGCCGCCATCGGCGGTTACGGCGGCATTGTTGGACATGTTCTGGGATTTGAACGGGCGCACGGTGAGGCCGTGGTTGGTGAAAAGGCGGCACAGCCCGGCAACCAGCATGGATTTGCCGACATCGGAGCCGCAGCCTTGGATCATCAAAGCCGCCATGCGAGCGCTCCTGCGGCGGCCAGGGCCCAGAGCAGGACACAGGCGATGAGGTAGATGCGTAAGCCCCGGCCGAGTTCGGTCGTGCCCGGGGCGGCGCCGTCGCCGAACCAGGGGCGGGGGTAGGATTGGCCGTCGTAGGTTGTTGGGCCGCCGAGACGGATTTTTAATCCCCCGGCTAAGGCTGCTTCCGGCCAGCCGGCGTTGGGGGAGGCGTGGTGTTTTGCGTCGCGCAGCATGATGAGCCAGCCGCCGCCGGCTGCCAGTGCGAGCAGCGCGCCGGAAAGCCGGGCGGGGATGAGGTTGGCGAGATCGTCCGTGCGGGCGGCGGCCCAGCCGAAAGCGAGGAAGCGCGGATCGCGATGGCCGATGATACTGTCGGCGGTGTTGATGATTTTGTACGCGAACAGCCCGGCCAGCCCGGTGAAAAACAGCCAGAAGGCGGGGGCGACGATGCCGTCGCAGAAACTCTCGGCCAGGCTTTCCAGCGCTGCGACGGCGACGCCGTGCTCATCCAGCGTTGCGGTGTCGCGCCCGACGATATGGCTGACGGTTTTGCGGGCGGCAGGCAGGTCGCCCGCCTGTAAGGCCGTGTGGACGGCGGCGACATGGATGTAGAGGCTGCGCTGGGCGAGGCCGATTGTGGCGACGAAGACGGTGGCGAGCGCTGCCCAAATGTTTCTGCGCCCCCAGGCATCGATGAGGCAGCCGAGTAGTGCGGCACAGCTTGCAACAAGCAAGAGCGCCGCCACGCCGGAGAGGCGGCGGCGTGCCGCAGTCAACTCCGGATGGTTCCAGCGTTCCTCAAGCGCGTTTATGGCGTGCCCGGCCCAGACGACGGGATGCGGGACGAGGCGATGCAGCCGGTCCGGATAACCAATAGCCGCTTCCAGCATAAGGGCTGCCAGGGCCCGCCAGGCGTCAAATTCCGGAGCAAGACTCAAAAATCGACACCGCGCTGGGCTTTGATGCCTTGCTGGAACGGGTGTTTGATCATTGTCATCTCGGTTACCAGCTCGGCGATTTCCAATAGCTCCGGTTTGGCGTCGCGGCCGGTGACGCAGATGTGCTTGTCGCGCGGGCGGTCTTTTAAAGCCGCCACAACGGTTGCTAGGTCGAGATAATCATAGCGCAGGGCGACATTCAGTTCGTCCAGTAGTACAAAATCGAGCTCCGGATCGGCGATCATCTCCAGGGATTTTTGCCAGGCGGCTTGTGCGGCGGCAACATCGCGGGCGCGGTCCTGGGTGTCCCAGGTAAAGCCCTCGCCCATGATTTCCAGCCGCACCTGATCGGGGAAACGCGCGAAAAAACGGCGCTCGCCGGTGATCCATTTGCCTTTGATGTACTGCACGATGCCGACGCGCTGGCCCCAGCCCAAAGCGCGGGCGACCATGCCGAAACCGGCGGTGGATTTACCCTTGCCGGCACCGGTGTGGACGAGCAACAGGCCCTCTGTCCGGGTCTTACTCTGCATCATCACATCGCGCTCGGCTTTTACCGCTTTGCGTTCCTCGGCATGTAGGCGGTTGCGTTCGGTCTCGGTATCTTCGGTCATGCGATCCCCTGTTGCAGTGCCGCTTGCAGGCGGGACCATGCAGCCTCGTTGCCCGGCAGGCCGAAGCGCAGCCAGTTTGGCTCCTGGGCGAATGGGCGGATGAGCAGGCCGTTTCTGGCCAGATGTGTAAACCATTTTGCGGCGTTCGGCGTGCTGGCGAGCCGGAACAGGCTGGTGCCGCCTACCAGTTTTAGTCCGGCGCTGACGAGCATTGCATCCAGCCGGCCGGCATCCTGTTGCAGGCGCGTGCGGGTGTCGCGGATCCATTCCGGTGCGGTGTAGGCATGTGTTCCGGCGGCCAGGGCCTCGGCGGAGACGGGCCAGTCGCCGAAGGCAGCGCGGACTCCGGCTATGATGCCGGGGCCGGCGATGACGAAACCGAGCCGCACGCCCGCCAGGCCGAAGAATTTGCCGAATGAACGCAGGACGATCAGCCGGTCATGCGCCTGGGGCGCGACGCTGAGTTCCGGTGTGATATCACCAAAGGATTCATCGACGATGAGCAGGCGGGTGCGGGCCAAGCCGGTCAGCACGTCAGGTGGCGTTTCTCGTCCGTCCGGGTTGTTGGGGTTGACGATGACCAGCGCACTGGTTGCGGGCAGGGCTTCCAGCGCGGCGGCGGTGTGGACAATACGGCCGGCGGCACCCCAAGCCTCTGCATGCCCGCCGTAGGTGGGGGAGAGGATGCCGACATCTGGCGCCCCGGTGAGGCGCGGCAGCAGGCGCAGGCCGAATTCAGCGCCTGGAATGGCCGCAATCCGGGCCGGGTCCACGCCGAAATAGGCGGCGGCGGTGGCTTCCAGGGCGGCCGTCTCCTGCGGGTCCGGCAGGCGTTGCAAAGCGGCGAAATCGGCGCGCGGGCCGGTCCAGCCATGCGGGTTGATGCCGGTGGAGAGGTCGATCCAGGGCAGGGGGGCGTGAGGAAAGGACGCGGCGGCCTCGCCCATGCGCCCGCCATGGCGGAAATAGCCGGGCGCGTTCATCCGCCGTATCTCACTGTCGTGCAACGCATCGCGATCTCCCGCCGTGAAGCGACGAACTATCGCTTATGGCGTGTAATGGGTAGAGGATGACGAGGTCAATCTGGAGGCGCCTGTGGCGGTGACACTCGTGCTCGGCGGCGCACGCTCGGGCAAAAGCAGTTTTGCGCAGGCGCAGGCGGAAGCAGCCGGGCAGGGCGGCAGGCTGGTGATGATCGCGACCGGTCAGGCGCTGGATGAGGAGATGCGGCAGCGGATTGAGCAGCATCGGGCCGAACGGGGTGAGGCCTGGGTGACGGTGGAGGCGCCGGTTGATCTGCTGGCGGCACTTGGCGCGTTACGGCGGGGGGATGTGGCGGTGGTGGATTGCCTGACCCTGTGGCTGACCAATCTGATGCTGGCGGATATGGATTTGGAAGCCGCAGCAGGTGCGCTGGTGGCGGCCGTACAGGCGATGCAAAACCCGCTTTGGCTGGTGTCCAACGAGGTGGGGCTCGGGATTGTGCCGGAAAACACCATGGCGCGGCGGTTTCGCGATGCGGCAGGGCGGCTGCACCGGCAATTGGCGGCGGTGGCGGATCATGTCGTGCTGGTGGTGGCGGGCCTGCCGGTGGTTGTGAAGTGAGGCGGGTTACGCAGCGCGAGGCTTGGCGGGGCGTTTTATGAAAGCGGGGCGTTTTATGAAAACGGCCACCATGCGCGCGAGAACGCCGGTCCAGGCCTTATCCACCCAGGCCAACGGCAAAGCGAACACCACAGTCAAAACCATGGTGACGACCCCCGCCACCAATACGGCGCCGGTTGTGCCCAGTGCCGCGGCCGTGCCTATAAAACTTGCGGCACCGGCGGAAAGCATAATCGGCACATGCACCAGATAAAGCGGGAATGATAACAGCCCCAGCCATACAGCCCATTTTTTCGAAAAGAGACGGCACAGAAAGGGATTGCCAAGGAGCACCATGATGATCAGTGCGGCGCTGACGTCCCAAACGAAATGGGCGGTTTCGCCGGCGGGCATAAGCGCTTTTATCGGCGCGTGAATATGGTGGTTCTCAGCGCTGCTGAAGCAGAACAAATAAAGCCCGGCGATGATCGCGATTGCCGCCTGGATGTTGGAAAATTCAGGCATTCTGTTTTCGGCAAACAGCATCGCCAAGACCGTGCCCACCAGAAAATCGGAAAAATAGGTCATGGGAAAGGAGATGCCTACAGCGGCCATCGTGGCAGCTATGGCGGTGAGGCGCAGCGGCCAGCTTTTTAAAGCGAACAGCACGGGGGCGGCGATAAAAACGGCGAAACTGCCGAACAGCTCAATCCGCATGGTCCAAAGCGGTGAATCAAACTTTACGTCACCGTATAGAAATACCTCATACAGCCCGTTTCGCAGCGCGGCCAACCAGGAAATA
Organism: Acidocella sp.; assembly: GCA_026224875.1. Classification (GTDB taxonomy): domain Bacteria; phylum Pseudomonadota; class Alphaproteobacteria; order Acetobacterales; family Acetobacteraceae; genus Acidocella. The sequence continues at coordinate 103,002 of JAMFRU010000058.1, forward strand.
TCATGGCCATGCAGCGGCGCGTTAAAATGGCTGGCCATCCATGTATTGCCGGTGACCGCCGCTGCTTGTTCATAATAATCCTGGCTCAGCACGATCGTGGCCCAGGAGAACAGGCAGGCGATGGTGGTGAGGGCGGCGAGCCTCGGCCAGCGCTTCAGCAGCGAGGTAAGCACCCGCGCCATGCTGCGATCCTTGCCAAACGGCAGGCTGAGAATAAAACCGGAGAGGACGAAAAACACCGATACAGCGGCGCCGCCGTTCAGCAGCCAGCGGTGCAATTGGTTCAATATATCCAGGCTGCCATGGTCGGGCGGCACCAGCCCGCGCACCATGTGGCCTAGCATCACGACCACGGCGGCGATGCCGCGCAGGCCTTCCAACGGCACCAGCCTGCTGGTCTTCTCTTCCCGCATCATGCTCGTTTATTAGCAGCTTGGTGCCTCCCGTATAGCTGCCTACCTCAACGAATGCGCCCAGCCCCTTGATGTCAATAAGTTAAAACTAAGCAAATATTCGTAAAATAGCTTCCCTATGGTAAAGCCATGCGGTTGCGAGCCCCGCCGAAGCACCATCTAACGTTATGCTGGGGCCAGCACCACAGGGAGACCCGTATGACGACGTCCGATGATAACTCTGCATCCGCTGGCACCTGGCTGAGATCGGGTGAGTCGGCAATGACACCAGGCCAGAAATATGCCTGCCTGGTGGCCGTGCTGCTGTTGATCCTCGGCGCCTTGTTCACCTTGCGCGAGTTTCTGCCGGCGCTGACCTGGACGGTGATTTTCGCCATCGCCCTTTGGCCGTTATTCCAGCGGCTGGCGCAGCGCTGGCCCGGCCACCGGAAAGCCCTGCTGCCTGGGCTGTTTGTGGTGGGCGTCACGATTATTTTCGTGCTGCCGATTATCGTCATCGCCGTGCCGCTGGCGGCCGACGCGCATGCTGCCCTGCAATGGTGGCAGCAGGTGCGGCAATCTGGCATCGCCCCGCCGGAATTGCTCATGCGCCTGCCGCATGGCGCGCAGCTTACGGCAATGTGGGAGCAGCAGCTGGGCCAGCCGGAGCAGATTTCCGTGCTCACCAAGGGTGCCATCCACGGTGGCGGGGCCAAGGTGGCTGGGGTGATCGGCCGGGAAACCATCCATCGGCTGGTGCTGTTCGGCTTCATGCTGCTCGGCCTGTTCTTCTTCCTGCGCGGCTCCGAGGACGTGCTCAAACAGCTGAAAGTGGGCAGCCGCCGGGCTTTTGGCAGCGCCGGCGAAGATGTCGCCCAGCAGATTATCAGCTCCGTGCATGGTACGGTGAACGGGCTGGTTCTGGTCGGGCTGGGGGAGGGGCTGTTGCTGGGCCTGGCCTATCTGGCAGCGGGGGTGCCACACCCAACGTTATTCGGGTTGCTCACCGCGATTCTTGCCATGGTGCCATTTGGCGCGGCCGTGGCGATTATTGTGGCAACGCTGGCGCTGCTGGCACAGGGCAAGATCGTGGCCGGAATTATCATTCTCGTGCTGGGTATCGTGGTGACCTTTGTGGCTGATCATTTCATCCGGCCGGTGCTCATCGGTGGTGCGACCCGGCTGCCGTTTATATGGGTGCTGCTCGGCATATTGGGCGGTGTCACCGCCTGGGGGCTGGTTGGGCTGTTTGTCGGGCCGGCGATCATGGCGGCGCTGATTTTGATCTGGCGGGAATGGATCGGCGCTGAGAAGGGGCCGATCAATCCGGAATCGTTTGAAATTGTTGACGAGATTTGAATTTTTAGGAGTTCTGTCATGGTAGAACGCAGCATCAAAATCCCCGGTCCCGATCACCCCATCACGATCGAGAAAAACCCCCGCCGCGTTACGGTAAAACTTGGCGGCGCTGTGCTGGTGGATACGCGTGACGCACTGATATTGCGTGAAGCGAGCTACCCTGGGGTGCAGTACATTCCGCGCGCCGATACCGATATGACGCAGCTGACACGGAACGACCACACCACCTATTGTCCGTTCAAGGGCGAGTGCTCGTATTACAGTTTAAAAGGTGCCGCAAACGCCGTATGGAGCTACGAAGCGCCATACGCCGCCGTCGAGGCGATCCGCGATCATCTGGCGTTTTACCCTGACCGTGTCGAGATCGCCGAAACCGATTGATGAGATTTTCCGGCGCTGTTCAGCGGCGCATTGCTGCGCATACGATGCCGCAATTTGGTTGGCGGGGCGGAGAACCAGAGGTTACATCGCCTGGTTAATACTGAAGGTTCCGCGAAACCCAGCCGCTCCGAAATGCTGGAGAATTCGAGGTCCGTGTGCTGGATATAATAGAGCATGGCATCGCGGCGTATGTCGTCCTTGATCTGCTGGAAGGACGTGCCTTCCGCGATCAGCCGGCGGTGCAATGTGCGGGTATGCATGTTGAATTTGGCCGCAACCGCTTCATTCGTGCAATGCCCGGTGCCGAGAAATTGAATGACCCAGCCGCGCACCTGCACCGGGAGCGGCGGCAGATGCTGGGGAAACGCGGTATCGATAAAGGAGGTTGCGGCTTGATACGTTGTCGGGTCCGGATTGGTGATCGGGCAGGCCATGTCCTGTTCGGAAAACACCACGCCATCCTCGTTCTGGCCGAACAATATCTCGCAGCCGTAATAGCGGCGGTAAACCTCGGGCGGTGATATGGGCTGGTGGCGGAAATGAATTTTGCGCGCGCGCACATAGCCGCCGGTGATTTCCATTGCCCCGAGGCTGCCGAGGAGCAGGATTTGCTCGATGGCCTGGGTTTTATTGGGGATGCGGTCGAGCAGAATGTCATGGCCGGAGAACACGGCTTTTTCCTGGCGGCAAGGCCGTAGCCAGATGCGGGCGGAAAGGCTATGCGCGTAATTATGCGTGGTGACATACGTCAGCGCTTCGCCAAAACTCCGTGAATTTTTCATCACCGGCCCGAGCGGGCCATAGATATCGCAGCCGCCCTGGCGCCACGCCAGACGCATGCCGAAATCCGGGCAATTCAGCGCGGCGGCGGCAAGTTCCAGGAGCTGGATGGTCTGCCGGTAGCTTGCTTCCAGCGTCTCGCCGGGCACATATCCAGCCTCTATGCCGGCCTGGTGCAGCAGCAGTGCGGGCTGGCCGCCCAGTTCCTCGACCAGTTCGGGAAAGAAGCGGAGCATGCTGGCGTGCAGAGCATCCACCGCATCCCCTTGGGCTTCGGGCTGGCTCATACCTCAGAAAATCTTGCGGCAGAGGATTTAAAATATCGGTGCAGCGTCTGGATGTTTGCCATGCTACTCTTCAAACCGGTTGCCAAAGCGGGCGCCACGTTCCGTGCGATCACATTATTGACGAGAATATCGAGCCGGCCTTGCTCTTTGGCAACGTGCTCGAATAGAGAAGCGATCTGCGCATCATCGCCATGATCAACGGCGATGCCCTTGCCAATGCCGCGACTGGCACCCGTCACGAGGGCGATTTTCCCCTTGAGCGTATCCACCCTAGCGGGCCTCAGCCGTGGCATCGGCCTTCGTCAGCTCCAGTCCTTCGAGGCCGCCGCCATCGCGCCATGTTTTCAGCACTGTCTCGTAAGCGTACCAGCCTGGGCCATAAACATCGCCAGCATAGGAGCGAAGTTTTTCCGAGCTCTCAGCATTAAAATAGCTCGGTGTGCATTCGCGCGAGAAGGCCGAGTGATCATAGGCGGTCTCGTGCATATGCTTCACCCAGTCATCCTGCGCCTGCTGGCTGGGCTCGGCCGCGTTCACACCGCGGCCGGTAAGTTCCTTGATGATATGGGCAATGTGGAGATCATGCAGATCCATCTGCTCGGTCGTGCTGGCATTCAGCGCGCTTTGCACGTAGCCGGTAAAATACATGTTTGGAAAACCGCGCGTCATGATGCCGTGCAGCGTCGTATAACCATCGCGCCAATGGTCGTAGAGGGACTTACCGTTGCGGCCCTCGATCACATCAATCCCCCAGCGCCGGTCGAGATCGCTGCTGACCTCAAAGCCGGAGGCAAAGATCATGCAATCAATCTTATATTCCACGCCGTTCGCAACGAACCCTTTTTCCGTCATGCGCTCCACGCCGTGCGTTGCCGACACATCGATCAGTTTCACATTCGGGCGGTTGAAGGTGGGATAAAAATCATCGTTCGAAGCCGGGCGCTTGCAGAGATAACGATACCACGGCTTCAACGCATTGGCCGTCTCTTTCTCCGTCACCAGCGATTCAACGCGGGCGCGCAGACGTTCCATCACGCGGTAATCCATCTGCTCGCGCCGTGCCACGGCCTGCGCCGGTGTCAGTGCCGGCCAGCCTTCCGCGGCGAATTCATCGGCGAGATTGCGCGTGATTTCCGTCCAGATATCGCAGATCAGATCAGCCTCGGGCGTGGGAATCCCTTCCATCGCCAGACGATGAAAATTCTTCTTCCGGTCCTGCTGCCAGCCCGGCTGCAGGGTTTTTACCCATTCCATATCGGTCGGCGGATTCACGCGTTCATCAACGGTTGAGGGCGTACGCTGCAGCACGTAAAGCTGCTTGGCATATTTGCCGAGATACGGCACCGCCTGCACGGAGGTCGCCCCGGTGCCGATGATGGCGACGCGCTTATCGGCCAGTTTATCGAGCTGCGGGTCGCGGTTATTGCCGCCGGTATAGCCGTAATCCCAACGGCTGCTGTGGAACATCTTGCCTTTGAATTCGGCAATGCCCGGAAGGCCCGGTAGTTTGGGAATGTTCAGCAGCCCGTTGGCCATAATCACATGCCGCGCACGAATATCATCGCCGCGATCGGTCGTGACATGCCAGCGCTGGATGGCATCATCCCAGCGCAGACCCGTGACCAGTGTTTGAAAAACCTCATTGCCGCCCAGCTCGAATTTTTTAACGATCAGCTTGAAATAATCATAAATCTCATAACCCGAGGCGAATTTCTTCGTAGGCATAAAACCGGTTTCTTCGAGCAGCGGTAAATAGCAATAGGCGTCATTATCGCATTGCAGGCCCGGGTAGCGGTTCCAGTACCAAACCCCGCCCCAATCGCCGGAATGGTCGATGTTGCGGAAGTTGGTAATGCCGGCTTTTTTTAAATGATAAGCCGCGAGCAGCCCGGTCCAGCCAGCACCCAGAATGGCGACATCGAGATCCTCGGACATGGCCTCACGCGGCTTGAACGGCGTATGCGGATCCTGCGCGTACACATCCTCAAACTCGCCAGTGGCGCGGACATATTGGTTGGTGGCCGCGCGCATCACGCGCTTATCGCGCTCGTGCAGATAACGCCCGCGGAGCGATGCGATATCGACAGTCTCGGGCGGGGGAACGATGGTTGGCTGACAGGTCATATTTCTCGGAGCCTTTTCAAGACAATGCCGGCGCGGATCAGCTCGCGCTGCCGGCAAAAAATTTAATGCTGTAATCGCCATGCGCCCGGCCGGAAAAATGCCCGGCGCTGAACGCCATGCCCATCACGCCTTGGGACCAGTCGATGGAAAGGCCGAACTCCTGGTACCAATCATACAGCATCACACGGTTGGCGATGCGCCACTCGCCGCCGCGCCTCTCCAGAACATCGAGGTAACGCCCGCCGATGCAGGTATCGCGCTCCTCCGCGCTCATGTTGACGCGGTGGTAGGAAATAACCTGGGTTTCCGCGCGGGCAGTATCGCCCTCCAGCTGGATATAGCTTTGGCCCAGCACATGCTGCGTGCAGGGGATGGCCGGGGACCCCGGCACGACCCAGGCCAGATATTCGTCGAAATTCCCGGCGAACACACCGTAATCGGTGATCGAATCCGGCCAATAGGCTTTTGTAATCATTGAGGCATCACGCCGGTCTTCACCACGCGCCAGACCTATGATGCATTCCCGGATCTTGTCGCGATCCAAAAGCGCTGCCAGTCCATCAAGGTCAACATCCATGATCCGTTCCCTTATCCAGGCCGCATTTATGCAGGTGGCATCGTTGGGAGACATGGTATCCATCGCCAGCCCAGGCCGCTTGACCAATTCAGACAAAACACGCACCGCGGGCCCTCGTCCAGCCCAAAGGGAAGGGGGATAAGGAAAAACCGCTGGCAATTTTATGATCTATGGTATATCGCATCTCATAAATCGGCCGCGACCCAATGTTTTGCGCCGGCACAACGGGAGATGAAGATGGACGGGAATTCGGCAGGCTGCCCTGTTCACCAGGGCAGGGACGACCGCAAAAGTGCCAAGGTCGCCGAGGCGAGCGCGGACATGCATACCGGCACCCGCGTGATCGGAAATTTTGTCGCGGCGCGCGATCTGCTGCGCTCACCGAAAATGCGCCAGGCCGGTGCATCGATCGAGCATGTTGATCTCAGCAAGCCGGACGAAATATCGTTCTTCTTCCTGGATGGCGAGATACATCGCAAGCGCCGCGCCGCCGTGGCGGGGCTGTTCGCACCGAAAACGATCGTAACGCGGCATCACGTGGTGATGAACCGCGCGATCGATGAAATCACCGCTGATCTGCAAAAGCGTGGGTCGGCGCCGCTCGATGAGATGAGCTGGCAGATGGCCGTGGATGTGGCGGCCGATATCGTCGGCTTGACGGATAGTGACAGCAACAGAAACCTCGCGATTCGTGTGCGCAAGGTGCTTGATGCCTCGATCCGCCAGCGCAAGGGGTTTTTCAGCAAGCTGGTGCTGAATGCCAGAATGCTCATTGCGGTCGGCAGATTTTACAAGCACGATATGCTGCCGGCAATTGCCGCGCGCAAAATCCAGCCCAAGGACGATGTGCTCTCCCATCTGGTGAAGGAGAATTACTCCAAGCGCGGCATGATCATGGAATGCCTGAGCTATGGTGGCGCCGGCATGCTGACCACACGCGAGTTCATCGTGATGTGTGCCTGGCATTTGTTCGACAACCAGCCCCTGCGCGAGCGTTTTCTCTCAGGCGAGGAGAGCGATCAGTTTGCCATATTGGAAGAAATCCTCCGCCTTGAGCCAGTGGCGGCATTCCTCCAGCGGCGCGTGGCCGAACCATTCGAGGAGGCCAACGGCACGGCGTTGAAGGAGGGTGAGGTTGTCTCCATCAGCATCCGCGATGCAAATGTTGATGAAGCCATCACGGGCCCATGCCCGTTCGAGCTCGACCCCGACCGTGGCAAAAGAATGAAGGTTATTGGCCCATTTATGAGCTTTGGCGACGGGCCGCACCGCTGCCCCGGCGCGCAGGTGGCGATGCACGAGACACGGATTTTCCTCGACAGGCTGTTTCGCCTCCCGGGCGTCAGGCTTGTCTCCGCCCCGGCCGTTTCATGGAACCCGAATATCCATGGCTACGAGCTGCGCGGCGCCGTCGTCGCCTGCGATCCGGCTTAACATGCCGCGTATCCAGTTCATTGCCGCTGATGGCAGTGAGGAATTCATCGACGCCGTGGTGGGGCTCTCACTTATGGAAAATGCCGTATCCAACGGTATTGAAGCCATAAGGGCGGTTTGCGGCGGCAACGCCTATTGCGGGACATGCCGTGTGTATGTTGACCCCGCCTGGCGCGCGGTTACCGGCGAGGTTACCGAGATGGAACTGCCGTTGATTGAGGCAACAGATGACACCACCCCCGGTGTGCGGCTGGCGTGCCAAATCCCCGTTACCCCGGCGCTCGATGGCCTTATCGTCCGCACGCCGCTGTCGCAGGAGTGAGCGTTACCTAATGGCGTAGCCGGGCCGCCGATACGCGCTTTAATATTGCGATAAGGTGCCGCTTAGGCGCCAAATGCCTTTTGTAGAAACGCAATACCAGCACCGAGAATGACATCATCGATGCTGTGGCCAAGCTGCGGCGAGAGGATTGTCTGCACGGGAATGCTTGCCGCTTTCAAGGCGGCCTCCGCATCCCGGGAGAGGAAGGCGGGCACCACCTGGTCGGCGCCGCCGTGCCCGAGCAGCACCGGCGCATGGTTTTTCATCTCTGCCTGTAAAGTGTCAGGGTCGACGAGTGCGCCGGACAACGCCAATATGGCGCGTGGCGCCACGGGCCGGCGCAATCCGGTGAACAGTACCATCATGGCCCCCTGGCTGAAGCCGATCAACGCGGAGGCGGTGGGCGGCAGTGCATATTTTTCGAGCTGTTGATCGATAAATTCATTCAATACCGGTGCTGCGTTGCGAACACCCGCTGCCAGCTTGGCGGGGCTCCGATCGGTGAGTGAAAACCATTGCCTTCCCATGGGCGCCATATCGTATGGCTCCGGCCCGTTCGGGGAGATGAATACAGCATCGGGCAGCACATTTCCCAAATAAGGGGCAGGTGGGTTCAACTGATGAGCGCAACGGCCTGAGCGAATGTAGCTCCTGGCGTCTGAAAGCCAAGGGTTTTTCTGGGTCGAGTATTTAGCTTGAGCGCGACGTCGTTGAGGTCGTCCTGGTTGTAGA
>JAMFRU010000059.1 GCA_026224875.1 Acidocella sp.
AATTCGTGATCTCAATCGGCCGACCCATACCCACCTCCCGCACCCGAATCGGCGCGCCTCAGTGAATCACAGCCAAACAAAATTGGGAATCGCCCAAAGAGTCAGTGACCGCGATGACTGGTATAAGAACTAAAAAGAGGCCTGCTTCCTCGGTGTTTCAAACACCGGAGTGGCAGGCCTCTTTTTAGTTCTTCAGCTAATGGGGTCTGGGCCTCAGGCCCAGTGGGGGTCGAGGGGGCAAAACCCCTCGCCTTTTTCCCTCAAGCCGCCTCAGTTGGCGCTGTAGGGGCTGGTCGAACAGTACCGTGACCAGCGCGGCGGCAATGAGGCAGACCAGGCTCAGCACAATGAAGCCGGTGTAGAGTTCGGGCGCGGTCAGCAGGCGTTTGTGCAGGACATGGTCCGCCACGTTGAGCAGCGGCACATGCACCACGTAGAGCGGGTAGGAGAGCATGCCGAGTCTGCCCGCCCAGGAGCCCAGACGCAGCCACCCGGCCCGTTCCAGCCCTGCCAGGCCAAGAATGACCCCGGCGACGCCGAGTGCCATGCGCACGCTGATCGTGGGGTCACCATAGCCCAGCCCCCAGGCCTCATGGCGCAGCTGGCTGCCTACCAGCACGGCGCCCCCCAGCAGCATGCCGGCGCAAAGCCACGGGTTGATCCGGCGTTTGATATAGGCATAACCAATGGCCAACCCGGCGAAGAAGAATATCTCGAACACCGCGGCAAATCTCTCGCCGTAAATGGCCACCACATGGTTGACCGCGAACAGAAACGGCGGGTGGAAATGCAGGACGTTGAGCAGGCTCCAGCGCCAGAAGGTGAAAAACACCCAGAATGCCAGAAGCGGCTTGCCCACGTAAGGCAGCATCGTCAGCCCGAACATGATGTAGAACACCAGCTCATAGCGCAGCGACCAGGCCGCGAGGATGAACTCATTCGTATGCCACGGGCTGAGCAGCGCCACCGTGAGCAGATGCCCCGCCGTGAGCGCCCCATCGCTGTAGACGTAATAAACAGGGATGGTGAGCGCCAGCCAATAGGCCGGATAGATGCGGCACACACGCCGCCACCAGAATCTGGGGATGGCGGCAATATTTCCGAAATCCCGATAATGCGCGCTCGCCATCACAAAGCCGCTGAGCACGAAAAAATACTGCACACCGAACGGGCCGGGAAAGGTAAACCCGCCGAACATCGGCACCGCCGGATTTACCATATGCGTGTCGAGAAAATATTCGGTATGGCAAAACATGACCACCAGTGCTGCGACGAAACGGCCAAGTTCCAGGGCATAGAGTTTCGGCTTCGTCTCACCCGTTTTTGCGTTTGCCACCCTATATGTCCCCTACCGGTGCCACGGCCGCCCGGCGCGCCCGGCCACCGCTTACACGCAGCGTCAAGCGCCGCAACCCGCGCTGTACCGGCCGGTCGAACAAGACGGTGACAACTGCCGCAACCGCCAAAGCGAGCAAGATGAAAAACACAAAATGGGCATAAAGCCCGGGCAGATGATATTTGCCCCAGGGGTGGTTGATATCCACCCACAGCAACACCGGCTCGTGGAACAGATAGAGCGGGTAGGACATCGCGCCCGCCCATGCGGCGTATTTGCCCCAACGCGCGGAAACGCCGTGGCGGTCCAGCATGGCGAGGAAGAGAATGTTGCTGGCGATAACGACGGACATCAACATCATGAACAGAGGCGTGCCGTAACCCGCACCCCAACCCTCAAACGGCAGCAGTGAGACAAATAATATGAAGCTGGCGGCAAACAGGATGAAGCAGACGCGCCGGCTTAAATCCACCCGCAGAAAGATGAAGGCCGCGGCGAGGCCGGCGAAAAAATAGAACTCTGCGTAATGGAAGAATTTTTCGCCGTAGGAGAGCGTGAAATTATAAAACGGGCCCATGAGAAAAGCCGGGTGAAAAACACTCTGCACCGGCCCGCACCAGCGCCAGATACTTAAGGCGGCCCATAAGGCCAGGATCGGCTTACCGATATAGGGCAACAAGCACAGGCCGAACATGAGATAGAAGGCGATCTCAAACCGCAACGTCCACGCCGCCTGGATATATTCCACCAGATAATAGTGGTTGCCCATGAGATTGGGGTCGAGCGAGAGGAGATGCAGTGTGAGCGCCGGGGTTAATGTGCCGTACAGATAATAAAACGAGACGCCCAGCGCCAGCCAATAGGTGGGATAGATACGGCAGGCGCGGCGCCACCAGAATTTTGGAACGGCGCCGATCCTGCCGAAATCACCATGATGCGCATAGGCCAATACGAAGCCGCTGAGCACGAAGAAATACTGCACGCCCTCCGAGCCGCCATTCGTCATGCCCCCAAAAGCCTGGGCGCCCGGCTCCGCGGCATGGCGATTGACGTAGACCACCAGGTGACACACGAGCACGATAAACGCCGCGATAAAGCGGCCCAGCTCCAGGGAATAGAGCCTTGTCCTCACCTCTCCGGCCGGTTTTTTAAGTCCGAGAATGCTGGCCTCCAGCCTGTACGGCAAAACCTTCATGCCTTTATCGGGCTGGCAAGCACTGCGTCAAGCAAACCGTCACGCACCACCGGAACCACACGAAAAAGGGGCCTCGCGGCCCCTTCGTTCGATACTGCCGGCAAGCGCGGCTCAATACATATGCTGGCCGCCGTTGATGGAGAGTGTGGAACCAGTGACGAAATCGGCATCGTCGGCGGTGAGGAACACGACGCCACGGGCGATATCCTCAGCCGTGCCAAGGCGCCCACGGGGGATCTTGGCGATGATCTTCTCCAGTACGTCCGGTGGCACGGCGCGGACCATTTCCGTATCCACATAGCCCGGGGCGATGGCGTTCACGGTGATGGAGTAGCGTGCCCCTTCCTGCGACAAGGCCTTGGTAAACCCATGGATGCCGGATTTGGCAGCGGCGTAGTTAACCTGGCCATATTGCCCGGCCTGGCCGTTGATCGACCCGATGTTGACGATGCGGCCGAATTTTTTGGCCTTCATCCCCTCAAACGCCAGCTTGCACAGGTTGAAGCAGGAGCCGAGGTTGGTGTCGATCACCGCATCCCACATCTCGCGGCTCTGCTTGCTGATCACCGCATCGCGGGTAATGCCGGCATTATTAACGAGGATTTCCACGGGGCCGAGGCGGGCGGCGATATCGGCCATCGCGGCGGCACATTCCTCGTAATGCCCGGCATCGAATTTAATAACCTCGATGCCGTTTGCCTTATGGAAGGCCTCGGCGGCTTCGGTATTGCCGGCATAGCTCGCCACCACGGTGCGGCCCTGTTTTTTCAGGGCGATGCTGATGGCCTCCCCAATTCCGCGTGTTCCGCCAGTGACCAGTGCTACTCGGGACATTGTTATTCCTCCAGTTAGGCAAGACATTAGGCACGGATTCTTGGGGCTAATGCTAAGGTTGAACCAGCAATCCGGCAATGCGGCGCCGCTGGCATCCGGTCATATTTTCAAAACAAATTCGTCCAGCAAGCCATGTGCTGGGCCAAATTCGGCCTCCTCATGCAAAAAAATGGGCGAGTGCCCATGCTTTACCAGAATATGCTTTGGTAGATGGTTTGACAGAACAGAGCGGGTTAATGCCCCCCCGGAGCACCCGGGCCTTTGAGCTTGGCGATGCAGAAGGTGCACAGACAGGCCCCCACCATCGCCACGCCGAGCATGCCGAAGGCGTCGCCATAGGCAAAATAATAGGATTGCAGCTGGATGACCTTGCCTAGCATCTGGATGGCCTGGGCGCGAGCGCCGGCCGGGTCGTTCATGCCATGCGCCTGGAAATAGGCGGTCAGTTCCGCGATGCGCGATTGCGTGGCCGGGTTGAGCAGGCTCACCGTGGGGTCGATGATGGCGGAGTGGAATTTCTCGCGGTTGGTGACGAACGTCTGCGTCATGGCGATGCCGACCGCCCCGCCGAGATTGCGCAGCATGTTGAACAGCGCAGAGGCCGAACCTGAATCCGCCGGCGCGATGCCGGCCGTCGCGATGGTGGTGATGCAGGGGAAGATCAAGGCCTGGCCCACGGCGCGAACGAGATTGGGGATGAGCATCTGCGGCCCGGAATCATTGGGGCCGAGATTGATGTTCATGAAGGAGCTTATGGCGAACAAAGCAAAGCCGAAGGCCAGCAGCCAGCGCGGGTCGAACTTGCGCATCAGCAGCGGCATGAAGGGGATGATGGCAAGCTGCGGCAGGCCGATCCACAGCATCACCATGCCGGCCTGGCGCGCGCTGTAGCCATGCGCCACGGCGAGGTACAACGGGATGAGATAGACGGCGGAATACAAAGTGAAACCGAGCAGGAAGCCCGAGATGTTGACGAAGGCGAAGTTGCGCTTGGCAAACAGCTTCAAATTCACCAGCGGCACCTTGTTGCCGGGCCGCAGCGCCTGGAAAAAAAACAAGGCCATCGAGACCGCCGAGAGGATGGTCAGATGCAAAATGAAGGGCGAGCCGAACCAGTCGTCTTTATTACCCTCCTCCAGCACCACCTGCAGCGTACCGAGCCCGACCGCCATGGTGATCACGCCGATCCAGTCGCCGGTCCAGAATTTACCCAGTTGCATCGGCGCCGGTGCGAGCCCGTAGACCAGTGCTGAGAGCATCACCACGCCCGGAACCAGGTTGAGGAAGAAGATGTAGCGCCAGCCGTAGATATCGGTAATGGCGCCGCCGATGGTGGGGCCGATGGCGGGGGCAAAGGTGGCGGTGAGGGCGAAGGCCGCAAATCCCACCGGGCGGGCGCGCTCGGGCAGTAGGAGAATCACGCAGAGCAAAGCCAGCGGGATCAGCACCCCGCCCGAGAACCCTTGCAGCGCGCGCAAAATCACCATCTCGGGGAAATTCGTGGCGAGACCACAGAGCACCGAAAAAATCAGGAACAGCACCGTGTTGACGATGAGGTAGCGGCGCAGCGAGAAAACGTTGGAGAGCCAGCTCGACAGCGGGATAACAATGATCTCGCCCACCAGATAGGACGTTGAAATCCAGCCGCCGTCATCCAGCCCGGCGCCGATGCCGCCCTGGATATCAGGCAGCGAGGTGTTCACCACCTGAATGTTGAGCACCGCCATGAAGGCGCCAATGAGTGCGCCAAACACCGCAATGCGGTTCTTGAGCGGGACCTTCTCCTTGACCGCGCCGCTGGCGCTCATGGGCGCGTGTCGATGCTCGGCTCCACCGACATACCCGGCCGGAGCTTGCCGATCAGCTCAGGGGTCAGGTCAAGGAATATTTTTACGGGCACACGCTGCACGATCTTGGTAAAGTTCCCGGTGGCGTTATCGGGCGGCAGCAGCGCAAAAGCCTGGCCGGAGGAGGGGTAAATACTCTCGACATAGCCGGTGACCTTGAGGTCCGGGAACCCATCCACGGTAAGCCGCACCTTCTGGCCGGGCTTCACCGCGGTAATCTGCGTTTCCTTGTAATTGGCAGTCACATAGACCTGATTAAGCGGCACAACGGCCATGATCTGCGTGCCGGGCGTCAGATAATCGCCTACCGCCACGGTCTTGTTGCCAACCACGCCGTCGAACGGCGCGAGAATCTCAGTGTGGGAGAGGTCGAGCTGGGCCTGGGCGGCGCGGGATTGATCCGCGACCAGGCTTGCATTCAGCACCCCGATCTCTGCCTGAGCGGCCTTGAGATTGGCGGTATCGGCATCAATCTGCGCGCGCGCGACCAACAGGCCCGTATCGGCCTGGTCGGCCTGTTGTTTGGTGCTGGCGCCTGAGGCAATCAGCCCGGCATACCGGCGCTGGTCCTGCGCGGCAAACGCCTCATGCGCCGTATCGCCGCGCAAAGCGGCCCCGGCGGCATCAATTTTGGCATGTTGGAGGATAACGGCAGCCTGGTCATTGGCGATGGCGGCCTGCGCGCCATCCAACGCGTTCTGGTAATCCCGCGCATCGATGGTAACGAGCAGCTGGCCGGCTTTCACCGGCTGGTCCTGCAGCACCGCCACCTCGGTGACATAGCCGCTCACCTTCGCCGCGATCAGGCTGGAATCAGCCGCCAGATAGGCGTCATCGGTACTAACAAAATACTGCCCGACGGTCAGATACTGGATGGTCCAGACGATGAGAGCAATGACGACCAGAATGACGGCGGCAATGGCGAGCCCCCGCTTGGACAAAATCGAATTGGACAAACTCTGGCACCTTACTCTTTCGCGCAGCCAGGCCGCACGGGGTCTTTCTCACAGGCCGACCACGCGGGGTCGAGGCTGGAGATAAGCGTCAATCCACAGATTGCAACCCCGTCAGAGTTTCTCCACCTAAGCGCCTAGCTCAGAGCTTCTCAACCTGGGCGTATTCCAGATCCACCGGGGTCGGGCGACCAAAAATGGAGACCATGACTTTGACGCGGGCCTTGTCCTCGTCCACGTCCTCGACGATGCCGTTGAAGCTGGTGAACGGGCCATCGGCCACACGCACCTGCTCGCCGATTTCGAAGATAACGGATGGGCGGCGCGTTTCCGTGCCTTCCTGCTGCTGCTTCATGATGCGCTCGGCCTCGGCATCGGTAATCGGGCTCGGCTTGTGCTTATTGCCCAAAAACCCGGTAACCTTCGGCACGTCCTTCACCAGATGCCAGGCCTCATCGGACATATCCATGTGGATAAGCACGTAGCCGGGGAAGAACTTGCGTTCGGTGTTCACCTTCTGGGCGCGGCGCATCTCGGTGACCTCTTCGGTCGGCACGATGATATCGCCGATATGCTCGGCGAGGCCTTTCAGCTCCGCCTGTTCCTTGATCTGCTGCGAGATCTTCTTCTCAAAACCCGAATAGACATGCAGCACGTACCAGCGCTTGGCCATAATAAATCCCTTTAAGAACCAACGCCGAACAGCATGCGCATGGCGAAACCGATGGTCTGATCGACCGCGAGGAAGAACATAGCCGTAATGATCACCATGGCAAGCACGAGCCCCGTGGTCTGCAGGGTCTCCTTGCGCGAAGGCCAGGTGGTTTTGCCCGCCTCGGCCCGCACATCGCGCGCAAATTTCACCAGGTTGAACGTCAAAACCAAACTCCCGAGCGATAACTAAAAAACAGCCGAAAACAAAGATGAAGATGCTGGGAGGATGGCAGGGGCGGAGGGTCTCGAACTCTCAACCTCCGGTTTTGGAGACCGGCGCTCTAGCCAATTGAGCTACGCCCCTATCCGTACCAGCACGGAAAGCGCCTTCCACACGCTGG
>JAMFRU010000060.1 GCA_026224875.1 Acidocella sp.
AAAAAAGAGGCCTGCCACTTTGGTGTTTGAAACACCTCGGAGGCAGGCCTCTTTTTTATGTCTTAAGTAGTGGGGGTCTGGGGCCTCAGGCCCCAGCGGGGGTCGAGGGGGCAGAGCCCCTCGCCTTTTCCGTGCCACACCCCGGCTACGGCGATGTGTCGATGGTTGGGCGTATGGAGATCAGGTCTATGTTGACGCGTTGGGGTTGGCTTACGATGAAGACGATGGCGTCGGCTATTTCGCTGGCCGCTACGGCGCCGTCTTTGGTGACGTGGGTTTGGATTGCGGCGCGGAAGTTGGGGTCTGAGATGCTTGTTGCTACTTCGGTTGTGGTGGCGCCGGGCATGAGGACGCAGACGCGGATGCCGTGGCCGCCGACTTCCTGGCGCATGGAGTCTGACATGGCGTTGAGGGCGTGTTTGCTGGCGGAATAGGCGCCGACCATGGGGCCGGTTTTGCGGCCGGCCTGGGAGGAGATGTTGATGATATCGCCACGGCCTTGGGCTTTCATGGGCGCGATGGCCGCTTTGCAGGTGTAGACGGTGCCTAGCAGGTTCACGTCCATGACGCGGCGGAATTCGGCGAGGTCTGTGCCTTCGGTGGTGCCCATGTGCATGATGCCGGCGGAGTTGACGAGGATGTCGAGTTTGCCGAAATGGGCGACGGTTTTTTCCACCGCTTCGGTAGCGATTTTTTCGTCCACCACGTCGCCCGGGAGTGCCAGGACTTTAACGCCCAAAGCTTCGATCTTGGCTTTGAGCACTTCCAGCCGGTCGGCGCGGCGGGCGGAAATGGCGATGTCGGCACCGGCTTGCGCCAAAGCGATGGCGGCGGCTTCGCCTATGCCGGATGATGCGCCGGTGACGAGGGCGACGCGCCCTGTCAAAGTTTTCGTCATGTTCTGTTCCTCTTTGCAGCGTGATTTAGGCACCCGCAACATGCGGCGGCATCGGCTATGTTTGATGCAGCGTTATGGAAGCGATTGAAGTCTGGTGGCTTCCTTGGTCTTCAAAACCAATGGCCCGCGGCACGGCGGGCGTACAAGAGCCTCAACAAGCCATCGATGAGATCGTGGCATCGACCCCTAGGTCTTTGAAGCGCTGCGGGAGAGAGGCCAGAAGCTCGCGCTCGTTGATGGTATGGGTGTTGCCGAATTCGCGCCAGCTGACGAATTTCACGTCCAGGTGTTGCTTGCGAATCTCGTCTTCCAGCGTGGCGTAAACCTCGTCGCCCATGAAGAGATAATCCCAGAGCTGGGCAATGGTTTTGCCGTTGAGCGTGGGGAGGCGCCGGGCTAGCGGTTGGATTTTCTGGCGGCGTTCGCCGCTGGGCCATACGACTTCGTATTGGGTTTCGGTTGTTTTCGCCATGCGGAAAATCCTCCGGAAAATGCAGTGTGATGATACGGCGCCGGGCAATCCGGCACAACGATTATGCTGTGAGGCGCACGAACGGCACCTGCGGCGAAGATGCGGGGGTTGGAGGTGGCGACATCCTGGCCGCGGAAGAAGCCGCCATCGCAAGTGGCGCAGCGCGAGATGCCGCGGCCGGTGAATTCTTCCTCTCCAGGCACGCCGAGTTTTTTGAGAGAGGCACCCGAGGCGATGATGATGACCTCGGGCTTGTAGGTTTTACCTTCGCCATCGGTGATGCTGAGGAGGAAGGAGGCAAGCGCGACGTCAGGCTCATCCAGGAGGGGTTTCAGCGAGGCCTGGCCGCCGATGGTGGAGAGGCCGAGGGTGTCGGACGCGGCGGGTGAAAACCTGCACGTGGCGGGCTTCGTCGGCGGCCTGGATGGCGAGGATTTGCATGACCTCGCGAAAATGCGGGTGCAGCCTTGCCAGCATGCGCGCGGGGACCAGCAGAGCCGCCGTTTCGTTCTCGATGAGATAGGTCATGATCTGGACGACGGCGCCCCGGATGAGAGGTTCGGTCAGCGCGGCATCTCCGTGCCCGTTTGCAGCAACCGAGTTTGCTTCATCCAAGCCTGCATCATCCGCACCCGGTCATCCTGGCGCGGCCCTCCCAAGGATGCACTTAGTTCCGCTTAATTAGTCGGTTCCAGACCGGCGATGGAGGTGCGGTGCATGGTGCGGCCGCTGTCCGCCGGGTAGGGGATAACGCGGTGCAACGCGCCGCCATTATCCCATATGGCGAGATCGCCCTCCTTCCAGTCGTGGCTGTAGCAGAAGCGCGGCTGTGCCGCCCATTCCAGCAGCCGGGCCAAAAGCGCGCGGCCTTCCGGCTTGGTCATGCCGACGATGTAATCGGCCGAATAGCCGATCATCAGCGATTTGCGGCCATTCTTGCGGGTCCACACCAGCGGCTGCTCCTGTGCGGCGCCGCGCTTCATCGAATCCAGCTGTTCGGCGGATACAACTTCGCGCACGGCGGCAACAACGCTGTGCATCACGCGCAGGCCTTCGAGGGCTTTTTTCTCTTCCTCGGGCAAAGCCTCGTAGGCGGCATAGGTGTTACAGAACTGCGTCTGCCCGCCGGTGGGCGAGGTTTTGCGGCTGGACAGCACGGAGGCTTTCGGCACCGGAATGTTGATGGTGGCGCCATCCATATGCCAGAAGAAAGTGCCGAGCACATATTCCGGTTCCGGGTTTTTATCCTTGTCCAGCGTGATCTTATACACATCACGCGTCTCGGCATCGCCGCCGGGCACGGTTGTGGTGAAGTTCACGCGGGCACCCAGGCCATCGGTGAAAGCCAGCTGTTCCTTGTCGCTCAGGTTGATCTCCGGAAAGACCAGCGCGTCGTGGATTTCGAGCAGTTCCATGATGCGGTGCGCCACGGCGGGCTCGAAAATGGCGTTGCGGTCGATATGCACGATCGCGCCGATTTCCAGTTTGATGACTTCCACTCTGACGGCGGTTTCAACATTGATATCCACGGCGGTTCCCCTTTGTGTTCGGTTCTTGCTCCGGCTTGCTTCAATGGTGCTGACGCAGGTTTGCCGGAGGTGCAAATGCTGAACACCTTATTAGCATCGCCGGGGGTCGGCGGTCAATTGCCTTATTAGGGGGCGGTCTGTTTTGGGGTGCTCAGCCGGTCCAGCATCTGTTCCACGATAACCAGCGCTTCGGCATGGCCGTCAGTCAAACCAAGGGCGGCTTCAGAGACGATCATGCGCGCCAGCGCCACCGCGATCATGACGATGCCGGCGGCGGAGCGGCTGCCGTCCGGGACGAGCAGGCGGCTCACGGCCTCAATCTGCAGGGCGCGGAAGTTCTCGGCGGAGCGGACGATCTCGGCGCGGATGGCCTCGCGATGCGTGGCGATCGAGCTTAATTCACTGGCCAGAGCCGCACCCGTGGGGTCGCTGTTGAGCTCCCAAAGGGCGCGTAGCGGCTCGGGGGCGGCCAAAGCCGCCTCGAAACGCACCAGCCGGCGTTCATTCACCCGGCGCACCAGGGCGAGGATAAGATCGTCCATGGTGCGGAAGTAATAGTACAGGAGCTGGGTTTTCAGCCCGGCCTTGGCGGCCACCTGGCGGGCGGTGAGCGCGGGCAGGCCTTCGTCGCGCAGCACCTCTTCGGCGGCGTCGATAAAGCGGGCACGCGTCTGCGACCCTTCCAAACCCAATCTGCGCGTTTGCACCACTGTATCCATCATGCACCTCTGACGCTGTTTGGAGTGCGATTGCAACTCTACTTCAGTATGTTTCAAAACGAAGTCTTAGACATTTTGTGGAGATGACAAAAGAGCCGCTAGCGCGGAGATGACAAAAGAGCCGCTAGCGCGGCGGGGGGTGCCGCGCCTGCACGTCAGCTGAGCTGCTGCCTGAGCCAGGCGCCGCAATTTTCGATGGCCTCCTTGCCCATCGGCACCGGGAAGGAGAGAAAACCGTGGATCGCGCCTTCATAATTCACCAGCTCGACCAGCACGCCTGCTTCCGCCAAGCACTTGGCATAGGCGTGGCCCTGGTCGCGTAGCAGGTCGTATTCGGCGGTGAGAACCAGAGCGGGCGGCAAATTAGCGAGCGATTGCGCGCGCAAGGGCGAAATATACGGGCTGCACGCATCGGCACCAGCGATGTAACTGGCATGGTTGAAATCCATCATTTCCTGACTGATGTAGAACCCCTCCCCTGTTTCGGCCATCGAGCCACGCGGGGCCCCTTCACGCCGGCCGGCGGGATCGGTGCCCGGGTAGATGAGCAGTTGCGCCGAGAGTTTTGCGCCGTTGTTGTCGCGCAGATACTGCGCCGTGACAGCCGCGAGATTGCCGCCGGCACTGTCGCCCGCAACTGCCAGACGGGTGGCATCGGCGCCGATTTCGGCGGCGTGCGACACAGCCCAGTCGATGGCGGCCAGGCAGTCGTGCAGCGCTGCCGGGAAGGGATGCGCCGGTGCAAGGCGGTACGAGACGGAGACGACAACACAATCCGCCGCGATAGCGAGCTGGCGGGTAATTTCATCATGCGTGTTCACATCGCCCGAGACGAAGCCGCCGCCATGGAAGAACATGACCAGCGGCAGAGCCACACCCTGGCGCGGCGCATAAATGCGAATGGGGACCAGGCCTTCCGGGGTCGATAATATGCGGTTCTCGACATGGGCGACCGGCGTGATGGGGCCCATGGCGGCCGGTGGCATGTCGATGGGCAGCACTTTGCCCTCGGCGATGGCGCGGGACATGGCAACAGCTTCCTGCAGACGCGGCAGGGTTATGGAAAATTGCGGATTGACAGGCATTTTTACCTCCCCATTTGTTTTTAAGCGCCTCACCGGCAGCGGTTTGTGCCAGCGTAGTTCACAAACAGTTACGAAACCAGACCTGATGGCGGGTGCATTCATGAACTCAGATCATAAGGCCATGCGGATTACCGGCACTAATGGCGCTGGCAGGCTGACACTAAGTAAGCACCGGCCGCAGATTAAAGGAACCGCATATGCGCATCACACGAATTGGCTCTCAACCCTCGAATAAAGGGCCAGCGGATTGGTTCACCGGCACGGTCCGGGTTGACCCGCTGTTTCAGGCGGAGTTGCCGGCGCGGGTTGGCGGCGGGCATGTAACCTTCGAGCCGGGCGCGCGAACCGCCTGGCATACGCACCCGCTGGGCCAGACCCTGATTGTAACCTCGGGCTTTGGCTATGTGCAGCTTGCCGGCAGCCCGGCGCAGGAGATCCGGCCCGGCGATGTGGTGTGGATTGCCCCCCATGAGCGGCATTGGCACGGCGCTTCGCCGCTGACAGCCATGACGCATATCGCCATCCAGGAGCAGCTCGACGGCAAGGCGGTCGATTGGCTGGAGCATGTGACGGACGACGAATACAGCACTGGCATAGCGGCTGGCATCACGGGAGATAAAATCTGATGAGCGAGAAAACCTTCCGCAGCCCGCTCGGCGATATTGCCCCAGCACTGGCGGGCTATACCGATGAGGTGCTGTTCGGCGATGTGTGGAAACGCCCGGAGCTTTCGCCGCGCGACGCCGATGGTCACCAGCATGCTGGTGAAACAGGCTGATGCCATCAAGGAGATTTTGCGCGACCAGCCGATCGGCAGACTCGACCGGCCGGAGGAGATTGCCTCCGCCGTGCTGCTTCTGTGCAGCCCCGCGGCCAGCTTCATCATTGGTCACGCCCTCGCCGTGGATGGCGGGTATACCACGCATTAGCCCGCTTTGAAGATTACTACCGATCGGACATACTGGGTGCGCGCGCTGTTTGCGCGGCGCCTGATCAATAAGGATTTCCCATGACTGTACTTGCTTATGGCACAAACGCCGGCGACAAACCGCTGGCGCCAATGAACATCAGCCGCCGCGCGCCTGGCGCGCATGATGTGCAGATAGAGATTGATTATTGCGGCGTGTGCCATTCCGATCTGCACCAGGCCCGCTCCGAATGGCCGGGGACGTTATACCCTTGCGTACCGGGGCATGAAATTATCGGCCATGTCAGCGCCGTGGGTGCTGGGGTGACGAGATTTGCCGTGGGCGAGACGGTGGGCGTTGGCTGCCTGGTGGGCAGCTGCCGCAGTTGCTTCTCGTGTGACGACGGGATGGAGCAATATTGCGAGCACGGGTTTATCGGCACGTATAATGGCCACAGCACGGAGCCGCCGGGCCATACGCTGGGCGGATATTCGCAGCGCATCGTGGTCGAGGACCATTTTGTGCTGAAGATCGCGCATAAGGAGAATCTCGCCGGGGTGGCGCCACTGCTGTGCGCGGGCATCACCACCTATTCGCCGTTGCGCCATTGGGGTGCGGGGCCAGGCAAGAAAGTCGGCATCGTCGGGATTGGCGGGCTGGGGCATATGGGCATCAAGCTTTCCCATGCCATGGGGGCGCATACGGTGGCGTTCACCACTTCCGAGAGCAAGCGCGAGGACGCCAAGGCACTAGGGGCGGATGAGGTTATTGTTTCCAAGAATGCGGATGAGATGAAGGCGCACGGAAGGTCTTTTGATTTGATCATCAACACCGTGGCGGCGAGCCATAACCTGGACGTGTTCGTGAATTTGCTGAAGCGCGATGGCACAATGGTGATGTGCGGGGTGCCCGATCATCCGCATCCGGCGTTCAATGTGGGCGGGCTGATTTTCAAGCGCGGCACGATTGCGGGATCGCTGATTGGCGGCATTGCCGAGACGCAGGAGATGCTGGATTTCTGTGCCGAGAAGGGGATTTGGGCCGAAATCGAGATGATCAAGATGCAGGAGATTGAGGCAGCGTTTGAACGGATGCGCAAGAGCGATGTGAAGTATCGGTTTGTGATTGATAATTCCACGATTGCTGAGTGACGCCCTCGGGCCGTTTAGCGTCGCTTCTGGCGCTGGCGGTGTACATATGGCCGGGGCGGAGAAACGGCCTTCAACCGAACCAAGAAACATTTCCTTGTTCGGTTAAACGGGCCATTTCCTCGCCCCGGCCAAATTCAGAAACGCGTCTTGCGGCACGCGCCGCAAGACGCGATGCTTGGACGAACGGGGCCTGAACTACTGAACCACAGTGTCCGTTCGAAGCCGGGCGATCTCTTCTTCCGGAAAACCGATGCCTTTAAGCACCTCATCCGTATGCTCGCCGAGATGCGGGGCGCGGCGCGGGTCTATGGGGGCGAACTGGCCGTTGAAACCAACCGGGCCGGAAGCGAGTTTGACGCGGGTGCCGTCCTGCACCTCGACCTCGAAAATCTGGCCATTGGCGATCGCCTGCGGATCGCTGGCGACTTCGTGGATGGTTTTCACCAGCTCCCATGGCGCATCCCATGCCTCGAAAATCGGCTGCCAATGCGACCAGGGGTGTTTGCCCACGGCGGCGGAAAATTCGGCCACGAGCAGGGCGCCATTTTCCGTGCGGCCGGCGACGCTGGTGAAACGGGCATCCTGCAGCAGCTCATCACATCCGAGCATGCGGCAAAGCGGCGGCCAGTAACGCTCCGGGTCCAGCAGCATCAGCTGGATGTAGCGGCCATCCGCCGTGCGGTAGGCGCTGGTGAGGGGGAAACGGGCGGCGGCGGTTGTCGCCATCATCTGCTCGGGCGCCTGAGTCTGGCTCAGCACTATATCGGCCGAGAGTATCCACATGGCTGATGCCAGGAGCGAGATGTCAACGACCGAGACCTCGCCGGTGTTGGCGCGTTTGAACAGAGCGCCGGCGATGCCATAGGCGACCGCGACGGAGGAGGCGTGATCACCCAGGGCCGCGCGGGGGCTCAAAGGCCTGTCATAACCCGGCGGGCGCAGCACGTTGGCGAAGCCGCCGCGCGCCCAGAAGGCGGAGGCGTCATAGCCGGCCTTGTTGGACTCAGCACCCTTGAAGCCGAGCCCGTTGCCGCGAACATAGATGAGCTTGGGGTTGCGGGCGCGCAGGTCTTCCACGTCCAGCTTCAGCGCCGTGATGGCTTTGGGGCGCAGGCTGGTGAGGAAAACATCGGCGGTTTCGATCAGGCGCAGAAACACCTCGCGCCCCTCGGCGGATTTCAGGTCGATGCTGATGCTCTTCTTGCCCCGATTGTTGAGTTCCATGGAGAGATTGGCGGATTTGGTGACGCGGCCATCGGCGATTTTGAGGGTGCGGTACGGATCGCCGCCGCCAGGCATCTCGACATGGATGACTTCCGCGCCCTGGTCGGCGAGCAGCGCGCCGGCGGCCGGAACGAAAACGAATTGCGCCAGCTCTACGACCCTGACGCCCGTAAATGTTCCCTGCATGTCCGACCAGCTCCCTTAAGTTTCTTTGCGATTATCGCCATGTATAAATTTTAGCAAGCGCTTGCTTGTTATCCCATGACTGGGATAGGGTCAAGGCGAAGCCGCCCCTGCCCCGCTTGACGTGAGATTTTGAAGTGAGGTTTTAGTACACGGTCTTTGGGCCGAATCGGGCTGAGCCGCTATTGATGGCGCAGAGGACGGAGCAAAATGATTTTGAAGGTGCCGACCAACCCCAAGCCTGGCCTGAAACCGCTGCCGGACGAGGCTGACGCCCCGGCCGTGGCCAAGCCGCTTGTGGTGCGCATGGCACAGGCAAAACCCGCCATGGCCGACCGCCGCACCAGGATATTGGAAGCGGCCACGCGGCGGTTTGCCGAGCATGGCTTCGAGGCCACCACGGTGCGGCAGATTGCCGATGATGTGAGCATTCTATCGGGCAGCCTGTATCATCACTTCGCCAGCAAAGAGGCGATGCTGCATGAAATCGTGCGTGATACGGCGGAGACGATGCGCGATAACGTGGTGCGGATTTCGCAGGCCCCGGTGGATGCCGAGCACCGGCTGACGGCACTGATCCTGCTTGAGCTGGGCGAAATGACGCGCAACCAGCAGGTACATGCAATACTTTCGAACGACCGCAAACTCTTCCGGCAGAGGCAAGAGTTTGCCTATGTGATGCAGGCCAAGCGCGAAGCCTATCACGCTTGGTGCGCCACGCTGCAGGACGGCATCGACGCGCAATTGTTTAAATCCAGCCTCGATTTTTACCTGACCATCAGCACCATCATCAGAATGTTGAGCGCTGCCGCGGATTGGTATCAGAATGAAGAGAGCTATATGTCGCGCCCGCTCGGTCCCTATACGCTCGATGGGGTGATTGATTTCCACTTGGAATTCACCTTGAGCGCGGTACGCCTGCCGGCGCGAACATCCGCGCCGATCCCCCGCCAGGAATGCGAAGAGCTGGCGCGGTTTATCGGCTAGGGTCTTTATAGGCTAGTATGTCTATCGGCTAGGACCGGAAACCCGGCACACTTCGTAACAGTGCCGCTGTCGTATTTTTATATACAGCGCCGAAAAAATTCATATAAATTTCACGGATGCACGGCCTCAGAAGAGAGGAAAGGCACCATGAAAGTTTTCGTTCTGGGTGAATCACGGACCGGGACAACGTCAGTACACGAATATTTGGTCCGCAGCGGATTGAAATCTGTGCATTATTTCGTTCCGCAATCGGGCGTTGCCGAGCCGATTCACAAACATCGAGCTGCCAACTGGAAAAAAGTGAAGGCGTTTATTGAAAACTCCGGTTATGACGCCTTCTCGGATTACCCGACCCGCCTGTTCCACCGCGAACTCACGAGCAGTTTCCCCGATGCCTTTTATATTCTAACGGTGCGTAGGGATTTCGCGAAATGGCGTGCCAGCATGAACGCCATAATGGGTGAAGAACAGGAAGATTTTAATCTCCTGCAAGCCTATTATCTTTGTTATAATGAAGAGATCCGCAGCAACTGTGTCGATCTCGGTCTACGCTTTCTGGAACTTACCATCGAGGACGATGCCGATTCCAACGCACGGATTCTCAGTGATTTTCTGGGGCGCGATTACAATGGCCCGCTGTTGCGGTTGAATACGAGCGAGGAGCTTGCGTTACTCAGGTAAGCAAACTCCCCGCTTTATTGAATGGATTGATAAATCGTAATTCTATAGATTTTTCTTATAGAGTTAGGCGTCTAACGCACACGGGCGATGGGCGAAACCGAGACCGGGACATCCATGCGGCCGATGCGCGGGATTTCAATCGTCATGACATCGCCGGCAACAACCGGGCCTACATCCGCGGTGCCCGACATGATGACATCTCCGGGGTAGAGCGTCATCGCGCTCGAAGCAAAAGCGACGAGCTGGGCCGGGCTGCCGGTGAGGTCGGAAAAACTGCGCGCGCCGCGCAGCTCGCCATTGACCCAGAACTGGAATGTTAGCGCGGAAGGGTCGGGGATTTCATCGGCGGTGACCATGCAGGGGCCGAGCATGCCGTAAGTGTCGAAGGATTTGCAGAAGCCGAAGAACTCCTTCTCCTCCTTCATCGTCATGTCCAGCGCGCAGGTGTAGCCGGCAACGTATTTTAACGCGTCGGCCTCGCTGACATTGGTGCAGGTCTGGCCGATGACGATGGCCAGTTCGGGCTCATGTACGGTAGTGCGGTCGGGCCAGCGCAAGAGTACGCCATCGCCCTCCCCGGCTGCGGCGCTGGTGACCTTGAGCAGGAAGCCGAGCATGCCGAGCGGGGCTTTATGGTGCGGCCAGTTGCCGACACCGCAAATGAATTTGCCGGGGTTGGCGACGGGGGAAAGCAGGCTGACATTTTCCCGCGCGATAACGGGGGCGGAGATGGATAAAGCCTCAAGCTGCGGGCGCAGGGCCGGAAGGTTGGCAATAAAATGATCGCCGGGCGGCAGCGGCCAGTGCAGCGCCGGCAGGGATGCGGCCACTGAGGTGACATCGCGTATGCCTTGCTCTTCCAGCAGGCCGAGCCTGGGTTGTTTCGTGGCGTCGCTCTTCAGCGTGAACCGGCATAGCCGCATTCGAATTTCCTTCCCCGTTTTAAGGAGGAAGCTACATCACTCTCATTTTTGTAGCAAGCGCTTGGTTTTTAGCTGTTGGAGGCTGTTTCAGAAGCCGCTCTTACGAGCTCGACGGCTGCCAAAGTGACTTCTGAGATCGTCTTCAATCTACCTTGAGGACGACGCGGAAACGGGCCTTACCGCTCATCATGTGGTCGTACGCGGCCTGCGCGTCGTCGAGGGCAAATACCTCGTTCATCGAGGTGATATTGTTAAGCTCGCTGAACAGCAGTGTATCTTCTGAATCCGCGGACGTACCGGAGTACCAGCCGCGCACGGCGGCACTCTTCATCAGCAGCTCGATGGAATTGATGGTAATGTTGCCGACGGCGCCAATAACCATCATCACGCCATTGGGGCCAAGGCCACCGATAATGGCCTCCATGGCCTGCGGGTTGGTGACGGTGGCGATGATGGCTTTGGCGCCACCCATGGCCAACAGGGCCTGGGCCGGGTTATCCGCCGCGCTGTCGATATAATCATGCGCGCCGAGCGAGCGGGCCAGCGCTTCTTTGTCGCGGCCACGGTTGACCGCGACAATGCGGAACCCCTGATGCGCGGCGAATTGGATAGCGAGATGGCCCAGGCCGCCGATGCCGTGGATGGCGACGAGATCGCCGGGTTTGGCACCTGAGTTGCGCAGCGCGTTGAAGGTGGTGATGCCGGCGCAGAGCAACGGGGCGGATTCCACTGAATCCAGCG
Source organism: Acidocella sp. (assembly GCA_026224875.1). GTDB lineage: Bacteria > Pseudomonadota > Alphaproteobacteria > Acetobacterales > Acetobacteraceae > Acidocella. The sequence goes on from JAMFRU010000060.1 coordinate 11,502, forward strand.
TGTCCGGCACATGCGCCAAAGCCGAGGTCAGGGCCAGCATATGGGTGGCGTAGCCGCCGTCGCGGGTAACGCCCGTAGCGCCGTGTACGTTCTCGCAGGCAAAAGCCATATTGCGGCGGCAATTGCCGCAATAGCCGCAGGCGCCGCCATGCCAGCCCACGCCAACGCGCATGCCGGGCTCCCAGCCCTGCACATCCGGGCCCAGAGCATCGATGATCCCAACGACCTCGTGCCCGGGAATACGCGGGTAGGTGAGATTGGGGAACAGTCCCTGCACGGTGATGGAATCGCTATGGCAGACACCGCAGGCCTGAACGCGGATGCGGACCTCGTGCTGGCCGGGGATGGGTAGCTCGCGCTCCTCCAGCCGGAAGGGGGCATTGACTGCAGGAACTACCATTGCGCGCATTTTTGACATGCCAGCCTCCGTTATGTGGATCGAATATGTGCGGTATCTTGGGATTAAAAATGGACAATCAATGAGCCATGCGGAACGGTCATCATGGTTTCGCATGAGGCGCGTAAGTTTGACGCTCTTCATTTGACACGCGAGCGCAGGCGCTTAGCCTTTGCACAAACCCACGTGAGAGGAATAGCCCCATGATTACCATCCACCACCTGCTCGTTTCACAATCGGAGCGGGTGATCTGGCTGATGGAGGAGCTTGGGCTTCCCTACGAGCTAAAATCCTATCCGCGCCAGCCGAACTATATGGCCGCACCGGAGTTTCTGGCGCTGCATCCGGTCGGCCAGGCGCCGGTGATTGAGGATGGGGAGGTGCTGCTGGCGGAATCTTTGGCCATCGTCACCTATATTCTGGAACTCTACGGCAATGGCGCGTTGCGCATCGCCCCCGGCGAGAAGGGCTATGCCGATTATTTGTATTGGATGGCCTATTCGATCGGCGGGCTGGCGCCGCAGGCCATGCAATATATGACCGCTTTGCGTATGGGAACCGAGAGCGGGCCGTTTGCTGCTATGGCGCAGGAGCGCCGGGCCCGGCATCTGGGCATGATGGACGCGCGGCTGGCGGGTAATGAGTGGCTGGCGGGGGAGAAATTCACCGGCGCGGAAATCATGTGCCAGTTCCCCTTCGGCACCATGAGCAAATTCGGCGCCATGGATATTTCCGCCTATCCCAATATCGGCCGCTGGCTGGAGCGGATCAGCGCGCGCCCGGCCTATCAGCGGGCGATGAAGATCGCGGGGAACTGAGAGGCCTCTGAGAGAAGGTACGCCAAAGTACCGCACGCTTGAGGAAATAGGGGCGGCTGCTATGATGGTGTTCAGCCAGGGTAACTGGCGGCGCGCGCGAGCCGGCGCCAATGGAGGAAAGCATGAGCACGACAGAGCAAACCCGGCTGGAATACCGGAAGATCAAGCCGTCCATCGGCACTGAGATTCTGGCCGACAAGGCCACGCTGCTGCGCGGCGAACATGCGGCGGAGATCCGGCGGCTGCTGGAGGAAACCGGCGTGCTGGTATTTCCCAAGATCGATTTTACCGATGAAGAGCAGATCGCCTTTACCACCACCCTCGGCAAATTCGCCAAGGAGCTGAAAGGCGAGGAGATCTATAAGGTCTCGCTCGATAAAGGGCAGAACTCCACCGCCGAATATCTGAAGGGCGCGTTTCTCTGGCATATTGACGGCACGATGTCGCCGATGCCGATCCTCGCCTCGCCTCGCTGCTGGCCAGCAAGGTGCGCGCCCCCGAAGGTGGCGACACTGATTTCTGCAATACCTATGCGGCGTACGATGCGCTTTCCGATGCGGATAAAGAGATGCTCGCCGGCAAGCGCGCCATCCATACTCTGGCTGCCTCGCAGCTCGACGTTGAACCGGAACCGAACGTCGCCAAGCTGCGCGAATGGCTCTCTTACGGCAAGAATGAGTTGCCTTTAGTGTGGACGCATCGCTCGGGGCGCAAATCGCTCGTCATCGGTGCGACCGCGCATTTCGTGGTTGGCATGGGCACGCTGGAGAGCAAGGAACTGCTCGTGCGCCTGCGCGACCATGCGACACAGCCTGAATTTTCCTACCGCCATGTGTGGTCGGATGGGGATGCGGTGATGTGGGATAATACCGGCACCATGCATAGGGCCACAGCCTATGCTCTGGATAGCGGGCGTATGCTGCACCGGACCAAATTAGAGGGCGAGGAGCCGTTTGCTGCTTGAGGCTTGCCAAGAAAAAGCAGCCGTTTTTTTGTAAAAAAGGATCACTGCTCCGCGCGCTCGAACCAGTGGCGCGCGCTGCGCAGACCAAAAAACTTTTGACTCTGGGGGGGCATATGCCGTGACGGATGTTGAGCGGCTTAAGGCCATTGAGGAAATTCGACTGGTGAAATCACGCTATTTTCGTGGTGTGGATACGGCGGATAGCGAGTTGGTGCGGGGGATTCTCGCCGAGGATTGCGTGCTGGATTATATGGGCTGCTGCACCGATCCAGCCACGGGGCGTGATTTTCTCCCGGCCATGAATGTGGTGATGCGCGGCAGCGCGGGCTGGTCGTCAACCGGGCTGCGTTCGGCTGGGATTGTGAGCGTACACCATAGCCATAACGGCGAGATCGAAGTGGACGGTGAAAGCAGCGCGCGGGCCATATGGTCGATGACCGACCGGTTGTTTATGCCCGCGGGCGGCGTTTATGCGGTAATGACCGGCTATGGCTATTACCGTGAGACCTACGAGAAAATTGGCGGGGCCTGGAAGATCAAGACTCTGCTCATTGAGCGCATTCGCGTGGAGGCCCACTGATGCCCGCCTATATGATTGCGACACGCATCGGCCCGGTGCGCGATGCCGCGGCCCTTGCCGAATACAGCCGGCTGAACCGGGAAAATGCCGCAATTTTCCAGGCACAATATAGCGTGAAGCCGCTGGTGGTGTACGGCGCTTTGGAGGCGGCCGAAGGACCCGCGCCGGACGGGATCGTCATCCTGCAATTTCCGACCATGGCGGATGCCAAGGCATGGTACGACAGCCCAGGCTATCAGAAAGCGCTGCCGCACCGCCAGAGAGCCGCCGACTATAGCATGGTTTTTGTCGAGGGGCTGTAACCGTGACGGAATGACGCGCTATTGCGCGGATTTTGGCCTTTTATGCCTATTTATTAAGCATTTTTGCATCCAAAAACAGCAGCCTCTCTCGCTGCGCTCGCCTTTGCCTCATTTTTAGTGTTTATTAAGTGGCATTATTATTGCTTGTCGGTTAAATCGTTAACCCGACGCGCGATGCGTGCCCTTCTATTCACCGGATCTGAGGAGTTGTTATGAGCGACGTGACATTGCCCATCGGGGCATCGACAACGGAATCAGGCTCGCTGAAGCGCGCCATTAGCTGGAAAGGCGCGTTCTGGGTTGCCAGCGGCGTGCCGGCACTGGTGCTGTTCTCTATCGGCGGCATCTCCGGCATGGTCGGCAACCTCGCCTTCCTCATCTGGACCGCCTCGATCTTCATGGGCTTTGTGCAGTCCTTCACCTACGCGGAAATCGCCGGGCTGTTCCCGAATAAATCCGGCGGTGCCTCGGTTTATGGCGCGGCCGCCTGGGTGCGCTATTCCAAGTTCATCGCGCCGCTCTCGGTATGGTGCAACTGGCTGGCGTGGACGCCGGTGTTATCTCTCGGCTGCTCCATCGCCGCCTCTTATATTCTCAACGCCATCGGCTCCACCAAGCTGACGAACTGGACCCTGTTCGCCCATACGCTCGGCCCGGTGAGCTTCTCCTTCGGCTCCACCTTCTTCATCGGTGCCATCATCATGCTGGTGGTGTTCTCCATCCAGCATCGCGGTATTCTCGGCACCGCCAGCGTGCAGAAATATGTCGGCCTGCTGGTCATCATTCCCATGGCGATCGTCGGCGTCATCCCGCTGTTCAACGGCCATGTTCATTACGCCACCAGTTTTGCGCCGCTGGTGCCGCTGGCCAGCGCCGGCGCCCCCGCTTTGGGCAGCTGGAACGTCTCCGGCTGGACACTGGTGCTGGGTGCGATGTTCATCGCCGCCTGGTCCTCCTACGGGTTTGAGACGGCGGTGTGCTACACCTCCGAATTCCGCAATCCCGGCACGGATACTTTTAAAGCCATTTTCTATTCCGGCCTGCTCTGCATCGCTTTGTATATTCTCGTACCTTTCACCTTCCAGGGCGCGCTGGGCCTGACCGGCATGCTCGACCCCTCGATTGCCGCCGGCTCCGGCGTGGCGAAAGCCATGGCCGACATGGTGGGCGGCAACGGCCTCATCAACGGCGTCATGCAGTTGCTGATGATCCTGGCGCTGATCCTCTCCATCATGACCGCCATGGCGGGCTCTTCGCGCACGCTCTACCAGGGCTCGGTCGATGGCTGGTTGCCGAAGTATCTGACCTTCGTGAACGAGCATGGCGCGCCGACGCGGGCGATGTGGACGGATCTCGTGTTCAACCTGTTCCTGCTTGCCGTGGCCTCGGCCGATGCCACGAGCTTCTTCTTCATCCTCGCCATCTCCAATGTCGGCTATATCATCTTCAACTTCCTCAACCTCAATGCCGGCTGGATCCACCGTATGGACTCCGGCATGACCAACCGCCCCTATAAGGCGCCAACCTGGCTGTTGGGCCTGGGTGCGGTGTTCGCCTTCGTTAACGCCACCTTCATGGGGGCGGGTGCGAAAACCTGGAACCCGATGGCGCTTTGGGCCGGGTTGATCGTCGCAGCGCTGATCCTGCCGGTGTTCTGCTTCCGCCATTACTATCAGGACAAGGGCAAATTCCCTGAGCAGATGCTGGAAGACCTGCATGTCGGCGGCTCCGGCGATACGACCACGAAGAGGGCTGGGATACTGCCTTATCTGACTCTGGCCGGCGGTGTGATTGTGGTGCTGGCATCGAACTGGTTCTTCCATCTCTGATACGGACTGGATGACATAATGGGAAAGAAGCCGGGACGCTCTCCCGGCTTCTTTTTTGCCGTGAGGTTTGACAAAAGTGTATTCCTATGCATAACTTATTTTTATTATTAGGAATTTTTATGGGGAGTTGTGGTGCAGCCAGTTGATGAATTGCATCAGATAAACGCAGCAGCGCCACGCCCGGATATCTTATATCTGCGCGGTGGGGAGGCATTGTCCTTGCAGCTACAGCCTGGTGATTCTGTGACTGTGCGCGATGAGCAGGGCGGCCAGGCTTGCGATATTGCGCTGGATGGTGCGACACCTCACCGGGTGTTTGATGTTTCGGCGCCTGGCAGCTCTTACGATTTGGTGGCGGATACTTTGCAAACGCTGGTGATTGCCGCCCCTGGTGCGCCGATGCTCCCGCATGAGCAGAACCCGCCCACGGATTTGCGGCTAGAAATTTTTCGCCGCGCAAAGGTTTTGCCCGCGCCGCTGGCGCCGGTGAAGGCGGAGATTTTGGTGCGCGCCGCCACGGCCGAATCTTACATCGTGCAGGCTGGTGATTACATACAGATTATCGATCTCGACGGCCAGCAATGTTCGGATTTTCTGGCCTTTGATTTGGCCGCACCGCAACATGGTTTGGATGCAACGGCGACACGCACTTTGGGCGGGCGGATCTATCCGGGACCGGGGCTGCATGCAAAGTTTTTCGATGACAGGATGCTGCCGTTTGTTGAGGTAATCCGCGATACCTGCGGGCGGCATGATACATTTGCCTTTGCCTGCAGCGCGAAATCCTACGATGACGCCGGCTATCCGGGCCATGCGAATTGCTCCGATAATTTCAACGATGTTCTCGCACCGCATGGCATCGCATCGCGCATTGCCTGGCCGGCAATCAATTTTTTCTACAACACGCAGGTTGCACCTTGCGGCACCATCACCGCGGATGAATCCTGGTCCCGCCCCGGCGATTACGTGCTGCTACGGGCGATGCGCGATTTAATTTGTGCAAACTCCTCCTGCGCCGATGATGTGTTCACGACCAACGGCTATAATCCAACTGATATTCTGGTCCGGGTGTATAATGGAAGCGAGAGTTTCTCGAAAGGGATTGCACAGCGCATGACGGCCGATGCTGAACCGCGACTGACCCGTGAGAGCGGGTTTTATCCTGCTACCTCGGCGCTCACCCGGCATTTTATTGAGAGCAATGGGTTTTGGCTGCCGGATTTTTTCACGGCTGGCGGCGCCGTGGCGGAGTATGCCGCATGCCGCGAGGGCGTGGCACTCATTGACCTTTCGATGCTCCGCAAATTTGAAGTGACCGGGCCCGATGCCGAGAATTTACTGGCGCTGGCGCTGACCCGCAATGTGCGCAAGCTGAGCATCGGCCAGGTGGTTTATACCGCGGTTTGCTATGAGCATGGCGGGATGATTGACGACGGCACGGTGATGCGGCTGGGGCCGAATAATTTCCGGTTTATTTGCGGGTCTGATTATACCGGCGTGTGGCTGCGCGAGCTGGCGGCAAAACACGAGCTGCGGGCGTTTGTGCGCAGCTCCACCGACCAGCTGCATAATGTGTCGCTGCAAGGCCCGCGCTCTCGCGCGCTTCTGGCGCCGCTAATTTTTACGCCGCCGGCGCAAGCCAGCATCGCCGAGCTGAAATGGTTCCGGTTTACAATTGGCCGGCTTGGCGGGCCCGAGGGGATACCGCTGGTGGTCTCGCGCACCGGTTATACGGGGGAGCTTGGATACGAGATTTGGGTGCATCCAAGCAATGCCGTAGCTTTGTGGAATGCGTTGACGCAAGCTGGGGCTGTGCCAATGGGGCTGGCGGCGCTGGATATGCTGCGCATCGAGGCCGGGTTGATTCTGGCCGGGCGCGAATTCTCTGATGAGACCGATCCTTACGAGGCGGGCATTGGTTTTGCAGTGGCCGACCGCGATGAGGATTTTATCGGCCGGGACGCACTGCGCCGGCGTGCCGCCAACCCGCTACGCAAACTCGTGGGGCTGGTGATTGAAGCTGGCGAGGCCGTGAACCATGGCGATTGCGTGCATGTGGGCCGGGCGCAGATTGGGGTGGTGACGAGTGCGATGCGCTCTCCGGTGCTGCATCAATCCATCGCTCTGGCGCGGATCGATGCGCATTATGCGGCACTTGGGACGGCCGTGGAAATTGGCAAGCTCGATGGCCAGCAGCGGCGGTTGCAGGCAACCGTGGTGCGCTTTCCGCATTATGATCCGGACAAGACGCGTGTGCGAAGTTAGGTGCGCTCTTTTGCATTGACAGTTATTCTTCGTGCAAATTATCTTTCTTCCCAACGGGAATTTTTAAGGCACAGCATTTCGACCGATTATTTCTACAACCAATGAAAGACCTTGTATGACCCGCTCCTGGCGCCACGCCGTTCTTGCCTCCCGCCACCGCGCCCTTGGTTCCAAATTGGAAGACTGGAACGGCATGCCGACCGCCTGGTCCTATGCCTCCGATCTGCAGGGCGACCATGTAGCGATCCGCACCAAGGCCGGGCTGATGGATGTGTCGGGGCTGAAGAAAGTGCATCTGCACGGGCCGCATGCTTCGGGTATTCTCGATTATCTGACGACGCGCGATGTGGCGAAAATCACACCGGGGAAATCGGCCTATGCGTGTTTTTTGAATGAGGGCGGCAAGTTCATCGACGACGGGATTTTATACCGTACCGGGCCGAACTCCTGGTTTGTTGTGCATGGTTCGGGCGCGGGGCATCAGGCGCTGACCAGCGCGGCGTACGGGCGCAATGTGGCAATGCTGTTTGATGACGATTTGCTCGACCTCTCGCTGCAAGGGCCGCTGGCGGTGGATTATCTGGCAAAGCATGTGCAGGGGATTCGCGAGCTTAAATATTTCCATCACATGGGCACGACTCTCTTCGGCAAACCGGTGACGATTTCGCGCACGGGTTATACCGGCGAGCGCGGCTATGAGATTTTCTGCAAGGCGGAAGACGCCACGCTGATCTGGGATACGATCCTCGATGAAGGCAAGGAGATGGGGATTATTCCTTGCGCCTTTACGGCACTCGACCTGTTGCGAACCGAGAGTTATCTGCTGTTCTATCCGTATGATAATTCGGAGATGTATCCTTTCGAGAATGAAAGCCCCGGCGATACGTTGTGGGAGCTGGGACTCGATTTCACCGTGAGCCCAGGCAAGATTGGGTTTCGCGGGGCAGAAGAACATTACCGGCTGAAGGGCAAGGAACGTTTCAAAATCTTCGGCGTTCTTCTGGAAGCTTCCGAAGCGGCAGCACCGGGCGACAAATTGCTTGCTGACGGGAAAGAGGTTGGCGTTATCACCTGCCCGATGGTTTCTACCCTCACTGGAAAATCCATGGCCATTGCGCGGGTCGATGTGTCTCATGCCGTGCATGGTACGCCGCTGACAGTAGCCGGTGTGCCGGCGATAGCGCATAGCCTACCGTTTGACGATCCGAAAAAACTGAAGCGTACAGCGGTGGGTTGAGCATGGGCAATAAGAGCCGCCCGATTTATGCCCCGTTCAAACTGGATGTGACCGGAAGGGCGCATCTGATTGTAACCAACCTGGCCGAGCCGCCGCTGGAGCTTGCAGAGGGATTTGACGATATTACGGTTTGGACCGTGAAAACCATCGGCCGCGGCATACCGGCGCCGGCGGCGCCAGGCCTGCGGCCGTTCCGCGCCGTGGCGGAGCTGCTGCCTCAGCTCGCGGTTCGGTTAGCGCAGGCAACGGTGGGGCTGCGGCTCTATGCCATTGGGTCCGAGGCGTTCATCTGGGATGCGTTTAACGTTGCGATTACGGCGGGGCTCGATAAGGCCGAAATTTTTGTGCACCATGCCGGGCCGCTGGTGCGGCGCGTATATTGCACCCATTGCCGTACGATGATCGAGGATGTTGCGGCCGACATCACCCCCTGCCCTGCTTGCGGCGCGCATTTGTTCGTACGCGATCATTTTTCGCGCCGCCTCGCCGCCTTCATGGGGGTGATCGTGGATGCGGAAGTGCCCGGCGAAGTCCCTGCCGCGGAGGCACTGACATCATGAAGTTGATCTTGGCGAAGATCAAAGTACTGAGCCCCAGCATCAGGCATTTTACGCTGGCCCCCGTGTCCGGTACGCTACCCGTGGCGGGTGCTGGCGCGCATGTGGTGCTGGAAATTGCGGGGCCTGGGCGGGTTTGGAAGAACGCGTATTCCATCATCTCCGCACCTGGCGCTGCCACCTATGAGATCGTCGTACGGCGAGTGGAAATGTCCCGTGGCGGTTCCGCCTGGCTGCACGACCATGCGCAGATTGGCAAGGTGATCGAGGTTCAGCCGCCGCAGAATTTATTCACACCGCCACGTACGGCCCGCAAACATCTGCTGCTCTCGGCCGGCATCGGGATCACGCCGTTTCTCTCCTATTTGCATGTGCCTGGATTGAATTATGAGTGGCACCATTGCGGCAAGGCGGAGGATGCAGCGGCGTTTAAGGCACTCCTGCCGGATGCGGCGCATGTGACGCTGCATACGGGCCGTAATGCATTGAATCTCGCGGCACTGCTGGCGGCCCAAAAGCTCGATACGCATTTGTCGCTGTGCGGGCCGGAGGCTTTTATGGATTTTGCGTTAGCCACGGCGGAGCACGCCGGCTGGCCCGCGCAGAAAATCCACAAGGAGAGTTTTGGCGGAGCTACGGGCGGCGAGCCTTTCACCGTGCATCTACGCCGCTCCGGCCACACCATCAATGTCGGGGCGGATCAGTCTCTGCTCGACGCGCTTGAAGCTGCCGGGCTTGCTCCCCCTTGCCTGTGCCGAGGCGGTGCCTGCGGGGAATGCAAACTGCCGGTGCTGGCAGGCGTGCCGGCGCACCACGACCACTACCTCTCCGCCACCGAACGCGCTGCCAATGATGCGATCATGATCTGCGTCTCGCGCGCGCAAACACAAGAACTAGTGTTGGATTTTTAAGCCATGAACCTCATCATCAAGCCGGCGGAAACATTCCGTGGCGATTATACCTACACCAATTCCGACGAAGCTATTCTACGCTTCCCCTTCCCCTTCCCCGAAGATATCTACATGTACGCCGTAAACGTGGAACCGCATGTGCGCGGCGGCCCCACTTCGGCCTATGATGCGGTGTTCGATATCGACGAGCATTACGTGGGCGATATGGAAGACCGCGCCATTACCCTGGCCGAAGACCCGCTGCGCTGCCAGGTGTTGCCGCATATGAACGAGGCCGAATGGGATACGCTGGAATTGCTGATGGAAAGTCTCAGCTATGATTACCCCGAACATTTTACGCTGACCAAAAACGGCGATGAATGGCATTGGGTCAACCGGCCGCTGAACATCGACCAGCATTTCACCTTCGGCCGGCGTGAGACACTTCCCTACGGTCCGTTCGAATATATCACCCGCCAGGTGCAGGGCGATTTCTCAGTGCAGGACCAGCGCGACGGCACGCTGTACATGGACGGCGGCATGGTTACCTCGCAAGCCGATTGGTCGCTTAACTTCGACGTCGGCATGACCTTCCACGAATGGCACGGGCCGGTGCCGCTGGCGCATGAGGCCGGGGTATTCGACCGTGCTTTGCAATATTTGTTGCGGCTCCAACACGGCAAACCCGTGCGCCGTCTCAACTGGACCATCACCGCCAACCCGCGCCTCGATACCTCGCCCGAAAACTATCCAATCTGGGGCCCCGAAAAAGCCGAAATCAACCCCGCAAACGTCGCCCACCGGATGTGCCTGCGCGTGGAAGTGCAAACCCTCACCCGCCTGCCCCGCTCAAACGCCATTCTGTTCGGTATCCGCGGCTATCTCATCCGCCTGCAAGAACTGGCCCGCGTGAAAAAATGGGCCATCCGCATGCACCGCGTCATCCGCGACCTGCACCCGCAAATCGCCGAATACAAAGGCATGCCCCGCTACCGCCAATTCATAATCGACTACCTCGCCTCCTACGACGACGGCAGCCACCTCAACTCCGGCACAGCCCCCGAGCAGGACGCGCTCTGAGAACAAACGGGTTGGGCCTGGGGCGTTTCATGGAAAAGGCCAGGGCTCTGTCGTCGTGCGAAGCACGCTTCCGCGTGACGACCCGGCAAGGGCCGAAGGGCGGAGCCCCCGCCTTTTCCGTGCAAACACCCAAGACCTAACTATTTGTTTGCCAAGAACGCCTCCAGGCTGTCGTCGAGGGCTTCTAGCCAGGGGGTGTGGTGGATGGGGGCTGCGTTGCCGGTGATGACGCTGGGGAAGCTGTGGTCGCGGTAGGAGAGCACGTTTTCTTCCTTGTGGTGTTTCCATTCTTTGAATTGTTCGGCCATGATTTCGGGTTTGAAGTCGGGGTAGTCTGTTAGGGTGAGGAGGTCGCGGATATAGGCGCATTGGTAGTCTATGTCGTAGGAGGGGCCGTCGCTGGCTTCTTCTTTTTCGCGCCAGGCTTGGGAGTCGGCTTGCATTTGTTCTAGCAAGGGTATGGGGGTTTTGCCCATGATAACGTCGCGCGCGTACCAGGCCTGGGCGTCGAACATATTGAATGTGTAATATTGATCCTGCATGCCGAGGTAGAGGAGTTTCGGGTTTTTCTCCCATACCACGCCTTTGTACAGGCCGAGCGGCCAGAGGCGGTTTTTGGTTTTCAGGCGCAGGTCGTCTGGTAGGAAGGGGAAGTGGTGCTGGTAGCCGGTGCAGAGGATGATGGCGTCTATTTCGCGCTGGGTGCCGTCCTTAAAACTGGCGAGTTTGCCTTCGACTTTCATAAGGAGCGGGAGTTCTGAGAAGGCTTCTGGGAGTTCGAAGTCCATGGGGCTGGTGCGGTAGGAGAAGATGACTTCCTTCGCACCGTATTTATAGCACTGGATGCCGATGTCTTCGGAGGAATAGGAGCTGCCGACGCAGAGCACGCGTTTGCCGGCAAACTCGGCGGCATCGCGAAAGTCATGGCTATGCAGCACGCGGCCGGGGAATTTTTCAAGGCCAGGGAAATAAGGAACGTTGGGGACGGAGAAATGACCTGATGCAACCACGACATAATCGAATGTTTCGGAATAGGTGTGGTCGTTGGTAAGGTCGCAGACTGTGACCGTGAATTTTTCCGTGGCATCGTTGTAAATGATTTCGCGCACTGGTGTGCGGAAGCGGATGAAGCGGCGCAGATCGGCTTTTTTTACACGGCCGACAATGTAGTCCCACAACACGGCACGCGGCGGATAGGAAGGGATGGGGCGGCCGAAATGCTTCTCGAAGGAATAGTCGGCAAACTCCAGCGCTTCCTTGGGGCCGTTGGACCAGAGGTAGCGGTACATCGAGCCGTGCACTGGTTCGCCATATTCATCGAGCCCGGTGCGCCAGGTGTAGTTCCAGATACCGCCCCAATCCTCCTGTTTTTCAAAGCAGACGATCTCGGGGATAGCTTCGCCCTTCCGCGCGGCTGAATCGAAGGCCCGGAGTTGGGCGAGGCCGCTGGGCCCGGCGCCGATGATCGCAATTCGTGTCATGAGCAACCCTTGTGTCTGTCCTTAGAAGAAACTTTGTTTCTTATAGATTGCTCTGTCAAGCCGTTCACGCTACACTGCGCAACATGCCGCCATGAGGAGTGCAGGCCGATGCAGAGCGTTGAGACCGTGCTCCCGCTGCAAACATTGCGATCTACCATGCCGGTGTACCGGGTTTTTATCCGCGATCTGGTGCTGGCGGCCAGCATCGGCGTGCACTCGCATGAGAAACATGCGCCGCAGCGTGTGCGGGTTAATGTGGAGCTGGACGTGCAGACTGGGGCAGCGCGGCTGGATGATAATCTGCGGAATGTGGTTTGTTATGACGAGTTGATCCAGGCCATCCAAAAGCTCACCGCGGGGCCGCATATTCAACTGGCGGAGACGATGGCGGAGCGGATTCTGGAGCTGTGCCTGGCGGATGAGCGGGTGCGGCGGGCCAGCGTGACTGTGGAGAAGCTGGATGTTTACGAGAATGCCGCGGCTGTGGGGGTGACGATGGTGCGGGAGAATGTAACGCTACTTCAGTAACGACCCCAGCACACCGCGGATCACCGAGCGGCCGATGCGTGTGCCTATTTGACTGCTGGCGCTGCGTACCACGGATTTAGCCATCGATTCCACCAGGCCCTGACGGCGCCCATCGCCCAGGAATATATTCGTCAGCAAGTCTCCCGGCGGTGCCTGTGCAGCCCTGGCGGGATCTGCGGTTTGCGGCGGCGTTGACGGCACGGACGCCCTAGGATTCGCGGGAAGGCTGGCCGGGGCTGTGGCACACTTGTTCAAAAGTTCGTAGGCGGATTCGCGGCCGATCACCGTTTCGTATTTTCCGGCCAACGGGCTGGCGGCCATCACCATTTTACGTTCCTACAACGTAATGGCGCCGATACGGCTGCGCGGCGGGCAGATTTTGGCGCGGTCCACCACGGCAGGCGTACCGTCCGCCTCGAGCAGAGAGACAAGCGCCTCACCCACTTTCAACGCGGTAATCACGATTTCGGTATTCAGTTTTGCATTGGCCCGAAAGGTCGATGCCGCCGCCTTCACGTTTTTTGGTCGGCGGGCGAGAAAGCGCGCAGTGCATACTGCACGCGATTACCCAGCTGACCCAGAACCGTGCCGGGCAAATCCACCGGGTTCTGCGTTATGAAATATACGCCGACACCTTTAGAGCGGATAAGCCCTACAACCTGCTCGATTTTTTCAACAAGGGCTTTCGGCGCGTCCTTAGAAAAGGAGATGTGCCTTGTCGAAAAAGAACACGAGTTTTGGCTTGTCGAGATCCCCCACCTCGGGAAGCTGCTCGAACATCTCGCTCATGAGCCAGAGCATGAAAGTTGCGTAGAGGCGGGGCGAATGAATGAGTTTGTCCGCCGCGAGCACATTTACGACTCCTCTGCCATTGGGCGCCTGCAGCATCAAATCCGTGAGGGATACAGCGGGCTCGCCGAAAAATGCGGCGCCGCCGGCTTGTTCGAGGGAAAGCAGCTTGCGCTGGATGGTACCGATGCTGGCTTTGCTGACATTGCCATAGGCGGTGGTGAGCTGCGGCGCGCTCGCCCACATGGCTCAAAATCGCGCGCAAATCCTTGAAATCCAGCAGCAGTCGGCCATCCTTGTCGGCCAGCGCAAAGGCGATCGTCAGTACGCCCTCTTGCGTATCGTTAAGCTCCAGCATCCGGGTAAGCAGCACCGGTCCCATTTCGGCGACTGTCGCGCGGATCGGGTGACCGCTCTGGCCGAACACATCCCAGAAAATCACCGGCATCGCATCGGGCCGGTAATTTTCCACGCCGAGCGCGGCGGTGCGTGCCGCCAGTTCCGGTTTCGGCTGGGCCGGCTGGCTGATGCCGGATAAATCGCCCTTAATATCGGCACAAAACACGGGCACGCCGGCCAGCGAAAACCCTTCCGCGATTTCCTGCAGCGTAACCGTTTTGCCCGTGCCGGTGGCGCCTGCGATCAACCCATGCCGGTTGGCCAGCCGCAACAATAAAGTTTGTGGGGCATCACCTTTGCCGAACAAAACGCCGGTTTGCGCTTGGTCCATATAATTATTTAGCGCCGGAATGTTCGACCGCGCAATCAAGATCGGCAGGCGGCCGGCGCGCGGTGGCGCCACGAACCGGCACCACAAACAAAAAACCCCGGGCGATTGCTCGCCCGGGGCTTTTTTAGTGCAACGCCTTACTGGGTGCCTTCGGCATACCAGGTGCGGAATTCGGCGTATTTCGGCATTTCTTCCGAGTTCGCCTTCGGGTCGATGACAACATGCACCACGCCGACCTTGCCGCTGGCGTAGGCGCGGGCGATGGCGGGTTTGATGTCCTCAACCTTGGTCACGTATTCGCCGTGGCAGCCGAAACCTTCGCCGACCTTGTCGAAGCGGACATCCTTGCTCCAATGCGTGCCGGTTTCCTGCGTGCCCTGGCCGAAGGTGCGCTTGTAAACGCCGACCTCCAAGCCCCACTGGTTATCCACGCCAACGACGCAGACCAGCGGCAGTTTGCAGCGCACGGCTGTTTCCAGCTCGGCGATGTGGAACATGAAGGAGGAGTCCGAGGTGAGCAGCATGCCCGGGCGGGATTTGCCGGTGGCAGCCTTGTCCGCCAGCATGGCGCCGGTGGCGTAGGGCAGGCCGGTGCCGATATGGCCGAAATTCTGGTTCCAGATCACGTCATGCGGTTTGCACTGTGAATAGGTCCACTGGAAAATCACCGTGGCCCCGCCGTCGCGGATCATGATGCCATCCTTCGGGAAAGCCTGGGTGGCTTCCACGACGAAACGGGAGGTATGGATTCCGACATTGCCGTGACCGTCGGACTTCGTGAGGGACTCAGCGGCCAGCGAGTCAAGTTCGGCCTGGCCGTCCTTCATGAACTTGGCGAGGCCCGGGGCCGGCGCGCGCGGCGTGGCCTTGAGGGCGGCAACAAGCTGCGGCACCACACCGCGCAGGTCACCGACCAGCGGCACGTCGATGGGGCGGTTCACGCCGATGGCGGAAGGGTCCTGCTCGACATAGATCCACTTGCGGATGGCCTCGTTCTTTTGCCAGTAGCGCCAACGGCCGTAATGCACCGGCTCGCCCAGCTCGGTGCCAAGTGCGAGGCAAAGGTCGGACTCGGTCACCGCCTCGATGGAGGCATTGGAGAAAACATACTGGAAGGTACGGTCTTCGAGGCCGGGGATGTAGGAGGTGCCGCCGGAGGTCTGGATGACCGGGCAGTTCATCAGCTCGGCCAGCTCCTTCACCGCGGCGCCGGAGCGCGTGGTGTGTACGGCATGGCCGACCAGCAGGATCGGGTTTTTGGCGGCGAGGATAAGCTTTACGGCTTCGGCCACCTGGTCGATATCCGCACCCTGGTTGACGAGGCGGTAGCGCGCGGGCGGCAAAGCCTCCGGCACGTCCAGCTCTTCGGTGATGATATGCGAGGGGTATTCGATATAGACCGGGCCCGGTGTGCCGCCCAGCGCCTGACGGATGCCTTCGCGGATGATCTCATCGGTCTGGTCGGCATACTCGATCGAAGCGGCGTATTTCACCGAATTCTCGAACAGCGGCATCTGCTTGACGAACTGGATGCGGCCGCGGCGGACGCGCTGTTCGGTCACACGGGCACGCTGGCCGGAGAGGAAGATGACCGGCGAATTCTCGACCAGGCAGCACTGAATGGCGGGGGCGGCGTTGGCAATTCCAGGCCCGAGCGTGCCGATGCACACGGCGGCCTTGCCGGTCATGCGCGAGGCAGCCTCAGCCATAAAGCCGGCGGCGGCTTCGTGGTGCGGGGCGATGACGGTCCAGCCGCGGCGCTCGGCGGCCAGGAACATGTGAACGAAATTCGGGTCCGGGATACCGAACAGCGTGTTGATCCCCTCGGCCTCGAAGAGCTGCAAAATACGTTCATAGACGGGAACCCTCATCATTAACTCCTTGTTTTAAATTGCTTTGTACGTTTGCTTTGAGTACGCACCCACCGGCGGCGGCGTGGCTGTCAGCCTTCAGGCTTTGTCGTACTTTGGCCCTATGCCTTCGAAAACAGCCCTTCCCCCTAAACGCCGGTTTTAGCCGCGAGCGTGTGATGATTTGTCAGGACATTCTCCTAACGCGGGCAAGCTATAGCGTCACTTTCCGCTCTGGTCGAGGTATTGAACGGTATGATAGCATGAATTCTGCGCGCCGAATACGCCGCAGCGCAGCATAGGTTTGCGCCCGTTGGCAGCCCCCGAGGTTGCTTATCACGGCGTGGCCATACCGAGTTAGCAATTGTCCGGACTGCTGGATTATGGGCGGCTCCACACTTGAAATGGCCGGGCCGGCATGGAACTTATAGTCCCGCGTGCCTGGCACTGCTTCCGGCACCGCCATATGGAGGACCTCGCCATGACATCTCGCATTGTACCAGGCGTAAAGCCTTATAAGAGTGCCGCGGGCGGCTGGGGGGCGTTGCGGGCCACCGCCAACGCGGTGCGTGAGCAGATGGACCTCACCGAGGCGCCGCTGCTGCTGTACCGCACCAACAAGCCGGCGGGGTTCGACTGCCCCGGCTGCGCCTGGCCGGATAAGGCGCATGGCTCCACCTTTCAGTTTTGCGAAAACGGCGCCAAGGCAGTGACCTGGGAAGCCACGAAAAAACGCGTGACGCCGGATTTTTTCGCAGCCCATACCGTGTCTGAACTGCTGGGCTGGACGGACCATGATCTGGAGGATGAGGGGCGGCTGACCCACCCCATGGCCTATGATGCGGCCAGCGATACGTACCGCGAAGTGGGTTGGGACGAGGCGTTTGGCCGCATTGGGGCGGCGCTGCAGGCACTGCCTGATCCGAATATGGCGGAGTTTTATACCTCCGGCCGGACCTCCAACGAAGCGGCGTTCATGTACCAGCTGTTCGCGCGGGAATATGGCACGAATAATTTTCCCGATTGCTCGAACATGTGCCACGAGGCGACCAGCGTCGGCCTGCCGAAATCCATTGGCATTGGCAAAGGCACCGTGTCCCTCGATGATTTTGACCATTGCGAGCTGCTGATCGCAATCGGGCATAATCCGGGGACCAATCATCCGCGCATGATGGGCACGTTGCATGAGGTATCGCGGCGCGGTGTGCCCATCATCGTGTTCAACCCGCTGCGGGAGCGGGCACTGGAGCGGTTTACCGACCCGCAAAATCCGGTCGAGATGGCGAGCATGGGCTCGACGCCGATTGCGTCGTCCTACTACCAGGTGAAGGTGGGCGGCGATGCCGCGGCGCTGAAAGGCATTATGAAGGCGTTGCTGGCGCTGGATGAGGCCAATGGTGACGCTTTGGATCATGGGTTTATTGCAGAACACACCAATGGGTTTGATGAGCTGGCCAAGGATTTGCGGGCGACCGGCTGGGCGGAGATTGAGGCGGCCAGCGGGTTGCCGCGCGCGGCACTTGAGGCGGTGGCTGCGGCCTATGCCAAGTCCAACGCCACCATCGTGAGCTACGGCATGGGGGTGACGCAGCATAGCAAGGGCACCTCCACCGTGCAGCAGATTGCGAATCTGCTGCTGCTGCGCGGTAATTTTGGCAAACCGGGGGCCGGTATCTGCCCGTTGCGCGGGCATTCCAACGTGCAGGGTGACCGCACAGTGGGGATTACCGAGAAGCCCGGCAAAGAATTGCTTGAGGCGATCGAGCGCAGTTACGGTTTTACCCCGCCGCGCGCGCATGGGCATGATGCGGTGCAGGCGATGCAGGCCATTGTGGCCGGCGAGTCGAAAATTCTGATTTCGCTTGGCGGCAATCTGGCCGTAGCACTGCCGGACCCGGAACAATGTTTTGCGGCGATGCGCAAGCTCGATCTGGCCGTGCATATCGCGACGAAACTGAACCGCTCACATCTGCTGATCGGCAAGGATTCCATCCTCCTGCCCTGCCTGGGCCGCACGGAGCAGGATATTCAGCTTTCCGGCGCGCAATCGGTAACCGTTGAGGATTCAATGTCGATGGTGCATGCCTCCGTGGGTAAACTGCCGCCGGCGTCCGAAGCTTTGCTATCGGAGCCCGCCATTGTGGCCGGCATGGCACATGCCACTTTGCCTCACAGCAAGGTTGATTGGTCCGGGCTGGTCGCGGATTATGATTTGATCCGGGATGGGATTGAATCCGTATTTCCGGATTTCAAGAATTATAATTTGCGCATCCGCGTGCCGGGCGGGTTTCGTTTGTCCTTGCCGCCGACGGAGCGGGTTTGGAAAACCGCCTCCGGCAAGGCCGAGTTTTTGGCACTGACAGGTCTTGAGGTGGATATGCCCATGACAACGGAAGCACCGTTCCGGCTGACCACGATACGCAGCCATGACCAGTATAACACCACCATCTACGGGCTGGATGATCGCTATCGCGGCGTGTTCGGCAGGCGGGACGTTATTTTCATGAGCAAAGATGACTTAGCGGCGCAGGCGCTGGAACATGGCGATGTTGTGGATGTGGAGACCGTGATGCCCGGGGAAACTGTCCGGCGGCTGGCAGGGTTTACCGTGATTGCCTATGATATCGCGCCCGGTTCCGTGGCGGCTTATTATCCCGAAGCCAATGGGCTTGTGCCGCTTTCCTATCATGATGCGCAGAGCGGCACGCCGTCCTACAAATCCGTGCCGGTTAAAATTTCGCGGGCGCTGCTGCCTGCCGCACTCTGATGCGGATGCTGGGATTTATCGGCAGCAGCGGCAGCGGGAAGACCGAGCTGGTGACGCGGATTTTGCCGTTGTTGCGCGGGTATGATCTGCGTGTGTCCGCGGTAAAGCATGCGCATCATGGTTTCGATATCGACAAGCCCGGCAAGGATAGTTTTAGATACCGCGAGGCCGGGGCGGAAGAGGTAATGCTGGTGGCGGACGGCCGCTGGGCACTGCTGCGCGAGGAGCCGGAGGAGATGTCGCTGCCGGCGCTGGTGGGGCGGATGGCGCCGGTGGATCTGGTGCTGGTCGAAGGTTTCAAGCTGGCGCAGATTCCAAAAATAGAAGTTTACCGGCCGAGTCTTGGGAAACCGGCTTTCTTTCATGATGACCCGGGCATTGTTGCCGTGGCCTGCGATGAGGAAATCGAGACAGGCGGCAGGGTGTTTTTACCGCTGAATGAGCCGGAACAGGTGGTGGAATTCATTCTATCCTATGTGATGGCGGGGTCATGATCCCTGGTGTTATCCTGGCCGGCGGCAGCTCGCGGCGGCTGGGCGGGGGCGATAAATGTCTGCTGCCGTTGGGGGAGGGTTCGATCCTCACCCATGTCATCTCCTCGCTGCGCCCGCAGACAAGCGCGCTGCTGATCAACAGCAATAGCGATCCGGCTTTGTTTCAACATACCGGCCTGCCGGTGCAAGCGGATGTGCTGCCGGGGCGGCTGGGCCCACTGGCGGGCATTCACACCGCCATGCTGTGGGCGCGCGCGATTGGCGCCGATGCCGTGCTGACCACGCCGGCGGATACACCGTTTCTGCCCGCTGATCTCGTTATCCGGCTCAATACGGGACGGAATGCGGGCCAAGCCGCCTTCGCGTTGAGTGACGGAGAATTGCATCCCGTGGCCGGGATATGGCCCAGCGCGCTGGCAGAGCAATTGCAGGACCATCTGGCCAATGGCGTGTACCGGGTGCGGACATGGCTTGGACAGATATCGTTTAAAACTGTGGAATTCGAGGCCGGCGGCATCGATCCGTTCTGGAACATCAACACACCGGATGATCTGGCGGTTGCCCGCGCTGCCGTGGCACCATGAGCGGCGTCCCCTCCCCTGTTGCGCATGCCCCCGCCACTTCCTGGCGCGGCAATGTTCAGGCCGAGAGCGAAAGAGCATTGCCCGAGGAAGTCGCGGTGGCGCTGAGTTATGATCGCGAGACTTTTGCCGTGATGATGGCGAGCCCTGCGGATTTACAGGATTTCGCGATCGGATTTTCGCTGTCCGAAGGGATTATCGGCAAGGCTGACGATATCACCCATTTCGAAGCGATCGTGGTAGATGAGGGCATCGAGTGCCGCATGACTCTGGGACCGCAGTTGCGCGAGTCCTTACAGGCAAGGCGGCGGCGCATTGCCGGGCCGGTGGGGTGCGGGCTGTGCGGGTTGGATAGTTTGAAGGAGGCCTCCCGGCCTTTGCCAACAGTACAGGCTACAACGCAAATCTCCGCCACGGCCATCGCCGACGCTTTTAAATCCATGGCGCGACAGCAGCTGCTCAACAACGAAACGCGCGCGGTGCACGCCGCCGCTTTTTTCGCACCCGGAAAAGCGCTTCTGGTGCGGGAAGATATCGGGCGGCATAATGCGCTGGACAAGTTGATCGGCGCCGCCGCCCTGCGTGGCGATGATGCCGCAACGGGTGTGCTATTGCTGACCAGCCGTGTCTCACTGGATTTAATCCAGAAGGCGGCAATATTCGGCGCCGGTATTCTGGCCGCTATTTCAGTCCCCACGGCCCGCGCCGTGCGCGAGGCACAGGCCGCCGGCATCACGCTTATCGCCGTGGCGCGTGATGACGGGTTCGAGGTTTTTACCCACCCGGCGCGGATATTGTTTCCAGAGCAGAAGGGGACAGTGAAATGGCTGGCAAGGACGCTGCAGGATATTGTCGATGAAACATAGCTTCGGTCGTTGAAATGTCATTATTTTGGCCGCGGCTTTGGCTCAGGCCAAAGCCGCGGCGGCTTGATTTACGGCATGGGCTCGGCCAGAACAGCAGGCAGCGGCGGGCCACGGCCCCTTCGTTTAAAACCATGACTGGCGGGGGTTTATAATGCGCGTCCTGGTTACAGGTGCCGCGGGGTTCATCGGCTACCATGTGGCACAAGCGCTGCTGGCCCGGGGCATCGAGGTGGTGGGGGTGGATGACCTCAACCCCTATTACGATGTGCGGCTGAAACAGGCGCGGCTGGCACGGCTGGGGGCGGGATTTACCTTCCATCACCTCAACATCGCCGAGCATGAGGCGGTGATGCGGCTGGGCGACGGGGTGGAAGTGATCGTGCATGTCGCGGCCCAGGCCGGGGTGCGCTACTCGCTGGAAAACCCGTTTGCCTATGCCACCTCCAACCTCACCGGGCATCTCTCCATTCTGGAGCTGGCGCGGCATACGCCCAGCGTCAAACACCTCATCTATGCGAGCTCGTCTTCCGTGTACGGCACCGGCTCCACCCTCCCCTATGCGGAGAGCGAGCGCGCCGACCGGCCGTCATCGCTCTATGCCGCGACCAAAAAGGCGGACGAGCTGATGAGCGCCTCCTATACGCATCTGTTCGGGTTGAAGCAGACAGGCTTGCGCTTCTTTACGGTTTACGGGCCCTGGGGCCGGCCGGACATGGCCTATTTCAGTTTTGCCGAAGCAATCAGCGCCGGCCAGCCCGTGACGATTTACGAGGGCGGGCGGCTGCAACGGGATTTCACCTATATCGACGATATCATCGCCGGGATTCTCGGCGTGTTTGACCATCCCCCCACCGATGCCACACCGCACCGCCTGTTCAACATCGGCAACAACCGGGCGGAATATGTAACGGATCTGGTGCGGCTGCTGGAAGAGGGCCTGGGCCGTAAAGCCATCACGGTGAACAGACCCAAACCCGAGGCCGACCCTGAGAAAACCTGCGCCAATGTGGATGCGCTGCACGGGCTGTGCGGGTATGTCCCTTCAACCAAACTGGCGGACGGCATTCCGCGTTTCGTTGAGTGGTACAAGCAGTGGCAGGAAGTTCGCGAGACACTTTAGGCCAGCTGTTTTACCAGGCGCCGGGTTTGCGCATATCTCCGGGAGATATGCGCAAACTTCCGGCTGGTTCAGGAGGCTGGCCGCACCTGAATCGACATCGCCTGCAAATATTCCACCTCGACATTATCGCCCGGCTTCAGTCTGCTGGCGAATTTCCGCATCTCGGGGGGTTGCACCACAATCGCACCGTTGCTGCCATCCGCACGGGTGAAGGTAACGGTATGGGTCTTCTTGTCTACGACAACGACTTTCACATGCACGTCAACCACCGTATAGGCGGCACCAGCATGTGCCATGCTGAGCACCACGGCGGCAGCCAAAAGCCCGGCTGCTTTCGAGAGACGCATCGCCCCCGCTTGAACGAGAACTGCATTAGGTTGCATCGTTCTCCCCTTCCCGTACTGAACCGCGGGCATAGCACCGCACTCAGGCTACATTTAATGAGGGTTGGGTAAAGGCCAGCCCTCAGGAAATTTTGCCGATCAGGGTGCCTACGTCGTAGGTTTGGCCTTTGGCGGCAATCTGCGTCAACGTGCCAGAGGCGGGGGCCGCGATATCCTGCGTCGCCTTGGCCATTTCGATGGTGTAGATCGGGTCGCCCTCTTTTACGGTGGCGCCGTCTTCCACCAGCCATTCGACCAGATCGGCTTCGGTCATCGACATTTCGAGGCGGGGAATGAGCAGTTCTATTGTCATGAGTTCTTTCTCAGCTTGCAATGATTTTGCGGACACGCGCGGCGATGGAGCCGGCGTTGGGGATCTGGTTGGTCTCAATTTCGCGCGAATAGGCAATCGGCGCAAATGCCGCGCCAAAACGTGTGGCCGGGGCTTTCAGCGTGGTGAACAGCTCCTCGTTTATGGTGCTGGCGATTTCGCCGCCAAAGCCGCAGAACTCGGTGGCGGCATGCACGACCAGAGCACGGCGGGTTTTCTTCACGGAATCCAGCACACGGTGGTAGTCGAGCGGCACCAGCGAGCGCAGGTCGATGACCTCGGCGCTGATATCCTCCTTCGCCAGCTCATCGGCGGCTTTCAGGCATTGGGCAACCTGCCAGCCGTAGGTGATCAGCGTAATATCCGTACCCGGGCGGCGGATTTTGGCCACACCCAGCGGGATGCGGTAATCATCGACCGGAACCTCGCCTTTGAGCGAACGCAGCAGCGCCATGGGCTCCAGATGAATGCACGGGTCTTCGTCGAAAATGCAGCTCAGCAGTAGGCCTTTGGCGTCGAACGGGGTGCTGGGGTAAACCACTTTCAACCCCGGCGTGTGCAGCAGCCAGGATTCCAGCGATTGCGAATGCTGCGCGCCGGTACCGCCAAGGCCACCACCCACGATCATGCGGATGGTGAGCGGCACATGGGTAGCGCCACCGGACATATAGCGCTGCTTGGCGGCATGGTTGAAAATCTGGTCCATGCAGACACCGGCGAAATCGTTGAACATGATTTCCGCCACGGGGCGCATGCCGGCAATGGCCGCCCCGGTGCCGGCGCCGATGATGGCCTGCTCGGCAATCGGCGTGGGGCGTACGCGTTTGCCGAACTCGGTCTGCAAGCCCCGCGAGGTGGCGAACACGCCGCCCGGCGGGTCGCCGATATCCTCACCCAGCAGGAAAACCTCGGGGTCTTTGAGCAGGGCCGTGCGCTGGGCATCGCCGATGGCTTCGGCCATCAGCATCACCTTGGTCTCGCCAGTGGGCGCCGCCTCTTCCGCGCGCACCGGATAAATTCCGGGCTGCGGCGGCACGGTGGGGTCAGCATAGACATCGAGGAGGGTTTCCTCGACCGGGGTAATTTTGCAGGCCAGCGCGCGGACGATGGCATCTTCAACCTCCGCCGCGGCGGCTTCCTCAATCGCCGTCAGCTCAGCCTCGGTGCAGATGCCGGCATCCAGCAGCAATGTGCGCGTGCGCGGCACCGGCCATTCTTCCTTGGCGATAGCAAGCGCCTCGGCCGTGATGTCCTTGCTGTCGCCCACGCCGGCATGCGGACCGTGGCGATGGGTAATCGCTTCGACGAAGACCGGGCCATTGCCTGCCCTGATCTGCTCGACCACCTTTTTCATGCCATTGTAGAAGGCAATGGGGTCGCGGCTGTCGAGTTTTACGCCCGTAAAACCGTAACCGGCGGCACGGCCGGCGAAGTCCGGGCTGGCCGTGTAATCTGGAATAAATGTGTATTCGGCGATCTGATTGTTCTGACACATGAAGATGACGGGCAGCTTCCAGGCGCCGGCCAGGTTCATCGCCTCATGCACCGCACCGATGCTGGTGGCACCATCGCCAAAGTTCACAATCGTCACCCTGTCCTCGCCACGCGACTGGGCGGCAATGGCCAGGCCGTTGGCGATGGGAGCACCGGCGCCAACGATGGCGGTGGTGAGCATGGAGCCGGAGGCGGGGTCGGAAATATGCGGCGCGCCGCCTTTGCCCTTGTTCACGCCGTCGATCCGGCCCATCGCCTCGGCGAAAAGCTTGAACAGATCCACGCCCTTGGCGACCTGGTCATGGATGCCGCGATAGGTGGTGACCATGTAATCACGCGTGGTGGTGAGTTGGGCGACGACTGCGGGGATCGCCTCTTGTCCGGTCATCGGCCAATAGGTGAAGAAGAAGCGGCCGCTCATCAGCCCGGTCTGAATGGCTTTATCCGTGGCACGGATGCGGGCCATCTGCCGGTATATGTTCGTCAGCACAACTGGATCGATGGCTAGATTTGTCTGGATGCGTTCCTGCATGATGCCCTCACCTGAATTATCGCGTTACTATGCTCTGTAGACGATTTTATAGCACCGGACAGGGCGAGCTGGCCGGAAATTTGTCCCAGCGTGATGTGTGAGTTTACTGCATTAGGCAAACCGCCCGCGCGATGAATTTTAGCCCGGTATGGCCGGTTGACTGTGGGCCGCGCGTGGATATGATCCATTGTATATCAAAAAATACCACATCGCCAAAGCTGCGATGCGGCAATCGCTGCCTAAGCGCACAGCATAAGCGGCAAACTGGAGGGAACGACAAATGGGTATGTTGGATGGCAAGATCGCCGTTATCACGGGTGCCGGCTCGGGCATGGGCAAGGCTTCCGCAAAACTGTTTCACCGCGAGGGCGCGAAACTCATCGTGGCGGATATGAGCGGGGCGGAGAAGACCACGGCTGCCGATCTGGGCGAAAATGCGGTTCCGTTTTCCTGCAATGTGCTGAAGGAGGCCGAAGTTGAGGCGCTGATGGCATTTGCCGTCGAGACATACGGGCGGATGGATATTCTGCTCAATGTCGTCGGCATCGGCCATGGCGGGCAGCTGCATAACATCGAATCAGCTGATTACGACAACATGATGGATATCAATCTGCGTGGGATTTTCTATGGGCTGAAGCACGGCATTCGCCAGATGCTGAAAACCGGCGGCGGGTCGATCGTCAACTGGTCCTCGGTGGGCGGCATCATGGCGTCGCCCTATACCTCAACCTATACGGCATCGAAACATGGTGTCGTGGGGCTCACCACCGTGGCAGCGGTGGAATATGGCAAGCAGAATATACGCGTGAATGCCGTGTGTCCGGGCTTTATCCATACCGAAATCATGGGGGCGACGGGGCTGGCGAGCCAGCCCGATCTGGTGGACAGGGCCGCGATGGGACGTGGCGGACAGCCGCATGAGGTGGCGGAAGTCGCCTGCTTCCTGGCCTCCGATCGCGCGTCTTTCGTGACCGGTGCTGTGATACCGGTTGATGGCGGCTGGTCGGTATGGGTACGTTAGTTATTACGGAATGATGCATAGGCCTCTGGCGTGTCGATATCCATCAGCACGCCAGGGCCGGCCGGCACTTCCACCACCAGCGCTGCGTGTTTTTGAATGATGGTTTTTGCGCCTTGATCGCCGGATATGCAGGCCAGATCTGCAAAGATTTGGCGGCCGAGTAATACAGGATTTCCCCGCCGTCCGTCATGCACGGGAATGCAGATGGCGCGGCCTTCTTCCGGCGCGAAAGCGGCGCATAGCGCAAAAACATCATCCAGAGTGATGCGTGGCATATCGCCCAGGCAGACCAGAACCGCTGGCGCATCAGCTGGGAGTGCAGCGAGGCCGGTGGTGAGGGAGCTTGCCATCCCGGTGGCAAAATCCTCGTTCAGCACGCAACGCACCGGCAGGTCCGCCAGGGCCTGTTCGACTTGCGCCGCCTGGTGCCCGAGCACGGCGATGATGGGCGAGAGCCCGCCCGCCTGACACAACACGGCGGCACGGCGGACCATGGGCTGGCCTTCGGCCTGGAGCAGTAATTTGTTGTCCCCCATGCGCCGCGACGAGCCAGCCGCGAGCAAAATGGCCGCGATATTGTTCACTCTTTGGCGCGCAGAATCTGCGTAATCTGTGCAAGGATCGCGCCCGCGATTTCCGGCGGCGAAACCGCACCGATGTTCAAGCCCACGGGCCCGTGGATGCGCGCGAAAGCCGCATCATCAAAACCCGCCTCGCCCAGCCGCAGGCGGCGCGCCTCATGGCTTTTGCGCGAACCCAGGGCCCCGATGTAGAACGCCTCCGAACGCAAAGCCGCAATCAATGCCGGGTCATCGATTTTAGGATCATGCGATACGGCGATGACGGCGGTTGCGGCATCCGGCCGCAACGCCGCCAGCGCCTCACCGGGCGCGTCCGGCATAAGTTTTTTCGCGGCAAACCGCTCGGCGGTAAGGTAGGCCGCGCGCGGGTCGATGATGACGACATCGTAACCGTACAAACCAGCCATGGCGGAGAGCGATTGCGCCAGATGTGTCGCCCCTATAATCATCAGGCGCAGCGCCGGGCGATGCACATCGATGAACAGCTCCCCGCCTTCCGCCGAGATCAATTGCGTGCGCCAGGCGCTGGAGGCTTCCGGCCAAACCTCCAGCGCCTGGCGCAGGATTTCGGCATCGCCCGATGTGCTCTGTCCGGTCATCTGCGCATATACTCCGGTTTCCAGATTGGTGATGGATGCGATAACATGGCCCTGGTCACGGGCATATAACGCAGCCGCGAATTTGGCGGAAAGCATTTCCACATAAACCCGGATGGTACCGCCGCACGGCAGACCAACCTCCCAGGGAAATTTCGCATCGCCCGCATATTCCAGCACGCGCGGCGCACCGTCGGCGATACAGGCGAGCGCCGCCGTGATCACCGCATTTTCCACGCAGCCGCCGGAGACCGAGCCCGTAAAATCACCATCCTCCGCCACCGCAAGCTTGGAGCCCACCGGCCGGGGCGCGGAACCCCAGGAGGCAATAACCGTGGCGATGGCGACACGCCTGCCCTGCTGCTGCCAGCGCAAAGCCAGGCGCAAAACTTCCGCACCGCCGGCATCCTGCAGCGCCTGGGCCAGTTTTGCTTTGCTGCCCGCTGCATTAAGCGTGGGGCGGGCGGCGATAACGCTTCCTTCCATCATTGAAAACCTTTTAACTCCGAAAAACGCCTCGTTAACTCCGAAAAACGCCTCGCAAGCGTCCGGGCAATGTTCAAACTGTGCTCGCCAGGCTTACGGAGCCCGGCGCACTATGATATATAATGGATCAAACGCATGGATCAAAGAGCGGGGAGGAACAGTTCATATCATGAAAATGACCGGTGAGCAGAGGATTGCCGCCCCGCGCGCAAAAGTCTGGGACGCGCTCAACGATCCCGCGGTGCTGCGCCAATGCATTCCCGGCTGCCAATCGCTTGAAAAAGAAGCGGATGGGCGGCTGAAGGCAATTGTGGCGATCAAAATCGGGCCGATCGGCGCGCGGTTTTCCGGGGCGGTGACGCTCTCGGAGCTGGACCCGCCGAATGGCTACACGATTACCGGCGAGGGCCAGGGCGGCACGGTTGGTTCCGCCAAGGGGGGCGCCAAGGTACGGCTGGTGGATGATGGCGGCGGGACACTGCTCTCCTACGAGGTCGATGCCCAGGTGGGCGGGCGGCTGGCGCAATTGGGCGGCCCGATCATCGACGCCACCGCCAAGCAGCTGGCGGGCAAGTTTTTCGAGCAATTCAGCAGCGTTCTGGGCGGGCCGGCGCAGGCTCCCACGGCTGCGGGCGTTGCCGCTCCGGTTGCGCGTGCCCCCGCCCCTGCGGCCGCGCGCGGTTTTCCGGCGGCCTGGGTACTGGCTTTGGCCGTGGCGGCACTCACCGGCTATCTGGTTGGCCATTCGGGGAGCGGGCAAACGGAGTGGATGGGGCTGGCCATCGGCCTGCTGCTGATGGTCGTGGCGGCGGTGGCGTTCGACTACGGCAGGCGCAGCGCCGCCCCCGTGCTGGTGCTGGACCAGGCAGTGCTCGCGCGGCTCGCGGGCAGCGGGCCATGAAGGCCGCACCGTTCGACTACCAGGCGCCCGGCAGCATCGAGGAGGCCTGCGCCTTACTGGCCGATGCCGGCGGCGGAGCCAGCGTACTGGCCGGCGGGCAGACGCTGATGCCGTTGCTGGCCTTGCGCATGAGCCAGCCGTTCGTCCTGCTCGACATCAATAAAATCCCCACGCTGCAAGGCGTCAGCCGCATCGAAGGAGCCACCCGCATCGGCCCGATGACGCGCCAATGCGAGGCGCTGACCAACGACACGCTGGCCGGCCGTCTGCCCGTGCTGGTGCAGGCTTTGTCCCACGTCGGGCACCACCAGACACGCAACCGCGGCACCATCGGCGGCTCCATTGCTCTGGGTGAGCCGGCAGCGGAAATGCCCGCGACGGCGGTGGCGCTGGGGGCGGTCATCGAAGCCCGTTCAGTGCGCGGCGTACGGCGGATTGCGGCGGAGGATTTCTACCTCGGCCCCTATATGACCGTGCTGGAGCCAGATGAGCTAGTGACGGCGATCGACTATCCGGATTGGCCCGCCGGGCACGTCACGATTTTCCGCGAGGTGGCACAACGCCCCGGAGATTTTGCACTGGTCGGACTCGTGGGCGCTCTGGTGCTGGAAAGCGGCAAAATCACCCGCGCCGGGCTGGCCTGGTTCGGCATGGGGCCAACGCCCGTAAAAGCGCGGCAAGCCGAAGCCGCTTTGCTGGGGCAGAATCTGGACGGACTGGATATCGAAGGGCTGGCGGCACTCGCCATCGCCGATACAGCACCATTCGATGACCACCACGCCACCGCCGAATACCGCCGCACGGTCGGGCGCCGCATTTTTAGCCGCACCTTGCGCGAGGCGCTGGGCCGCAAGGAGGCTGCATGAGCAACCATGATATCGAACTGACCATCAACGGCCGCCGCTTTGCAGGCTCTGTCGAGGCGCGCAAAACACTCTCGGATTTTCTGCGCATCGATGCCGGCTATACCGGCGTGCATGTCGGCTGCGAGCACGGGGTGTGCGGCGCCTGCACGGTTATCGTCGATGGCCGCGCCGTGCGCTCCTGCCTGATGCTGGCCGTGCAGGTGAACGGCGCCGAGGTGAAGACGGTTGAGGGGCTGGCAGCCCCCGATGGCACGCTGCACCCGGCCCAACAGGCATTGCGCGATGAGCACGGGCTGCAATGCGGATTTTGTACGCCGGGCGTATTGATGACGATGGCGGTGCTGACCGCCGGCAATGCGAAACCGAGCGAGGAATCGCTGCTCGCCGCACTCTCCGGGCATATCTGCCGCTGCACCGGCTACCAAGGCATACGCCGCGCCGTAAAACGCCTGGCCGGAGAAAATTTATGAACGCCCCAGGCATTGGTGCAACGCGCTATATCGGCCAGCGTGTACCGCGTAAGGAAGACCCCCGCCTGCTCACCGGACGCGGGCAATTCGTCGATGACATCACTTTGCCCGGCATGCTGCATGTCGCCTTCGCGCGCAGCCCCATCGCGCGCGGCAAAATCCTTTCCATCGACACCGCCGCCGCGCTCGAGCTGCCCGGTGTACACGCGATTTATACCAATACGGAGCTAGCCGCCATCAAAGTGGAGATGCTGAGTTTCTATCTCACCCCACCCACTGTCCCGATCACGCCGCTGGCAAATGGCAGCGTCGCTTACGTCGGCGACCCGATCGCGCTGGTCATCGCCGATGACCGCTATATTGCCGAGGACGCGGCCTCACTCATCGAAATCCAGTATGAGGAAGAAGATCCGGTCGTTACCATCAGCGACGCCAAAACCGGCGCGCCGGTGCATGCTGGCACCGACAACAACATCGCCGCGATAATGGGCGTTGAAGAGCCGGACGAAGACCTCGAAGCGATACTGCATTCCGCCCCGTGCCTGGTGACGCACCGGGTAACCCACCAGCGCATCGCGCAATCGCCTATGGAGACGCGCGGCGTGATCGTAACCCGCGAGGGTGCCGAAGAGCTGACGCTCTACATCACCTGCCAGAGCCCGCATATGATCGCGCGCTACGTCTCGCTCGCCCTCGGCCTGCCCGACACCAGCATCCGCGTGATCGCAAAAGATGTCGGTGGCTCCTTCGGCCTTAAGAACCACCCCTGGCGCGAGGAAATGTCGGTCATCATCGCCGGGCTGCTGTTCGGCCGGCCGCTGAAATGGATCGAGGACCGGGTCGAGAACCTCACCTCTGCCAACCAGGCACGCGAGCAGGAGTTTCTGGTCCGCACCGCTTTCGATGCCAACGGAAGACTGATTGCCTCGCATGGCGATTACAGCGTGAACAACGGTGCCTACCCGCAAGGGGCGGACTGCAACATCGCCGTCCACATGTTCATGTGGGCCGCCTATAAAATGCCGGCATATGCGTTTTTAACGCGCGGCTGGTACAGCAACACGGTCGGGCTTGCGGCCTATCGCGGCCCCTGGGCGATGGAATCCCTGGCGCGCGAAACCGCACTCGATATTGCCGCACGGCGGCTGGGACTTGAGCCGATCGAGTTGCGGCGCCGCAATCTCGTAACGCTGACGGATCAGCCGCTGACCACACCGTTCGGCATACCTTTGGGGGATATCACCCCGGCCGAATGCCTGGAAAAACTGCTCGAAACGCTGGACGTTGCCGCATTCCGTGTGGAGCAGGCCGAAGCGCGCAAACAGGGGCGCTACCTCGGCCTTGGCGTGGCTGCCTACATCGAACCCACGGGTTCCGCCGGCAGCATCGCCACGATGACGGGCGAGCTGGCGCAATTGCGCATCGAGCCGACCGGCAAGGTAACGGCGACCATGAGCACGCACAGCCAAGGCCACGGCACCCAGACCACCATGGCGCAAATTATCGCCGAAAAACTTGGCGTGGCCTACGAGGATGTAACCGTGTTCGAGGGCGACAGTTCTCGCGGCGGGTTTTCACCCGGCGCGGCTGGCAGCCGC
Organism: Acidocella sp.; assembly: GCA_026224875.1. Taxonomy (GTDB): domain Bacteria; phylum Pseudomonadota; class Alphaproteobacteria; order Acetobacterales; family Acetobacteraceae; genus Acidocella. The sequence continues at coordinate 42,886 of JAMFRU010000060.1, forward strand.
CAGGGGGTTATCGCGGGGGGGGCGACGATCAAAGCCTCCGAATTGCTGGCGGAAAAAGTAAAAACCCTGGCCAGCCATTTGTTCAACGCACCCGTGGAGAGCATCACAATCGAGAACGGCATGGTGCATATCGCCGGCGCCAAGGAGATGACCCGCAGCCTGCGCGCCATTGCGGAAATCGCCTATGGCGAGCCGGCACGCCTGCCGCCAGGGTTCGAGGCCGGGCTGGAGGCGCAATACCGCTACACTCCGCCGCCAATGACGTTTACCAGCGCCGCCCATGCCTGCATCGTGGAGGTGGATACCGATACCGGCTTCGTTAAAATCCAGCGCTGGATCTCCTGCGAGGACTGCGGCACGATCATCAACCCCGCCGTGGTCGAGGGGCAGATCGCGGGCGGGCTGGCGCAGGCCATCGGCACGGTGCTGCTGGAGGAAATGTCGTTCGATGCGCGCGGCAATCCCACGGCGGTGACGTATAAGGATTACCTGCTTCCGTCGATTTCCGACATTCCGGATTTTGAATATCTGCACGCCTGCACGCCGTCGCAATCGGTGGGCGGCATTCGCGGCGTGGGCGAAGGCGGGGCGATTATCGGCCCGCCGACGCTGGTAAACGCGATTGCCGATGCACTCGCCCCGTTCGGCGAGGTGCCTGTTGAACTGCCGCTGACACCCGTAAAACTTCTGGGGGTCATCGAAGGCCGCTCACTGGCACATAAGGCGCCGGAGCCGGTTGCGGTGGCCGCGGCAGCGCCCCTGCCCGCCGCCGCTCCCCCTGCTCCTCCTCCTTCCGCCCCATCTTCCGCAGCCGCCGATGGCATGTGGAAGATGATCCTTTCCACCCCCATGGGTCCGCAGGAGATGAAAGGGCAGTTCATCACCAACGGTACGTTGCTCACAGGCACGTTGTTCAGCGATGTCGGCGACCAGGAATTTGAGGGCAGCATCACCGGCAACAGCCTGAAATGGGATTTGAAGGTCAAAAAACCCATCTCCCTGACGCTGAAATACGATGTTCAAATCGACGGCGACAATCTGACCGGCAAGGTTAAAATGGGCTTCTTCGGCAATGCCAAGCTCACCGGCGAGCGTCTGCCTTAAGTGAGATCTTCTAAATTTGGCACGGTGCAGAATAATATTTTTTGCACTTTGGGCATTCGCAAGAAAATACGAAAACATTTGCTTAAATCATATATATATCACCATATTCACGATAGACTTTAGAAGAATATAGCCATAAAACCCAGCCATCCGGCATGGGCCGGACCAAAATTCCGGAGCCGGGCATTGGATTACGCAGAGAACACCACCTCGCCGCAGAAACTCGTTGGCATCGCAGTCGTCGTGGTGCTGCATATCGCGATCATCTATGCGCTGCTGAACGGGCTGGGCTCGGCCGTGGTGCAGGTTCTGCACGCCCCGCTGCAGGCGCAGATCATCCAGGAGGTGAAGCCGCCGCCCGAGGCGCCGCCGCCGCCGCCGCCGCCCGTGATCAACCCGCCGCCGCCCTATATTCCCCCGCCGCTAATCCAGATCGCGCCGCCGCCGGCACCGCCGGTCATAGCCTCCGTCACCACCGTTAAACCGCCCGCCCCAGTGCCCGTGGCCGTGCCGCGCCCGGTTATCACCAGGCAGGCTGGGCTGGACACCAACCAGAGCTGCACCGCGCCGCAATACCCGGAAGAAGCCGCTGATATGGGGCAGACCGGCACCTCGGTGGTGCAATTCCTCATCGGCACGGATGGGGCCGTGGAACAAAGCCGGGTCGCGGCCTCCAGCGGCCATACCGCGCTGGACGACGCCGCTGTGCGGGCGCTGGGCCAGTGTAAATTCAGACCCGCACTCGGCACCGGCGGTAAGCCGCAAGAAGCCTGGACAAGCATAAGTTACGTTTGGACCCTGAACTAAACACATGAATTAGCACACCAAGATATTGTGCAAAGTTGGAGTACAAGACATGAAATTCGCAAAAAACCTTCCCGCCGTTCTGCTGGGCGCTGCCCTCCTCGCCACCCCGCTAGCAGCAATGGCGCAAACCGCCACCCCGGCACCGGCTGCTGCCTCCGCGGCTCAGGCCCCCGCAGCTCAGAACGATGCGCCGGCCGTACCGGCGGATAGTAACGTCACACCGGTGGTCAACACCCCGGCCCTGGCCGATGACGCTCCCGCCACCGCCACCATTGGCAACCCGTATGGGCTTTCGGCACTCTGGGGCCAGGGCGATTTTATCGCCCGCGGCACGCTGCTGGCGCTGGCCATCATGTCCGCCTCCACCTGGTATATTCTGGTCACCAAGCTGATCGAGCAGAACCGGTTGCTGCGCCAGGCCAAAACCGCCAATGGCAGCTTCTGGAAAGCCGGTTCCGTGGCTGAGGCCGTTGCGGCACTTCCGCCCAAAACCCCGTTCCAGGCCGTGGCCAGCACCGGGCTCAATGCGCTGGAGCATCATGAAGGCTCGCTGGTGGAAAACATCGATCTCAACACCTGGATCACCCTCTCGATCCAGCGCGTGGTCGAGCAGATCGTCAGCCGGCTGCAAGGCGGTCTCGCGGTGCTGGCCACGGTCGGCTCCACCGCCCCCTTCGTCGGGCTGTTCGGCACGGTCTGGGGTATCTACCACGCGCTCATCGCCATCGGCATTGCCGGCCAGGCGAGCATCGACAAGGTCGCCGGTCCGGTTGGCGAGGCGCTGATCATGACCGCACTCGGCCTTGCCACCGCCGTGCCCGCCGTGCTGGGCTATAACTGGCTGGTCCGCCGCAACAAGCTGGCGGTTGAAAAACTCCGTGGCTTCGCCAGCGACCTTCACTCAGTTCTCGTCAGCGGCAAGGTTGTCGGCACGCAGAGTGTCACGACCATCCGCACGGAAACGGCCGCCCGGCCGCTCAACGTCGCCCGCACGGCCTAAAACCATGGCCATCCAATTTTCTCAAAATGGCGAGGACGAGCTCCTCGCCAGCATCAACACCACACCGCTGGTCGATGTGATGCTGGTGTTGCTGATCATCTTCCTCATCACCGTGCCGGTGGTAACCCACACCGTGCCCGTGCAGCTGCCGAGCGAGCGCAACCAGCCGACGCAGACACGGCCGCAGAACATCAATATCTCGGTCGATGCGGATGGTAATATCTACTGGAGCCAGGAAAAGCTTTCCGGCCTCGCCGATTTGCAGAAGCGCCTGCTGGCGGTCTCCACCCAGCAGCCGCAGCCGGAAGTGCATATCTTTGGCGACCAGAACGCGCATTACCAGGCGGTAGGCGAGGTGCTGCTGGCATCCCAGCGCGCCGGCATCCAGAAAGTCGGCTTCATTACCCAGCCGGTGCCGGGAGGCAATTGAGCCATGTCGATTAATTTTTCCACCAGCGACGAGCCGGAAGTTCTCATCGATATCAACACCACGCCGTTGATCGACGTGATGCTGGTGCTGCTGGTCATGCTGATCATCACCATTCCCATTCAGACCCATGCGGTGAAGCTGAACCTGCCGCAAGCCAATGCGAAGCCCGCCACGGTGCAGCCCCCGGTGGTTGAGATCGACATTGATTTCGACGGCACGATTCTGTGGGATGGCGCGGTGGTACCGACGCGTGAAGCGTTGCAGGCCCAGCTTGCCGCATTGGCGGCACAGCCGACCCAGCCGGAGCTGCACATCCGCCCAGACAAACTCACCGATTATAAATACGTGGCCGAGGTTCTCGCCACGGCGCAGCGCCTGGGCATCCAGAAAATCGGCATCGTCGGCTACGAGCAATTCGCACAATGAAACAATACCTGCTTCCCTTGTCCTTGGCCCTCCTGCTGGCTCCCGGCGCGGTTCTCGCCGCGCCGATGCGCCCGGAGGTGGCAAAACATCTGCTCCAGGCCGAGAGCGATCTGCAAAAGAAAAATTTCACCGGCGCATTAACGCAAGTGAACGCGGCGCAGGCCGTCGGCAGTCTCTCGCCCGATGAGGCGCTGGCCATTGCGCAATTGCGCGGTACCGCCGCCAGCGGTGCGGGCAATTACATACTCGCGGCGCAGTCCTACGAGACCGTTCTGGCCAGCAGCAGCACACCGGCGGCAACGCGCCTGCCGCTAACCCAGGCGATTGCGGGTTTTTACGCGCATGCGGCGGATTACCCGCATACGGTGACCTGGGTGAATAAATATGTCGCGGCCGGCGGCACGGATGCGCAGACGCGCGCTCTGGCCGCACAGGCTGAATATGCGCAAGGCCATTACGCCGCGGCATTGCGCGATGCGCGGCATGATAACGCCACCGGCACAGCGCCGGTGGCGGAGCTGCAACTGGCCGTGAGTGCCGCGCAAAAATCCGGCGACAACCAGGCCTATTTCGAGACATTGCAGACTCTGCTTGTGGCCTCACCGACACCCGACGTATGGAATGCCGCCATCGCCTTGGTACAGGCAGCACCTGGCTTCCCGGATGGTTTGACGCTGGATGTTGAAAGATTGCGCCTGGCGACCGGCACGCTGACCGCACCAGGCGATTACGAGGATTATGCCGAGCGCGCGCTCATCGCCAGCCACCCGGCCGAAGCCAAGAGCGTGCTCGATGCGGGGTTTGCCAATGGCACACTCACCACCGAAACCGATGCCGGCCATGCCACGCGGCTGCAGACATTGGCGAACAAGCAGGTGGCGCAACCGCAAAATGCGAGCGCCACACCCGCGACGCCTCTGGATGCCGCCATTGCCAACGGCAAGGGGTTTGAGACCGTGCCCGGCTACAGCACGGGAGATTTGAACGACGCCCCGGCGGCTCTGGCGCGGCTATGGCAGATTGAGAGCAAAGCCGCTCCTAAATAGGGCGCGGCCGCTTCCATAATCAACGCGCCGGGGCGAGAATAAAACCGCCACCGCTGCCGGAATGCTGGCAGGCCATATATGCTCCACAATCGTTGAGTTTCTCCGGTTGTGCCAATGGCTTCATTAATGCAGTGGATTTGCGCAGCTGATATCCTCTGTGCATCACGACGCTGCCCAGGCAGCGCCGGGGGATATCCATGACCGTGTCCCCCTGTCTTTCCCCCGCGCGCCGTGCGCGCCGTAAATAAAGGCGGCACACGACCATCCGGAATACCACGCATAAAAAAGGGGCGCGGTTGCCCGCGCCCCGGTAGAATTATCGCACCGCCCGAATTATTCGGCAGCCTGCGCCTCAGGCTGCGGGGTGGTTTTTTTAAGAAGACGGCTCACCGAACCGTCAATCCCCACCGGCGACTTGCCGGCGATGGTGACACGGCGCAGATGGCGCTTCTGGGGGCCGAAATCCGCAATGGCGCGGTGCTGCGTGGCGCGGTTGTCCCAGATCGCGACATCGCCCTTACGCCAGTTCCAACGCACCGTGTTTTCCGGCTTGGTCACGTGGTCCTGCAGAATGTTCAACAGCCGGGCGGAATCAACACCGTTGAGGCCGACGAAGTTCTTCACGAAATGGCCCAGGAGCAGATTGCGCTCGCCACTCTCGGGATGCACATGCACGACCGGATGTTCCGTCTCATAAACGGTCGAGGTAAAGACGTTGCGATAATGATTTTGTATCTCCGAACCGGCGCCGGCGAAGGCGGCCGCATAGTCATACAGATTGGTATGAACGGCGCGAAGGTCGTTGACGAGGAGCTTCAATGGCGCCGGAAGTTCTTCGTAAGCCGAGGCAGTATTGGCCCAGAGCGTATCACCACCCGCTTCCGGCACATCGATCGCGCGCAAAATCGAGGCTTCCGGATAGGCCGGCACAAAGGTGACGTCAGTATGCCAGGAAGAAGCGGCATAGCCGTCGCGGGAGTTCAGCTCCAGCAAATAGCTAGAGCCATCGGCCACCGGCACTGTGGGGTGGGCTACCGGCGTGCCCAGAATGCCAGCAAAGGCTTCCTGGCCGGCATCGTCCAGCTCGTTTTGGTCCCGAAAAAATACGACCTTATGCCGCACAAGGGCTGCACGAATGGAGGCGATGGTGGCAGCGGAAAGCCTATCGGACAGCTGTACGCCGCGGATTTCGGCACCGATGCGGCCCGCGACGGGGACAACATCCAGTGCGATCGAAGCATCCGGCTTATTAACGAAAATCTGCTGTATGTTGGTCATGTTTATCTCCTGTGAGTTTTGAAGTTGGTTAGAATTTGCCCGAGAGCGTCACACCCCCGGTTATCGGGTCACCAACCTGGCCAGCGATGAGGTTATAGGTGGGGAACGTCCCACTTGCGCTTCTGTAGAGGTAGTACTGTGCATTCGTAACGTTATGAATCCAGCCCGAGAGATCCCAGGCGCCACTCGCGGCTTTGACGCCGAACGTCACATTGCCAAGGCCGTAGCCCGGGACATAGCTATATTTCGACGTGTCCGCCGCCGAATAGAAGCCGGATTTGAAGATCGCATTGCCGCCGAAATAAGCGACCAGATTATGCCCATAAGCGGGGGGCAGAGGCTGATCAAATTCACCGCCGACGGAACCGGTCCAGGTGGACACGCCAGCGACCGGGTGACCGGTAAGGTTGCAGGATTTCGCCGCGCCACCAAGTTCAAGCGGGCATGGCGCCGAAGGGTTCGATTCGTCATAGGCGTCATCATAAACACCTGAGGCGAACAGATTCAGGCCGCTGGTCACCTGCGCCTGGCTGTCAATCTCGAAGCCGCGTGACTGAACTTTCGGGATACCGGCGATATAGGTGTAGGGCGAACCGCCAGCGGTGTAGCCGATCAGCGTGCTTTGGTAATCCTTGTCTTCATCCCAGAAGGCATCACCATTGAAGAGAAGCCGGTCGTCCAGCAGTGTCGTTTTAAATCCTATCTCGTAATTATCGATAGATTCGGGAGAGACGATTCTAGGAGCGATCGCACTTGCCACGAGATTGATACCGGCCGATTTCGACCCATGCGAATAGGTGACATAGGTGAGGATATTGGCGTCCGGCTTATAGGACAATGTAATCAGCCCCGCCGGCAGCCCATTATCCGTATGCACGCTATAGGGGGCGACGGCGGGGCCAAAACTGTTGCGTAACGCCGTAACAACACTTGCCGCGGCGGCCGGCAGTGAAGACGTGGCCACCCCGCCTTGTTGGACCTGCTTGAAATAGCCATCCTTGATTTCATAAGTATAGCGCAAGCCCCCGGTGAGATCGAACTGGGGGTTGATATGCCATGTCGCCTGGCCATACGCCGCAAAGCTATTGGTATCGTACACGCCATTGCTGTCCGAGGCAAAGCCATTCAGCGCGGCGTTGTAAACGCCCGCAGTCGCGGACGTATTGCTGCCTGCCAGAAGCGAGCCAGCTTGCGAACCATATTGGATCAGCGTCTGATTATCGATGGATTGGTACAAATAATAGAGCCCTGCCGTATAATCCACCGGGCCGCCGAGCGGTGAGGTAACACGCAATTCCTGGCTGACCTGGCGCTGATAATCAGTCGTGTTGCCCGCGGTAAATACGGACAATGCCGAACTGTCGAGATCGTTATGCGGGTACCAGTTCCAGTAGCGCACAGCCGAGATGGAAGTGAGCGTATAACCGGTGAGATTGTAATCGGCCTGCAGCGACGCACCACCCGTTTCCATATCGTAATATGTTGGGCTGTCGAGATCGGTCTTGCGCGCAAACGCGTCTATGGTCGGCAAAGTATAGCCGATCGCTGCATAAGATGCGACGGCATTCCCGCCGGTCGGCGCCTGACCGGCGAAGAGATTGACGCAGCAATCCTCTTTCTGGTGGCTGTAATCGATGATGGCGCGCAAGGTCAGGTCCGGCGTGACATTGGCCAGAATCTGCAGGCGCACGCCCTTGTCGTCCTGGTTGCCATAGCGCTGACCATCAACGATGTTGCTTGTATAGCCTTCATGCTGCGTGCCCTGGATGGACAGGCGGAACGCCACCTTGTCACCACTGCCAATGGCGCTGGAGGCGCTGGCTTTCAACTGCACGTAATTTTGCGTGCCCAACGAAATCGAACCGTCGGCCTCAGGCTTGAAGCTTGGCAGCCTGGTCGTGATATTCACGGCACCTGACACGGTATTCTTGCCGAACAACGTGCCCTGCGGGCCACGCAATACCTCGATATCCTGCAGATCCGGCAGATCGAAAACATCCTGCGCCGGGCGGGCGAGCAACACGCCATCGAGATAAACGCCGACACCGCCTTCAAGCCCGTCATTGGCGAGGTTGGGCACCGCACCCAGGCCACGAATATTAAGCGATGTATTGCGCGGATTAAAAGCTTCCACCGTGAGGCTGGGCACCAGCTGCTGCAGTTTGGTAAGGTTGGAGGACCCCACTGTTTTAATCTGCTGGGCGCTGACCGTGGTGAGCGACACCGGCACCGATTGCGCGCGCTCGGCACGGTGGCGGGCGGTGATGATCACCTGCTTCAACTGCACAATCTGACCAGGTGCTGGCGGCGGTGGAGGCGGCGGTTCGGTTTGCGCGCGCGCTGCCGGCCCCCAGGCCGCGGCGGCAGCCAGGCTGGAAATGCCGAGTAACAGCACTCCCGAATATCTGATAGACTTCACGAAACTCTCTCCATCGAATAGTTTTGATATCATTATTTATTAGCGTCCCAGCCGCGGTCACAATCTTCAACACATCATAAAACTCACAAGCGCTCCCTTCAGGCGGCTTCGGCGAAGTCATCGAGCCCTTGCAGAATCAGCGTTTTCAGCGCGGCAACTTCGGCGCTGTTGCGCAAACGCGGGCGCGGCAAAGTAATATCCACCGCGGCCTGAATGCGGCCGGGATTGGCGGCCAGCACGATAACGCGGTCGGCAAGCAGCACCGCCTCCTCGACATCATGGGTAACCAGCAGCATGGAATTGCCCTCATGCGCCCAGATGCGCAGCAGCTCGGTCTGCAGCCTGGCGCGGGTAAGGCTGTCGAGCGCGGAAAAAGGCTCGTCCAACAGCAGCAAGGGCGGCCGGTTGACCAGGCCGCGCGCCAGCGCCACGCGCTGCGCCATGCCGCCGGAAAGCTGGCGCGGAAAGGCGTTGGCGAAATCGGCCAATCCAACCAGATCGAGGCTGGCCTGGCTGAGTTTTTGCCGCGCCTGTGCCGAATGCGTGGTGCCGGACAGCGCCAGTTCTATATTCTGCAACACGCTCAGCCATGGCAGCAGCCGGTGGTCCTGAAATATCAAGCCGCAATCGCGCGAGGGGCCGCGCACCTGTGTGCCATTCAGCAAAATCTGCCCGGCATCCGGCGCATCAAGCCCGGCGATAAGCCGCAATAAAGTCGATTTGCCGCAGCCGCTGGCGCCCACCAGTGCCGTGAACTCACCCGGGCGCAAAGCGAGGTCGATGCCCCGCAGCGCCTCGACCTTGCGGCCGTCCACGGCAAAATGTTTAGCTACGGCGTTCAAGGTCAAAATATCTTGGGTCATGGAGAAGAATCCTCACGCCAGCGGAGTAGAAATTTTTCGATACGGCCAAAACCGAGGTCGAAAATAATGCCGACCAGGCCGATGGCCAGCATGTCGGCGACCACGAAATCGAGGGCGTACAGCTCTTTAAAACCGTTAATATTGGTGCCCATGCCGTTACCGGCTTCGAACAGAAACTCAGCGCCGATGGTCGCGAGCCAGCCGAAGAGCACCGCCTGGTGAACACCGCGCAAAATGGCGGGGCCGGCACCGGGCAGAACCACGCGGCGGAATGTCGTCAGGCGGCCGAGATGGTACAGGCGGATCAGTTCGAGGTGGCGAGCTTCCAGGGACCGAACCCCCTCGGCCGTGTTGAACAAAACCGGCAGGGCGGTCACGAGCGTGATGAAGGCGATCTTCCCTTCCTCGCCGGAGCCGAGCCAGACCGCGAGCAGCGGCACCCAGGTGAAGATCGGCACGGCTTTGGCCGCATCCAGCGTGGGGCCGAAGAAATCCCGTGCCAGTGCGGAGCGGCCGAGGGCCAGGCCGGCGCCCAGACCCAGCAGAATGCCCAGTACCGTGCCCTGCGCATCCCGCCACAGGCTGGCGCCGAGGTCCGACCAGAATTGCGGGTCCCGCACCTGCGTGGCCACGGCCTTGGCCACCAGCCAGGGCGAGGCCCAGACGCTGGAGTCGATGATGCCTTTGGCCGCCGCACCCTGCCAGACGAGCGCCAGCGCCGCGGGAAAGGCCAAACCAAGAGCCAGCGTACCCCAGCGGGAGTCATGCCAGTGCCGCGCGCTCATGCCGCCGCTCATGCCACACCGCCAAAATTGCGGGCCAGTTGGCGTTCAACCACGCCCAGGGCACGGTCCAGCGCGAAGCCGGCCACACCGACCACCACCATGAGGGCCAGCATCGTGTCCAGCTGGAAGAGCTGGCGGGCCATGGTGAGCTGGTAGCCAATGCCGTTGCTGGAGGCCAGCAGCTCCACGAAGATCAGCATCTGCCAGGACTGCATCAGCCCCAGGCGCAGGCCGGTGAACAACGGCAATATGGTGGCAGGGAAAAGAATGCGGCGCAGGGTAAGCCAGGGAGAAAGCCGGTACAGCCGGCCAAGCTCACGCCAGCCCGATGGAATGCCGCGAATCGCCAGCTCGGTATTGATGGTCACCGGCATCATCACGGCCTTGGCGATGATGACCAGTTTCAGCGCCTCGCCAATGCCAAACAGCATCATGAGGAAAGGGATCCAGGCGGCCGGCGGTACACGAACGATAAACCAGAAGGTCGGGGCGATGAGTTTGCGCGCAACCGGCGACATCGCGAATGCCAGGCCGAGCGGCACGGCCAGCACCACACCCAGCGCATAGCCGGTGGCCAAACGCCACAGGCTTATTTCAAGCGCCGAGGCGACCGTGCCATTGGTGCAAACAACGTGCAACGCCGCCCAGGTTTGTAAAGGCGAAGGCAACACCAGCAGCGAAACAAGTCCGTAGCTGGCCGAAATCTGCCACAGCAGGAGCAGGAACACCGGCAGCGCAATAAAACGCAGGCGCCAGACCCAGGCAAGGTCCGGCCCGCCGCGCCGCGCGGGTTGAATGATGAGAGCTCTTTCAACCACGCCGGACATCAGCTAAGCACCGTCGTGCCGTCAGCGGCATAGCGCGCCCAATAGCCGGTGAGGTTCGTTGCCACCAAAGCGCGTTGCAGCGGCGCGGCGTTGACCCAGCCCGGCACGGTAACCGGCGTGCGGATCAGTCCGAATTTGACGCAATCCGATGCCGAGCGTGCGAGCTGTGCCGTGGCAAAATCATCCCAGAGCGGGGAGTTGAATTGCTTGAGGTCGAAACCTCCGAAAATCGATTGGATAAATTCGGGCGGATAGCCGGTTTTATCGAAAACCGCATAGAGTGCCTGGCGATTCTGCTCCTGCGAGGACCAATAGGCGGCCTCAACCGCCACGCGCGCCACACGGTCCACGGCATCAGGATGGGCAGTGATAAAATCATTCGTGACGATGAAAGAAGATTGTGCCGTGAGCACCGGGGTTTGCGGCCCGGAGGTGAAGATGACTTTCAATAGCCGGGCAACGCGCGGCGGCGGCAGGAATTCGGCGACACTTGCGTCGATCTGCCCTTGCGCCACCGCCTCGACCGAGGTGAGCGGGTCAAGATTGACCAGTTTCACATCGCTTTCGGTCAGACCCGCCGAGCCGAGGATACGGTCTGCGGCAAGCTGCAAGTTGGTGCCTTGGAAGTTGGCGACAGACTTGCCTTTGAGATCAGCCAGCGTGGCAATACCCGATTTTTTATTCGTGATGACCGAAATCGGCAGGCGGTTGCTGGTGACGAGCAGCTGCTGCGTTGCCAGACCACGCGAACGTGCCACGATTTCCGGCAGATCGCCCTGCCAGGCAAAATCCAGTGCCCCACCCGCCAGCGCCTCGTTAACCGCCGGGCCGGCACCGGTAAAAAAATGCCACTCGATGGACGTGCCGTCCTTGGCAAATTCTTTCTCCAGCAACCCCTGCACATGGATGACGGAGATATAACTGCCCATGGAGAAGGGGCGGCCGCCGAGCCCCGTCATCGGCACGCCGATGCGGATTTTCGCAGGCGGGGTGGAGGCCAGCGCGGGGCAGGCCGCCAGCACGCTGCCAAGGGCCGGCAGGCCGGCGGTAAGGGCGGTAAAGCGGCGGCGGGTCAACATAGATTTCTACTCCAAAGCGTGGCCTGCGGGCGGCGGGCAGCCGCCTTTCCCTCACATCAATGAGCAGTAGTATCAATAGTATTTATATTGTAAATATAGACTTTTAAATCATGCTGTAATTTAGTTCAATGTTCCAAATACACCGAACTCAACGCAAAGCTATTTCCCGAAAAACTCAGGAAATAGATTTTCTACCCGTGCCCGCCGCCTGCCCTACGGCCGCACCATGGCCGGAGGGGGTCAGGGCGGTGTCAGAGCCGGGCCCTCGGCAATCGCGCACAGGCTGGCGATGTCCTGGGCGATCCGCTCATCGCCGCGCGCCTGGGAGGCGTAAAAAATACCGTCAAGCTGCAAGCTGAAGGCGCGCGCAGTTTGCACCACATCCACCGGGCGGAAGAGTTTCTGCGTAATGCCCCTGCTCAGGCAATCTTCCAGAAAATTCTGCTCGCGCGAGTAGAACGCCATAATCAACTGGTCGGTTTTTTCATCCCTGATGCTGGAGACCGCATAATCCGCCATAATCTTCGCCATGCTGGTCAGCATCGGCGCAATCGGCACATGCATCTGCAGCCAGGCCGTTAATTCCTGCGCCGGATTCAGGTTGTGGCGCTGGCCGATATCATAGCCTAAATGCAGTTGTTCGATGGCATGGGCCAGCGCGCGGCGCAGCAGCTCGTCCTTATTCTCATAGTAATAATAGATCAGCCCGGCATTAATGCCACAGGCCTCGGCAATGTCGCGCATGGAGACGGTGTTGTAGTTGCGCGCCGCAAACAGCTGCAGCGTGATGGCAAGAATATGCTCCGCGCGCGCCGCCGGGGCGAGCCGTTTACGCGCCGGCCTGTCTCCCAAATCCGGCTCTTTTGCCCTTACCCGCGCCATGCATCACGCTCCGATTCTAATTGCACACATAATTTGCAGCACACTGCCTATTAAAATTTCATCTGACCAAATCCCCAACATATCACCCAAAATTCAAGCATTTTTTACGCGAGTTTCGCTTGACGGGGATAATTGAACCACCGTTTAATAAGATGCAAGCCGCCAGTCTGGCGGAACATTATTTGTGACTCATGCGAGATCGGAAGCATAGCGATGTCAGGTAAAAAATTTCATCTTGGCTGGTTCATGAACTTCACGCCCGACGAATGGCGCGAGCCCTTCGGCCAGGGCGGCCAGCCGTGGGATGGGCAGTTCTACATCGAGATGGCGCGCGCGCTCGAACGGGCATGTTTCGATTACATCATGATCGAAGACAAATTGATGGTCTCCGAAACCTATGGCGGCTCGCGTGAAGGGGGGCTGCGCAGCGGCGTGATGGCGCCCAAGCACGACCCCGTGCCGCTGGCCGTGGCCATGGGCATGGCAACCCAGCGCCTCGGCGTCATCGCCACAATGTCCACCCTCGGCTACCCGCCGTTTCTACTGGCGCGCCTGGCTTCCACGGTGGACAGCCTGACGCAGGGCCGGTTCGGCTGGAATGTCGTAACAAGCGCCGAAGACCTGGCCGCACAGAATTTCGGCCTGGAAAAACTGCCCTCGCGCGAGCAGCGCTACGCCATGGCGGAAGAGTATATGGAGGTCGTCGGAAAACTTCTTGACTCCTGGGATGCGGATGCCGTGGTGCTGGACCGTGAGGCGGGTGTTTACGCAGATCACAACAAGATCCACCCGATCAACCACAAGGGCGAGTTCTTCAAAGTCCGCGGCCCGCTTAACACGGTACGCTCGCCGCAGGGGCGCCCGATCTATGTCCAAGCCGGCGCCTCGCCACGCGGGCGGGATTTCGCGGCACGCCACGCGGACTCCATCGTGTCGGTGGCCAGCGGTGTCGCCAGCATGAAAGAATTCCGCGACGACATCCGCGCCCGCGCCGTAGCAGCCGGGCGCGATCCGGATACGATAAAAATTCTGTTCTGCGTTACCCCCACCGTGGCGGAGACTGAAGAAGAGGCGCACACCAAGCACAAGCGCATGCTCAACGCCCCGCATTTCATCGACGATATGCTGGCCTCCGTCTCCGCCATCACCGATATCGATTTCGCAAAATTCGACCTCGACAAACCTTTGCCCGAACGGCTGGTAACAAACGGCGAGCAAGGTTCACTCGACAAATTCCAGCAACACGGCAGCGGCAAAACACTCCGCCAGCTGGTGGTCGATGGCGCCGGCGGCATTGTCTCCTCCGTCGAGCTGATCGGCACACCGGACTCGGTCGCCGCACGCATGGAAGAGGTAATGGCGGAGGTCGGCGGAGATGGATTTCTCATCACCACACCGGTGCTGCGCGTCAGCCGCCGCTATGTGGTGGACATCACCGATGGGCTGATCCCGGCACTGCAGAAGCGCGGTCTCACCCGCACTGAATATGCGCATAAGACTTTGCGCGAAAACCTTCTCGCCTTCTAACCCCCCTTCCTCCCTGGCACTATTCTTGCTTCCCAATTACCGTATCATCGCAACCGCCACGTAGCGCCATTGAAATTCGCATCCCACCCTAACCGAGGTTCATATCGTGAGAATTGCACTCAAAAAAATCTCCAGCATCGCTTTGGCCATCGCCATCGCCGTCACCGCCGCCTCCGGCATGAGCACAAATGCTAAAGCCGAAACACCGCTACGCATCGGCTTCAGTGACTGGCCCGGCTGGACCCCCTGGCAGATCGCGATCGACAAAGGCTGGTTCAAGGAAGCCGGCGTCGATGTCGATATGCAGTGGTTCGATTATTCGGCCTCGCTTGATGCCTTCTCCGCAGGCAAGCTCGATGGCGATTTCATTGCGAATGGCGACGGTCTTGCCATCGGCGGTGGTGGTGCAAAAAATGTGCTGATCCTGCTCACCGATTATTCAAGCGGCAACGACATGGTCGTCGGCAAACCTGGCATCACCAGCATCAAACAGCTGGCCGGGCAAAAAATTGGCGTCGAGGTCGGGCTGGTCGATCATTTGCTCTTAGAACATGCGCTGACAAGCAATGGCATGGCGATCAGCTCCGTCACGCTCGTAAACACACCCACCAACAACACGCCGCAGGTGCTGGCCTCCGGCTCCGTCGCCGCCATCGCCGCCTGGCAGCCTATCTCCGGCCAGGCCATGATGCAGCTGCCGGGTTCGCGCCCCATCTATACCTCCGCGGAAGCGCCCGGCCTGATCTTCGACGGCCTGGCCGTGTCGCCGGAAAGCCTGAAGGAGCGGCCGCAGGATTGGGCCAAGGTTATTACGGTATGGTACCGCGTACTCGCCTATTTCAACGACCCCAAAACGCATGCCGATGCGCTCGCCATCATGGCCGCGCGCGATGGTGTGACGCCGGCGTTGTATGTCCATTACGTCAAAGGCACGCATCTGCTCAGCCGTGCCGAAGCGGAGAAAGCCTTCATCAAGAGCACCGAGATTTCCTCGATCTATGGCTCGGATGCGAATGCGGATTCCTTCAACGTGCGCAACGGCGTGTATAAAACCCCGCAGGATATTTCCGACTATATCGACGCCTCACTGATGGCGAGCCCCTGAGTGCGGGGCGTCTCGTGCTAAACGTTTCCGACGCCACGATCCGTCCGGCATCCACTGGTGAAACTGGCCAGGCCGTGCCTGGCCAGTGGTTCCGTGTGCGCGCCCGGCTTAGCCGGCGCGCCCGCATCCTGCTCGCGTTCGCCTCCATCCTGCTCCCTCTGGGCCTGTGGTCCGCCGTCAGCTACGTGCCTTTCATCTGGCATCCGGACATGCTGATCAGCGACCCCGGCGACGTTGATTATTTCCAGCCCGGCATGCGCGTGGACAAGGCAATGTTCGCCTCCGAAATCGCAAATGCCAAGACCGGCGGCACCGCCCCGCCTGTCGGCACCGCCGCCAACCCGGTCTATCTGCCGGCACCTGGCGATGTGCTGATGGCGTTCTACACCTCCTTCACCACCCCGCCCATGGATCAGAACGGGCTATGGCTGCACCAAAGTCTTTGGCGAAGCATCCAGACCATTTTCTGGGGGTTTGTGATCTCCTCCATCATCGGCGTGCCGCTTGGCATTCTCTGCGGCGCGAACAGCGCTTTCTCGCGGCTGATAGAACCATTTGTGGAATTTTTCCGCTATCTGCCGGCACCGGCTTTCAGCACGCTGGCCGTGGCCGTACTCGGCATTTACGCGGGGCCAAAAATCGCCATCATCGTCATCGGCACGCTGTTTCAGCAAATCCTCATCATCGCCAACACCACGCGCAAGGCGGATTTCTCGCTGGTGGAAGCCGCCCTCACCTTGGGCACCAAAAATCTACGGCTGCTGACCAAAGTCGTCATCCCCAGCGTGTTGCCGGACCTCTACCGTGACCAGCGCGTGCTGCTCGGCTGGGCCTGGACCTACCTCATCGTCGCCGAACTCGTCGGCGCCACCTCGGGTATTTCGCTCTTCATCACGCAGCAATCGCGCTACCAGCATTTTGCCAATGTCTACGCCGCCATCGCCATGATCGGCATTCTGGGCCTCGGCACGGATCTGATCCTGGCCGCACTTGCCCGCAAACTATTTCCCTGGGACCGCGCCGCAGCCTGATGACACAACTCCCCATGCAAGACCCAAGCTATCTCGATCAATCCGATGCCGTTCGCGAGCGGCTGGACCGTCTCAAAGCGCGCGATGTTATTTTGCGCGTGGACCGGCTGACCAAGCGGTTCCAGGCGGGCAAAAACGAGATCACGGCGCTGGATGAAATCTCCTTCGAGACGCATCGGCGTGAGTTTCTATGCATCATTGGGCCATCCGGCTGTGGCAAATCCACGCTCATCCGCATCCTCGCCGGGCTGGAAACTTTAAGCGATGGCCAGGTACTTTTGGACAACAGGCCGGTGAACGGCCCGGGCCGTGAGCGCGGCATGGTGTTCCAAGGCTATACTCTGTTTCCCTGGCTCACGGTGCGCAAAAACGTGATGTTTGGGCTGCGCATGAATAATGTCAGCCGTTTCGATGCGCAGAAACAGGCCAACGAATGGCTTAACCTGATCGGGCTGGAACAATTCGCTGATTGTTACCCGCATCAGCTGTCCGGCGGCATGAAGCAGCGCGTCGCCATTGCCCGCGCGCTGGTCAATCATCCGCGCATTCTGCTGATGGACGAACCATTCAGCGCGCTCGATGCGCAGACCCGTGCGAAGATGCAGGCCTATCTGCTGGAAATCTGGAAAAAGATCGATATCACGGTGATCTTCATCACCCATGATCTCGACGAAGCGATCTTTCTGGCCGACCGCATTCTGGTGCTCTCCGCCCATCCAGGACGATTGCAGGAATTGATCGAAGTGCCGATGGAACGCCCGCGCAAGCCTGAGCATTTTTTATCGCCCGAATTCGCCGCGACCAAGGCACGGCTGGAAGCGCTGATCCATCCGCCCACGGAAGACACCGAGGAAGAATCCTACCCCTCCGTGCCGCTGCTGACGGATGTGCGCGATAGCGTGGAGTAGGCAAAAGAAAGCCCTTCTTTTTGTGAACAAAAAGAAGCAAAAAAACTTTTGGACTTAAGGCTGAAGCCGTTTCACGGCTTCAGCCTTAAGTCCAAAAGTTTTTGCGCGCTTTTTTCAAAAAGCGCTGCTTACTTTTTTTCTCAAACATGCTTGCGCCCCGCTTCCTCGTAAAACCATTCATCCGGGTAAGGGTACCACCAGCCCTGGATTTGCGGCCTATGGTCAATCACCACCATCTTGCTGCGCCTGAAAACATCCAGCCCAAGTTTCGAGAGTTCCCGCCCCAACCCTGATTGTTTCCAGCCACCGAACGGCAGCGCGTCATTATCAATAAGCGGGTTATTGACCCAGACCATACCGGATTCCAGGCGCTCGGCGGCCTCCATCGCCTCCTCCAGCGAGGTGGTGAAGATGGATGCGCCGAGGCCGAAGGGGCTGTCATTGGCTTTTTCGATGGCCTCATCGAGATCACGCACCCGGCATACCGCTGCAACGGGCCCGAAACACTCCTCTTGCATGATCGCCATATCCGGCGTGCAACCGGTGAGGATGGTTGGCTCGTAAAACCAACCCACGGGGTGCTCAGGCGGAATGCGCCCGCCGGTAACGAGCGTGGCACCTTTGGCCAAAGCATCATCGACCAGGCGAATAACTTTTGCGCGCGCAACTTCCGAAATCAACGGGCCGATTTCCGATTTTTCCAAGCCATTGCCGACACGCAAGCGCCGTGTCCGTTCCGCGAACAAAGCCAAAAATTCATCATGCACTTCGTCCTGTACAAAAAACCGTTCAGCCGAGGTGCAGACCTGGCCGGTGAGGTGAAACGCAGCGGTAACGGCACCGGCCGCGGCCACCTCCAACGGCGCAAAAGCGGTCACGATAAACGGGTCCGAGCCACCAGCCTCGATCACGGCCGGCTTCATCTGTGCCGCTGCCGCCATGGCCACGGATTTGCCCGCCGCCACGGAGCCGGTGAACGCCACGGCATGGGTGAGCTTTGAGGCGATGAGCGCGGTACCAAGTTCAGCCCCGCCGGGCAGGCAGGCGATGAGTCCGGCCGGCAAATCAGCAAACACCTGCATGAAGTCGAGCGTACACAGGCTTGCAACCGGCGCGGGTTTGACGATGCAGCCATTGCCGGCGGCAAGCGAGGCTGCAACCGTCCAGCACATCAGCAAAATGGGAAAATTAAACGGCATAATGTGGACGGACAAACCAAGCGCCTCGTAGCGGGCGAATTGGAACGATCCCGCCTGGGTGGAGCCCGCCACCTTGCCGGCCTCATCGCGCGCCATTTCGGCAAAATAGCGAAATACACCGGCACAATTGGCCAACTCGCCTATGGCATCCGGATAGGGCTTGCCGGTCTCGCGCGACATCAGCTCGGCGCAGCGGCGCATGTCGGCCGCCTCAATGCGGCTGGCGACGCGGTGCAGGATTGTAGCCCGGGTTTTAGCATCCAGCCTTGCCCAGCCGCGCTGTGCGGCGCGGGCGTCGGCCAAAGCCGCGGCGCATTCCTCCGCGCCAGTCTCGGCGATGTATCCTACAATTTCCAGCGTCCCAGGGTCGATTACCGCCTGCCCCTGGCCGCCGCAGTCGCGATAAATACCGCCTGAAAAATGCATAGGCTGTGCGGAATCGAACATAAGGACCTCAAAAACCGGATTATGAATGGTACCAGGGAAAAAATATGTTGGGCAATGCCAGCACATTGTTGTCCAGGGTCAACCAGGTTGACGTAATATTTTTTTAAAGAGTACCGTAACATGGAATTACAGCGGGAGCCGCATGCCAAAAACCATTGCCTTCTTTCCGGAGGCCGCCTTCGGCCCGGCGCTCAATTCGGTTGGCATTGCCCAGGCCGTAGCAGCCTTGGGCCACAGGCCGGTGTTTCTCTCCGATCCCGGCTTTACCGCCGTATATGAAGGCTATGGTTTCGAAGCCCATCCGGTCAGCCTCTCCGCACCAATGCCACCCGAGCAGATGGCGAAATTCTGGGAAGATTTCATCAACGGCCACATCCCGAATTTCCGCAAATCGCCTTACGGCCAGATCGATAATTACGTGAAGGATTGCTGGGCCGCGGTCGTGGACAGCGCCAAATGGGCGCAAAAAGATCTGCCCAGCGTACTGGCAAAAATCCAGCCGGACCTCATCTGCGTGGATAACGTCATATTGTTCCCCGCCATCAAGCAGTTCGGAAAACCCTGGGTGCGGATCATCTCCTGCTCGGAGAATGAGATCGAGGACCCGGAAATCCCGCCGCATCTTTCAGGCTGCGGCGCGAAAGATTTCGCCTGCCATGCGGCGTTCCGGGAGCGGTTCAACGAGGTCATCAAGCCGATCCACGATGATTTCAACGATTTTCTGAGCAGCAACGGCGAAGCGCCTTATCCCATCGGGCAATTTTTCGAAGCCTCGCCTTTCATGAACCTGCTGCTCTACCCGGAGCCTGTGGCGTTCGAACGCAAACACCCTCTGCCCCCCAGGCAGTTCCAATATCTCGAAGGCTGCGTGCGGCGCGAAAAACCCTACGAGATTCCGCAACTCGCACAGCACAACGACAAGCCACTCATCTATGTCAGCTTCGGCAGCCTGGGCGCCGGCGATACGGATTTGCTCAAACGCATCATCTCCGTGCTCGGCACCCTACCCTACCGGGCCCTGGTGAATGTCGGCGATTATAGGGATGCCTACGAGAACCTGCCGGACAATGTGTTCATCGACAGCTGGTTCCCCCAGCCCTCCGTCATCGCCCAGGTAGATGCGGCCATCCACCACGGCGGCAACAACTCCTTCACGGAATGCCTGTATTTCGGCAAGCCCGCCATCATCATGCCCTATGTCTGGGACGGGCACGACAACGCGACTCGCGTGCAGGAAACCGGCCATGGTTTCAAACTGCCGCGCTACGACTGGACCGACGGCCAACTCGCGGCCCGGCTGCATGACTGCCTGAACGACCCCGCCATACAGGCCAGGCTCGCGGCAACTTCGGCGCATATGCAGGCACATAATGGGCAAGAAAAAGCCGCGGCGATCTTGCACGGGCTGCTCGGCCATGACTGAAACGACAACTGACACGCTAACCGCCACCGCCCCGCACATCCATAACGCCCGGCACTTTGCCGGTCTCAAAAACTGGGGCCCGCAGCCGGACATGCTGGAAGGCCAATCCCATTCCTCGGGCCGGCTGCTCTATAAAAACCCGGACACCGGCTCGGAAAGCGGGCTATGGGTATGCACACCCGGCCGCTGGCGGCTGACCATCCCGCGCGACGAATTCTGCCATTTCATCGCAGGCCGCGCGACCTACCGCAGTGACGAAGGCGAGACCATCGAGATCACCCCCGGCACCGCCGTGCTGTTCCCCGCCGGTTGGCACGGCGAGTGCATTGTCACCGAGACCATCCGCAACCTGTATATGCTGAGCTAGCGAGACAAATGCCCACTACCCCTTATCTTCGCGCCCCCCTGGCCCAGACCGCGCTTACCGATTGGGGCGCGATCCCAACCATGGTGGAGGGGGTCAGCCGCACCTCCGGGCTGCTGATCCATAAAGGTCCCAACGGGGAGTCCGAATGCGGGCTCTGGGTCTGCACCCCCGGCAAATGGGAATGCCATGTCACCAGCGATGAATTCTGCCATTTCCTAGAGGGAAGCTGCACTTATGTGCATGAGTCCGGCGAGGTGATTGAAATTACGCCAGATACGGCGGCTTTTTTCCCCAAAGACTGGAAAGGGCTTTGCACAGTACACGAGACTGTGAAAAAACTATACATGATACGCTAAGCCATATGTGTACCCAGGGAGGCAAAACCCGTTTGTGTAGACCGGACCGGCACATCAACAGGAGCTCAAAGGCTTGAGCGCTCCGGCAGTACGCGGCGCGCTATTGCACGCCCCCGCCATACCAGCGGCTCACATTTCGTCACAAATAGGCCGGCACCCCGCCCTGCCGCCCCACCGCTTTATCCCGCATCATCCATCCGGCCAGACCCCATGGAGTCCCATGACAGAGCGCATAACCAAACCAGCCTCCAGCCTCGGCGTTCTGCCATGACGGACCCAAACTTTACCCGCCACGACGTCCGGCTCGAAAATGTCGTCAAGCAATTCGGCCCCTGGAAAGCGGTCGATGATATCTCCCTCACCATCAAAGGCGGCGAATTCTTCAGCCTGCTCGGCCCCTCCGGCTGCGGCAAGTCAACCACGCTTTCCATGATCGGCGGGTTCGAGAACCCCAGCTCCGGCGGGATCTATCTGGGCGGCGAGGATGTCAGCCGCCAGCCGCCCTACAGGCGGGATGTGAACACCGTATTCCAATCCTACGCATTATTCCCGCATCTCGATATTTTCGAGAATGTCGCCTTCGGCCTGCGCCGCAAAAAACTCCCCAACGCCGAGATCCAGAGCCGGGTAAATGAGATGCTGGCGCTGGTCGATCTGGCAAGCTTCGGCAAGCGCAAACCGAGCCAGCTTTCCGGCGGCCAGCAGCAGCGCGTGGCCCTGGCCCGCGCCCTGGTCAACCGGCCCAAACTTCTGCTGCTGGACGAACCCCTCGGCGCACTCGATTTGAAACTACGTAAGCAGATGCAGCTGGAACTCAAACGCATCCAGGCGGAAATCGGCATCACCTTCCTGTTCGTAACGCACGACCAGGAAGAGGCGATGGTGATGTCCGACCGGCTGGCGGTGATGTCGAAAGGGCGCATCGAACAAGTGGGCACACCGGCGGAGGTTTATGACCATCCCGCAACGGAATTCGTCGCCTCCTTCCTCGGTGTCTCCAACCTGCTGCCCGGCGAGATCGTGGCGCGCGGTGCTGAGTCCACGACCGTGAAACTTGAGGATGGCACGATCGTGTTTGTGCCCACCGCACAGCTCGCGGTGAGCGGCACCACGGTGAAAATCGGTGTCCGGCCGGAGAAGTTCCACATCCTCGAAGCCGGCGAAACACCAGCGCCCGGGTGGAATGAGATCGAGGTGACGGCCGGCGAGTCCGTCTATCTCGGTGTCAGCCACCAATATTTAATGCAGAGCCGTACCGGGCGGCCCGTCAGCGTCTACGCCCAAAATTCAGGGCGGAGCAAAAACATCACCGCGGGAGAGACAATCCGCCTCTCCTGGCATCCAGAACATACTTTCGTCATCGAACCAGATCCGATCCCACCCGAAGGAGAGTGACATGAGCACAGACGATATAAATGACGCCGCGCCCGGCAATAACCCCGGCAACAATCCATGGCTGCGCGGGCTGACCCAGCCGCGCCTATCACGCCAGGGATTTTTGCGTGGGGCCGCGGCAATTGCCGCCACCGCCATGCTGCACCAGACCGGCCACGCGGCCGAGAAAGTGACCGATTGGAATGCCTGGTGGGCCGCCCAGAAGCCGACCACGGATTTCGTCTTCGCCAACTGGCCGCTTTACATAGACGTCACATCCACCGGCGCCGACCATCCCTCCATCGACACCTTCACCAAACAGACCGGCATCAAGGTCAAATACATGGAGGTGATCCAGAACAACGCGCCGTTCTACGCACAGATCGCCCCGGTGCTGAAGGCCGGCCAGGCCACCGGTTACGACATGATCGTGATGACCAACCATTGGGAGCTGACCGAGCTGATCCTGCAGAAATGGCTGGTGCCGATCTGGCACGAGAAAGTGCCGAATTTCGCGAAAAATGCCAGCCCCAGCGTGGTCAGCCCAGCCTATGACCCCGGCAATAAATACACCATGACCTGGCAATCCGGCCTCACCGGCATCGCCTATAACCCCAAGCTGACCAAGCGCGAGATCACCAGCTTCGAGGATTTATGGGATCCTGCTTTCGCAGGCCATGTCGGCATGATGAACGACAACACCGAGCTTGGCAGTGCCGCACTTCTCAAGCTCGGCATCAAGCCTTCCACCTCCACCCCCGATGACTGGAAAAAAGCCGCGGCGATTTTGCAGGACCAGAAGAGCAAAGGCCTGGTGCGGCAATATTACGACCAGAGCTATATCAACGCGCTGGAAAGCGGCGATATCTGGATCACCCAGGCCTGGTCCGGCGATATCTACCAGGCCAATTCCAAGGGCTATAAAGATCTTAAATTCGTCGCCCCCAAAGAGGGTGTGATGATCTGGCATGACAACATGGCCATTCCCGTGGGTGCCAAAAATCCGTTGAGCGCGCTGGAATGGATGAATTATTATTACACACCGGATGTGGCAGGCATCATCGAGGATTATATCAACTACATCTGCCCGGTGCCGGCGGCGAAGGACTACGTCCTCAATACGCTCCAGGACCCGGCCGTGGCCAACAGCCCGCTCGTCTTCCCCTCAGCTGCCGTGCTCGCGCAGGCGCATGATTTCTTCGCCTTCAAAAGCTATGCCGAGTTCCAGGCATGGAATAATATTTTCAACCCGATCATCCAGGGCTAGGGCAATATTCTGTTGCGTTGAACCGCCCGCTTAAACGCATCTGGTTCAACGCAACAGAATGAATTGCCCGCCCAAACAAAGTTAGGAGAAACCCAATGCGGCGGCTGCGCGGAAAACTCGCTCCCTATCTGCTCAGCCTGCCGAGTTGGGTCTATCTGCTGTGCTTCTTCATCATCCCGCTGGGCTCCATGCTCGGCATGGCGCTGGCCGTGGGCGACCCGCTCGACGGCTACACGATGTCGGACAACTTCAGCGAATTCGTTAACGCCTTCACCAGCTTTGAAGACTCCTTCATACGCTCCTTCTGGTACGGCGGGCTCTCAACCCTCATCACCTTGGTGCTCGCCTACCCGGTCGCCTATTGGATCGCCTTTTACGGCGGCAAGCATAAAGCAACCTTCCTCTTCCTCATCATGCTGCCCTTCTTCGTCTCTTTCGTCATCCGCGTGCTGGCCTGGGAGTTCATCCTCTCCGACCAAGGGTTTTTATTCGGTTCGCTGAAGGCCATCGGCCTGCTGCCGCAGAGCTTTCATCTGCTCTCGACCTCATGGGCAGTCATCGGCGGGCTCGTATATAACAGTTTCGCCTATTACGTGCTGCCGCTTTACGTGGTGCTGGAGAAGATCGACCAGCGGCTGGTACGCGCCGCGAATGATCTCTACGCCTCCCCGGTCTCAGCCTTCACCCGCATCGTGCTGCCGCTCTCCGCCCCCGGCGTGTTCGCCGGCTTCCTGCTGGTGTTCGTCACCAACGTCGGCGATTTCGTGAACGCCGATCTGCTCGGCGGCCCCGGCACCTACATGATCGGCAATATCATTCAGGACGAATTCTTCGTGAACCAGGATTACCCGATGGCCGCCGCCCTCTCCTCGCTGCTGATGCTGCTGCTGATGGTCTCGATCCTGGCCTATTCAAAAGCCTTCGGCACCGATGCGATCCAGGAATATGCGGCATGAGCAGTGCAGCCCCCCCCATCCCGGTCGAGCCGCCCGGCACGTTCGGCCAGCGCATCCTCGCCGGTTACACCTGGCTGATGATCCTCTACAGCATGCTGCCCATCGGGGTGATGGTGGTATTCAGCTTCAACCAGGCCCCCAACGGCCATATCGCACTCCGCTGGATCGGCTTCACGCTCGATTCCTACCGCCATGCCTTCGCCATCCAGGACCTCACCGGCGCGCTGTTAAACTCGCTCATGGTGGGTGCCGGCAGCGCGCTCATCTCCGTCATCCTCGGCACACCGCTGGCACTCGCTCTGGCGCGCTACCGTTTCTGGGGCAAAACAGCCACCGACATCCTGATCTTCGCGGACATCGCCGCCCCCGCCGTGGTCGTCGGCGCCTCGCTGCTCTCGCTCTTCCTCGCCCTCAACCTGCCGCGCGGGCTACTCACCATTTTCATCGCCCACGTCGCCTTCAACATCGCCTTCGCCGTGGTCGTCATCCGCGCCCGCGTCTCCGGGCTGGACCGCTCATTGGACAACGCCGCGGCCGATCTCGGCTCCACCCCCTGGGTCGCGTTCTGGGCGGTCACCTTCCCCCTCATCCTGCCCGGCATCGCCGGCGCCTGGATGCTGTGTTTCGTACTCTCCATCGACGATCTCATCACCACCACCTTCGTCGCCGGCCAAACCCTCACCTTCCCGCTCTGGGTCTATGGTGCTACCAAAATCGGCACACCACCGCAGGTGTTCGTGCTCAGCACCTTTGTGTTTGTCGGCGGCGTATGCTTGGCACTCTTCAATTTCGCGATGTCCCATCGCAAGCAGCCGGCGACCTGAAATATCAGAGACTGTTTGAGAAGCCCCATACGCTCCCGTCACCCCCGAGAAAGTCCCGTCACCCCTGCGAAAGCCCCCGTCATCCTCGCAAAAACCCCGTCACCTCGCGAAAGCCCCGTCATCCTCGGGAAAGCGGGGATCTCTGGCTCCCAAGACCACGGGAGTCACAGAGTCCCGCACTCGCGGGAATGCCAAATAAAACCACCAAAAGCAGTCGCTTTTTTGTAAAAAAGCGACACCAAAAAACTTCAATTTTTTAATTCAGAGGACTTCAAAATGGCAGGCAGGCTTGCAGGTAAAACGGCGATCATCACGGGCGGCGCGGGCGGCTGCGGCGCCGCGGCGGCACGACTTTTCGTGCGGGAGGGTGCGAAACTCGGCATCATCGACCGCGACCCGGCACGCGGCCAGGCTCTGGCCGATGAACTCGGCGCCGAATTTGCCGCCGCCGACGTAGCGGACGGCGCCCAGGTAGAGGCCGCCGTCGCCAAACTGATCAAAGCAAACGGTCCGGCTAACGTCCTTTTCAACCATGCCGGCACAATCATCATCAAACCGTTCCTGGAATGCACCGAAGCCGAATGGGACTGGCTGATGGCCGTGAACGTTAAAAGCATGTTCCTCGTCACCAAAGCCGTGCTGCCGGGCATGATCGCGTCAGGGGGCGGCTCCATCGTCTGCACAGCCTCCATCTCGGCCAATGCCGCCACACCCCTGGAGGTCATCTACAACACCACCAAGGCCGCCTGCCTGATGTTCGCGCGCAGCATCGCGGTTGAATTCCGCGACCGTGGCATACGCTGCAACGCCGTCTCCCCCGGGTTCATCGCCACACCGCACGGGCTGAGCGAGGTAAAACAGCTGCAGGCGCTGGGCGTGGACGCCTCCGCCGAGGCAATAGCGGTACAGCAAGGCCGCATGTGCGAGCCGGAAGAGGTAGCACAGGCCGCGTTGTTCCTCAGCAGCGACGAAAGCTCGTTCGTGAGCGGCACGGAGCTGCGCGTCGATAACTGTTTCACCGCCGTCTAAGATCTCCTTTAAAACGCGCTCTGGCGGCCGCTTACGGGCGTTTGGCTGTGCTCCGGTGCTCACGTACTTAAGTA
>JAMFRU010000061.1 GCA_026224875.1 Acidocella sp.
AATTCGTGATCTCAACCGGCCGACCCATACCCACCTCCCGCACCCGAATCGGCGCGCCTCAGTGAATCACAGCCCAGCCGAATTTCGGAATCGTACAAAGAGTCAGAGACCGCGATGACTGGTATTAGCTGATCGAACCGAGAAACTTGTTTCAGTGGCGCAGGGTGCTGGATAGGAACTGTTTGAAGCGGGCGGATTGCGGGTTGGTGAACATCTCGCCTGGCACACCTTCTTCTTCCGTGCAGCCTTTGTGTAGGAACATCACCCGGCTCGCTACCTCGCGCGCAAAACCCATTTCATGGGTTACCACCAGCATGGTGCGGCCTTCGGCGGCCAGGTCGCGCATCACCTTCAGCACCTCGCCGACCAGTTCCGGGTCCAGCGCCGAGGTCGGCTCGTCGAACAGCAGCACGTCCGGCTCCATCGCCAGCGCGCGGGCAATCGCCACGCGCTGCTGCTGCCCGCCCGAAAGCTGCGCCGGATAGGAATGCAGTTTGGCCGAGAGCCCGACCTTCTCCAGCATCGCCTCGCCCCGGGCAATCGCGGTCTTGCGGTCCAGCTTCAGCACATGGATTGGCGCCTCGATCACATTCTGGATCACGGTCATATGTGCCCAGAGATTGAACTGCTGGAATACCATGCACAGCCGGGAGCGCAGCCGCTCGATCTGCTTGGGGTCCGCGGCGGCACGGGCTTTTGCCCCCTCCTTCATCTCGATCAGCTCGCCTTTTATCGAAACCCGGCCCTTATCGGGCATCTCCAACAGGTTGATACAGCGCAGGAACGTGCTTTTGCCGGAGCCCGAAGAGCCCAGAATCGCGATCACATCGCGTTCATGCGCCGTAACCGAGACGCCTTTGAGAACCTCCACCGGGCCGAAGGATTTATGGATATCTTCGACCACCAGAGCGGGTACCGGCTTGATGTTCTCGAACATAGGGGAAATCCTTGTTTTTCTACGCGTTCCGAAATCTTCTCTGAAAATAAGCTTTGCAAATCTTGTGCCCTGAGGCAAAAGAAGCATGTCCTTATTCGGACGCAGGAGAGAGCGGGGTTTCGAGCCCCGCCGCCGAAGGCGCAACCGGCCCCCGGAAACGCTCAGGCAACACGGGCTGCGTTTTGTAAAAGGGGCACTCTGGAAAGCCGGTGGCAGCGTCACCGCACCGACGGGGTCAAGGCTGGTTGAAACCGTTGGTTCAAAACCATTGGTTCAAACCGCCGAATCTCTCAGGTCCACAAACAGAGGGGGGTCAGGTAGGCTGGCGCTTGCAATGCCGGCGGCTGATCTATGAGGGGGTCGTTTTGCAAAAAACACCGTTGGATGCGCTGCACAGGCGTTTGGGCGCGCGCATGGTCGAATTCGCCGGCTATGAGATGCCTTTGCAATACCAGGGCATCATCGCCGAGCATCTGGCCTGCCGTACCGGGGCGGCGCTGTTCGATGTCTCGCATATGGGGCAGGTTGAAATTGCCGATGCCGCGCGTTTCGAGCGCCTGGTGCCGGGTGACATAACCGGCCTGAAACCTGGCCGCCAGCGTTATACTTTGCTGCTTAATGAGGCAGGCGGGATCATCGATGACCTGATGGTGGCCAATCTCGGCCTGCATCTGCAGCTGGTGCTCAACGCCGGGCGCAAGGAAATCGATGTCGCGCATATCCGTGGCCATGGGCTGAACGTGGTTACCCATTTCGACCGCGCTTTGCTCGCCGTGCAGGGACCCAAGGCCGTGGATGCGGTGCCGGAAGCCGCGGGCCTGAAATTCATGGATGTTGTGGAGCTGGTCATTGCCGGCATCCCCTGCATCGTGTCCCGCTCCGGTTATACCGGCGAGGATGGTTTTGAGATCGGCTGCGCCGGCACAAACGGCGAGGACTTGGCCGAGCTTCTGCTCGCCCGCGGCGCTACCCCGGCGGGGCTGGGCGCGCGTGACTCTCTACGGCTGGAAGCCGGCCTCTGCCTGTATGGCAATGACATTGGCGAAGAGACCAGCCCGGTTGCAGCGGGGCTCGGTTTTGCGCTCTCCAAAAAACGCCGCGAGGCCGGGCATTTCATCGGCGCCGCTGCCGTGAACGCCGCATTAGCCGACGGCACGCCCAAAACCCTCGTCGGCATAAGGCTGGACGGCCGCGCTCCGGCCCGGGCCCATGCGGAAATCCGCGTGAATGGCGAGCTGGTCGGCGAAGTCACTTCGGGGTGTTTTTCCCCTAGCCTGAACGCCCCCATCGCTTTGGGTTACGTACGGTCGGACCTCGCCGCGCCCGGTACAAAGCTCGACCTTATCGTGCGCGATAAACCGCTGCCCGGTGTGGTCGTGACACTGCCCTTCATTCCCCATAATTACAGCCGCTGAGGAGCAAAAATTTATGACCCAGGTGTTTTACTCCAAAGACCACGAATGGATTTCCCTCGGTGACGACGGGCTGGCCACGATCGGTATTACCGATCATGCGCAGAACGCACTGGGCGACATCGTATTTGTCGAACTGCCTGAGCCCGGCCGCAATGTTGCTACTGGCGAGGCCTGCGCCGTGGTGGAAAGCGTGAAAGCTGCTTCCGATGTTTATGCCCCGCTCTCCGGGACGGTGGCCGAAACCAACCAGGGCATTGTTGATGAGCCGGCGCTGGTGAACAGTGCGGCCGAAACCGATGGCTGGTTCTTCCGTTTGCGCCTGGCCGATGTTGCGGCCGTCACGGGGCTTATGGACCGCGCCGCCTATGACGAATTCGTGGCCAGCCTCTCATGAGCACATTGGATGAGCTGACTGCGCTGGAACAGGCCGACGCTTTTGCCGCCCGTCACATCGGCCCGCGTGGTGCCGAAATTGCAGCGATGCTGAAGGCGGTGAATGCCGCCAGTCTGGATGATCTGATCGGCCAGACCGTGCCCGAATCTATCCGTAGTAACGAAGGCCTGGCTCTGCCCGCGGCGCTTTCGGAAGCCGCCGTGTTGGAGCAGTTGCGCGGGCTTGCCAGCCAGAATGTGGTGAAAAAATCCCTCATTGGGCTGGGCTATCACGGCACGCTTACGCCCCCGGTTATTCAGCGCAACGTGCTGGAAAATCCGGGCTGGTATACTGCCTATACCCCGTACCAGGCGGAAATTTCGCAAGGCCGGCTGGAGGCGGTGCTGAACTTCCAGACCATGGTGACCGGCCTTACCGGGCTGGAAATCGCCAATGCCTCGCTGCTCGATGAAGCCACTGCCGCGGCTGAAGGCGTTGCCATGGCGCATGCGCTGCACAGGGCCGGGAGCAAAACCATTGCTATCGCCACGGATGTGCATCCGCAAACCCGCGGTGTTATCGCCACCCGTGCCTGGCCGCTCGGGTGGGAGGTGCTGGATGTGAAGCCTGGGGATGTGGGGGCCATTACCAAAGCCAAACCCTTTGCCCTTGTTCTGAATTATCCCGGCAGTACCGGCGAAGTTCGCGACCTCACCGCTGAAATCGCCGCCGCCAAAGCGGCGGGTGCGATGAGCGTCGTCTGTGCCGATTTGCTGGCGCTGACCATTCTTACTCCGCCCGGCGAAATGGGTGCGGATATCGTTGCCGGCTCCTCCCAGCGCTTTGGCGTGCCGATGGGTTTTGGCGGGCCGCATGCGGGGTATTTTGCCACGCGGGATGCGTTCAAACGCTCCATGCCCGGCCGCCTTGCCGGGGTCTCGGTCGATGCGTTCGGCCGCCCCGCCATGCGCCTGGCGCTGCAGACGCGCGAGCAGCATATCCGGCGTGAGAAAGCGACCTCCAACATCTGCACCGCCCAGGTGCTGCTGGCGGTTATGGCGGGATTCTACGCTGTATGGCATGGGCCGGAGGGGTTGAAAAACATCGCGCGCCGGGTGAATTTGCAGGCGCGCCTGCTGGCTGATGTGGCGCGCCGCGCCGGATACCATCTCCGCCACGAGACCTTCTTCGATACGCTGGAGATCGACGCCGGTGACCATGCCGAAGCACTGATGCATTCAGCTCTCGCCGCTGGTTTCAATTTTCGGCGCATCGATGCCACGGGCGTGGGCATAGCGCTTGATGAAACCGTAACGCGCGCGGAACTGGAAGCGTTGGCCGAAGTGCTAGGCGCACCGCTTGGCGGCGGCGTGGAATCTGTTCCGGGTTCATTACAACGCCGCTCGGCCTTTTGCCAGGAAGCGGTGTTCAACACCCACCGCTCCGAACATTCCATGTTGCGCTACCTCAAGCGGCTGGAAGACAAGGACATCGCGCTCAACCGCTCGATGATCCCGCTCGGCTCCTGTACCATGAAGCTGAATGCCGCCGTGGAAATGGCCGCCATCACCTGGCCGGAATTTTGCGCCCTGCACCCCTTTGCGCCCACCGATCAGACCATCGGCTTCAAAATCCTTATCGACGAACTCACGGAGCTTTTGAAAACCGTTACCGGCTTTGCAGCTGTCTCCTTGCAGCCCAACTCCGGCGCGCAAGGCGAATACGCCGGGCTGCTCGCCATCCGCGCCTGGCATGAATCGCGGGGCGATGCCGCGCGTGACATCTGCCTTATTCCGGCCTCGGCACATGGCACCAACCCCGCCTCCGCCGCCATGGCCGGATACAAGGTCGTCGTCGTGGCGTGCGACCGCCAGGGCAATGTTGATGTGGCCGATTTGCACACCAAACTCGCCACGCATGGTGAAAAACTCGCCGCGTTGATGATCACCTACCCGAGCACACACGGCGTGTTCGAAACCTCTATCCGCGATATCTGCCAGGCGGTCCACGCCGCCGGTGGGCAGGTGTATATGGATGGTGCCAATATGAACGCGCAGGTGGGCTTGACCTCGCCCGCCAGCATCGGCGCCGATGTGTGCCACCTCAATTTGCACAAAACCTTCTGCATCCCGCATGGCGGCGGCGGTCCCGGTGTCGGCCCTATCGGCGTGGCGGCGCACCTCGCCCCGCATTTGCCGGACCACCCGCTACGTGCCGATGCGGGGCCTGCCACGGGCTACGGCCCGGTGAGTGCGGCCCCCTTCGGCTCGGCCCTTATCCTGCCCATCCCCTATGCCTACATCCGCCTCATGGGGCCCGAGGGCATCACCCACGCCACCAAAATCGCCATTCTCAATGCAAACTACATCGCCGCCAGGCTGGAGGGCGCCTACCCCATCCTGTACCGCGGCGAGGCCGGCCGCGTGGCGCATGAATGCATCGTGGACTGCCGTGGGTTTGCCGCCACCTCCGGCGTGCAGGTGGAGGACATCGCCAAACGCCTCGCTGATTATGGCTTCCACGCCCCCACAATGTCCTGGCCCGTCGCCGGCACGCTCATGATCGAGCCGACCGAAAGCGAGGATAAATCCGAGATCGACCGCTTCTGTGATGCCATGCTCAGCATCGCGGACGAGATTACCAGCATCGAGGACGGCGCCTGGCCGCGCGACGACAATCCGCTCAAAAATGCGCCGCATACCGCCACCGAGGTGATGGCCGAAACCTGGGCCCACCCCTACACCCGCGCGCAGGCCGCCTACCCGCTGCCCTATATCACCGCGCAAAAATACTGGCCGCCGGTGAAACGGGTGGACAATGTGTATGGCGACCGCAACTTGATTTGCTCCTGCGCCCCGCTGGAAGCCTACGCGGACGCCGCCCAATGATAACCACTTGGCGGACGTGTAAAAAATTCATGGTCCTGATCAGAAATATCACTTGCGTCGGGGGGGGTATGGCCTCATAAGCCCCCCCCACTGGCCCAGGGGGACGCAGCAGGGTGCTGCGTTCTACAGGCTGTCTACTAGTTGAGGGGGTTCGAAATGAACGCACTTGCCCGACTGGGGATGGTCT
>JAMFRU010000062.1 GCA_026224875.1 Acidocella sp.
CGGATCGATCCGACGCCAACCGTCCTGCCCTGGGGCGCCACCCAGGGCAGGACACCCTTCTCAGGGCAAATCAAAGATAGCAGGTTTCGCTATTACAAGGGCGGATAAGCGCAGCGCCTTCCGCCATTTTCCGCGACGCTGCACGAAGGAAGGCGGAAGGCGCTGCGCTTTTCCGCCTTACGCTTGCTATTTCGTCTACCGCCCTAATACTGCATCTTCGCCAGCACCAACCGCAACCGCCGCAGCGTATCATTGCGGTGTCTATCCGCCTCAAACCGCGCCAGCGCCTCGTCCCGCTGCAGTATCGCATCCAAAATCCGCCGCCGCCCGTTTTTCCAGGCTCGCAATCCATCGGCACCGGGAAACAGTGCCGGGATATTCCGCATGCCGCTGTAATGCTGCAACGTTACACGCGAGAGCAGTTCCACCAGCGGGCGTTTGGTCATGCGGAACATCAAATTATTAATCTCGCCCTCAAAAGCGATGCGCTGCTCCGCCGTATCGCAGCCCTCCACCCGGCCGACCAGCACCCTCACCTCCTCGAACAACGCATCATCGGTGCTGGCGGCGGCCCCGGCGATCAGCTCGGTCTCCAGCAGCGTGCGCATTTCCAGAATCTCGTGGTTGCCGGTGCCATGTACCGAAAGCCATGCGGCGAAGGCGCGCTCCAGCGCCGCGTCATCCGGCCGGGCACCGTAATAGCCGCCGCCGGGCCCGCGCCTGGCCACCAACAGTCCCTCATGCTCCAGTACGCGCGCCACCTGCTGCACGGTCACGATACCCACGCCAAGCTCCGCCGCCAGTTCGCGCAACCCGCCAATCTGCACACCGGGCTCACGCGCCAGCACCATTTTGCGCAGCCGGTCCGCGCTCGCCTGCACCAGTTTCTGGCGCGGCTGTTTTTCGTCCTTCTCGCTCATCTCACCACCGCAATTTCGGTCGCGCCCGCACCGCCTGCAAAAACGCCTCCACCGCCTGGCTGGCGTAACGCTCCTTATGCCGCACGGCATTAAACAACCTGGGCGCCAGCAACAGATTGGCCCGCTTCACCAGCCCCAACTCTGTCGCCGTGGCGCAGACCCTTGGCGACAGGCACGCCACCCCGGCCCCGGCCATCACCGCCTCGCGCACCGCCTCGTTGGAGGGCAGCGTCAACACGATGTTCAGCGCTTCAGGATCCACCCCCAACGCCGGCAAGGCTGCCAGAAACGCCTCGCGCGTGCCGGAGCCTTCCTCGCGAAACACCCATTCCGCACGGCGCATGTCGCTTGGTGTCAGTGCCCCGCCTTTGCCCCAGGCGTGGCCGGGCGGGGCGTACACCGCCATGCGTTCGCCGGCCACCTCCTCCACCGCCAAATCCGGCGCATCGAGCGGGCCTTCGACAAATCCCAGCTCGGCGCCCCCCTCCTGCAGGCGCCGCACCACCTGCCCGGTATTGCCGATGGCCAACTCCACCTGCACCCCGGGGTGCGACTTGCGGAATCCCGCCAGCACGAGGGGTAGAAAATAACTGGCAATGGTCTGGCTGGCGCAGATTTTCACGCGCCCGCGTTTCAACCCGGCAAAATCATCAAGGGCCGCCACAGCCGCCGCGGCGCGGGCCAGCAGCGCCTGCGCCTCGGGCAGAAACTGCCGCCCCGCCGCCGTCAGCGCCACGCCGCGCCCCACGCGGTCGAATAATTTCACGCCATGCTGGGTCTCCAGCGCCGCCACCGAGGCCGATACCGCCGCCTGGGTGAGGTTCAGCACCGCCGCCGCCTGCGTCACATGCTCACGCGCCGCCACCGCGACGAAAATACGCAATTGTTCCAAGGTCATAGATAAATCATAAATATTTTTTGTGAAAAATACAATTATTATTAGTTTTTTATGTTGAATTTTCACGCCTAATAAAACCTGGTCATAAGCCCCCGCGTTATAAGCCCCGCGTTATAAGCAAGGCCATTCCCATGCATATCATCCGTCAGTTCACGCCCAACTGGTTCACCGCCACCATGGGCACCGGCATTTTTGCCCTGCTGCTCGGCCAACTGCCCGGCCCGCTCTGGCTGCATGCGGCGGGCGCGGCATTATGGCAGTTCAACATCCTGCTGTTTGCGGTTTTCACCTTGCTCTACACTGCGCGCTGGGCGTTTTACCCCCACGAGGCAGCATTAATCTTCAGCCATCCGGTCATGCCGATGTTTTTGGGCGCCATCCCCATGGGGCTGGCCACCATCGTCAATGGCTGCATCGTTTTCGCCCATGCCGATCAACTGGCCTTGCTGTTGTGGTGCGTGGATGCGGCATTGGCCATGCTGGTGGGGCTGGGCGTGCCGTTTGCCATGTTCACGCGCCAGACGCACCGGCTGGATAGCATGACCGGCGTGTGGCTGCTGCCCATCGTGGCAGCGGAAGTGGCGGCGGCCAGTGCCGGGCTGCTGGCCCCACATCTGGCCGGGGCGGCGGCGCTGCATGTGCTGGTGGCGGGCTATGTGCTGTGGGCGTTTTCCGTGCCGCTGGCGCTGTCCATTCTGGTCATCCTGTTTCTGCGCCTGGTGCTGCATAAACTGCCGCATGGCGATATGGCGGCTTCCGGCTGGCTGGCGCTCGGGCCGCTCGGCACCGGAGCGTTGGCACTGCTGCTGCTGGGCCGCGCCGCACCCGGCATTCTGGCACCTTTGGGCCTGGGTGATGCCGGGGTAGTGGCGCATGGGTTCGGCGTTATCGGCGGGTTGCTGCTGTGGGGCTATGGCGGCTGGTGGCTGCTTATTGCCGTGGCGATGACCTGCACCTATCTGCCGCGCGGCCTGCCCTTCAACATGGGCTGGTGGGGCTTCATCTTTCCGCTCGGCGTGTATACCGCCGCGAGTTTCGCGCTGGCGGCGCAAACCGGGCTGGCGCTGTTCACCTGGGCGGGCGTGGCGCAGACAATGTGCGTGGGCGCGGTCTGGCTGGTGGTGAGTGCGCGCACAGTTTTGGGCGGGCTCGACGGCTCATTGTTCCACTCACCCTGCCTCAGCCTGAAGGCGAACGCGCAAGATGCAAAAATCCTGGCTGCTGCCCCGTAAGAACAAAGCCAAGCCTGGCGTAGAGGCGCTGGGCGGGAAAATTATCATCCGCCACCTCCAGGCTGAGCTTGCGCGGGGCCGCTACCGCCGCCAGCGCCTGGAGCAAGGCCGTGCCCAGGCCCTGGCCACGCCGGCCGGGCAGCAGAGCGATATCTGCGATGTGCAGCGTAGCCTCCGTAGCATCGAACATAACGCGCCCGGCTTGTTCCTCCGCCACCAGAATAATCAACGCCGCGGCTTGCGGAAACTGCGCCGCCAGGCTGGCAGTCTGGGCATGGAACTGGCCGCGCATAACCGTCTCGCGCAGTTCCGCCGGCAGATGCGCGAGCTGGCCTGCCAGGGGACGGGAGGCATCGAACAGAAGGCGCAGAAACGGTTCATCCGCCGGCCGTTGCGGGCGCAGCTGTAACCCTGGTATTTCGGGCAGGTTGATGCTTGCCATTTATTCCGCTCCTCGTGCAATATGCTGTTAAGGTGCTGCGGCACGCGCGCAAAGAGGGGGGCCGGGAACGCATCGCGCCGGCAAGTTTGTTAACTGAAATTCACTGGCTACTAACGGACCCTCCGGCCCGGTTGGCCGCGAGACCTTGCCCCGCGCCGAAAAAGCCGCGAGACTCAAGCCTGTTATGTCGCGCCAGCGGTTGAAGGAGTGAACTTGCCGTCGAATACCTCCCGCCCCAATCTTTTGCTCCCCCAACTGCGCTATGCCGATGCCGCCGCCCTGCCCGCTTTGCTGTCGCAACCGGACCATGTGCTGGGGATTGTGGGTTATGGCACCGGCCGGCCGGCGATTTTGCCGGCGGTTATTCCTTTCATCCAGGCGCCGTTGCACCCGGTGGGGGAAGTCCGCGGGTTTGAGATATGGAGTGCCGCAACGCCCGTGAGACCGTGCCGTGTAGGGGCCGTGCAAGGGGCGTGCAGCGAGGCGCTCGCCTTCGGCTGCATCAGCCTGGATGAGACGCCGGGTGTCGCGCTGGAGGATGTGGTCGAACAGGCCTATGCCGCGATTTTTGAATTTATGGCGCAGACCGGTTTTGCTGAGTCTATCCGATTCTGGAACTATCTGACCGCGATTTTGGGTGACGACCAGGGGCTGGAGCGCTACCGGCGTTTCAACGTCGGCCGGCACCGCGCGTTTTTAGCGCATTTCCAGCAGGCAATGCCACCCGCTGCAAGCGGCGTCGGCGGGCTCGAAGGTGACTCGGTGATCTATTTTCTCGCAGCACGCACGGCGGCTCAGCCTGTGGAGAATCCACGCCAGGTGAGCGCCTATGACTACCCGCTGCAATACGGGCCGCGCTCCCCAAGTTTTTCACGCGCCGGGCTGTATGAAGGTGCGCTATTCATTTCGGGCACGGCGAGCATCGTCGGGCATGAGACACGCCATTGCGGCAACCTGCAAGGGCAGCTGGCGGAGACGCTGGAGAATTTGCGCGCCGTTATCACCAATGCCGGGCAGACGGCAGCGCTTGCGGACGCGCAAGGCTGGGGCTTGAAAATCTATCTGCGCGACCCGCTGTTCCGGATGCAGATAGAGCCCGCGCTTGAGGCCATGTTCGGAGCGGAGAGCCAGCGCCTGTATCTGCACGGCGAAATATGCCGCCCCGATCTACTCATAGAGATCGAAGCCTTCTACGCGCCATAACAAAAGTTTTTTGGTGCCGGTTTTTTACAAAAAAGCGGCTGCTTTTGTTACCTCCTCAAGCCTCCATATCCCGCGGAATCTCCAGCCCCAGTTTCGGCATCAGATATTTGAGCGCAGGCCCAGCCATGATGGTTGTGACAACCGCCATAATAACGAGCATGGTAAAAACCTTCTGCGGCAAAAACCCGGTTTCCAGTCCGATGTTGAGCACGATCAGCTCCATCAGCGCGCGCGTATTCATCAACACGCCCAGCAGCAATGCCGCCGTGGCATTATAGCCGGCAAGACGGCTGACCACTGTGACGGGGATGATTTTGGCGAGGACGGAGACAGCAACGAAAATCCCCATCCACAGCCAATCCGTGCCGGTGGTGAGGCCGAGCAGATTGGTGTGCAGCCCGGTATAGGTGAAGAAGATCGGCAGGAAAAAAACGAGCACGAAACCGCCGACCTGGCGGCGCCAGGCGGCAGCGAAATTCTGGTCGTGATGCACCAGCAGCCCGCCGACGAAGCCGCCGAAAATGCCGAAAATGCCGAGTTTGTAGGTACACATGGCGAGGATGAACACCGCGATGAGGATGATGGAGACCAGGCTCGGCGAGACTTCATCGTTGATGACAGGAAACATTTTTAGCAGCCGGTTCGCTGCCGGCCGCAATATGAAGAAACATATTAAAGCGAAGACGAAAATCCCGCCCAATTGCGTGGCGGTATGCGAGGGCGCAAAGGTTGCCGTGGCCAGGGCGGCGACCACCGCCAGCAGCAGCCAGCCGGCGACATCGTTGAGTGCCGCTGCCGAAATCGCCAGCACGCCGAGCTCATGGCGTACCAGCCCGTAGCCGGCGAGGATACGCCCCAGGATCGGCACGGCCGTGATGGCCATGGCAACACCGCAGAACAACGCATAGACCGGCACCGCAATGCCACTTGCGAATACCGGCGCGGATAAATGCCCGAGCCAGATGCCGCAACCCAAAGGGGCCAGCACCGAGACCGCCGCGATGGGCAGCAATGCGCGGCGCGCCCGGGCCTCGCGCAACTGACCGAACTCGAAACTCATGCCGATTTGGAACATCAGCAGAATGAGCCCGATCTGCGATAATATGACGATGGAAGCCGCCGGTTTCAACCCGAAAATATCCGCCGAAATACCGGGGTAGAAATGCCCGAACAAGGATGGCCCGAGCAGCAGCCCGGCGACGATTTCGCCGATCACCCCGGGTTGACCCAAGCGGCGGAAGGCCACGTTCATGAGGCGGGCGGCGCCGATCATCACGACCAGCTGAATGAGGATGGAGAGGAGCAGAGTCTCGGTCTGCTGTTGCGCGGTCAGGGCGGGGGTCATTGATGCTCCACTGGCGGTTTTTTTCCGGTGTAGTGATGAAACAGATCGAGATAACTCTTGCAAGTCACATTCTCGAAGCCGCAGTCCTTCATTACATTCATAACAACATCCGGCGGTATATAACTCAGTATGGTCTGCCAATGATATTGCATCAACAGCCGCGCTTTGGCATCGCGCGCAAAAAACTGCGAAAGGCGCGGCACGAGTTTGCCGATGAAGCCGGCGGCCACGGCGCGTAGAATTTTGTTGCGCGGCGCACTCACCTCCAGCAGCACCATGGCACCGCCAGGGTGCAATATCCGCAAGGCCTCGGCGAAGGCGGCGTGCAAATCGGCAACATGGCGCAGCGCATAGCCCATGGTCACGAAATCGGTGCTGTTGGGGGCAAGCGGCAGCGCCTCGGCCGTGGCCTGGATGAGCGCGATCCCGAGGTTCCGCTGGGCGATGGCGAGCATCGCCTCGCTGACATCGATGCCGATGACCGCGGCAGGGTCGCGGGTGAGCGTTACGGCCTCGCGCGCCAGCAGCCCGGTGCCGGTCGCGATGTCCACCACCGTTACCCCCGGCCGCACGCCCGAACGGCGCAGGCAGAACCGCCGGTACCAGGCGCCCGAGCCAAGCGACACCACAAGGTTTACCAAATCGTAATATCTCGCCGAGCGATTGAACAAAGCCCGCATGAAGGCAAGGCGTTGCACGGGATCGGCGTAATACGCCGCCACCTCAAGCTGGGTGCGCGCGTCGCCAGGGCGATCTTCAGCGTTGGACATGGCGGCGAACCTGTGGCTTATTTGAAACCATTCTTCGGCGGATACGGCGCGCGGGTCAACGCCTGCGCGTGCTGCGTAAGCATCAACATAAGCATCGGGAGTTTTCGCGTGGTACCTATCGATTGCGATGTTCTGGTGATAGGCGGCGGGCCGGCTGGCTCCAGCACGGCCGCTTTGCTGGCCGAACGCGGCTGGCGCGTGGTGCTGGTGGAGAAGGATAAGCACCCGCGCTTCCACATCGGCGAATCGCTGCTGCCGCATAACCTGCCGCTGCTCGACCGGCTGGGCGTGCGCGCGCAGATCGAAACCAGCGCGCAGCATAAACATGGCATCGAATTCGTCTCACCCTTCCACGGCAAGAGCGTGCGCTATGAATTTGCCGATGCCTGGGACAAACGTTTCCCCTACGCCTTCCAGGTGCGGCGCTCGGAGTTCGACCATATTCTGCTGCGGAATGCCGGGGCCAAAGGGGCCGAGGTGATCGAGCAATGCCGCGTGACCGCCGTGGAGTTTCCCGAAAACGCGGGCCCGCTCGTGAGCGCGCGCGGCGATGACGGCGTGGAGCGGCAATGGCGGGCAAAATTCGTCGTCGATGCCTCGGGGCGAGATACGCTGCTGGCAAGCCAGCTGGGCGCCAAGGAACGCAACCCGCGCAACGATAGCGCCGCGATTTTCGGGCATTTTTCCGGGGCACGGCGGCTGGAGGGCCAGGCCGCGGGGAACATCAGCATCATCTGGTTCGACCATGGCTGGTTCTGGTTCATTCCGCTCTCCGATGGCACGACCAGCATCGGCGCTGTGTGCCCATCAGCGGTTTTCAAAAATCGCGGCAGTGACCTTACAAGTTTCTTCATGGGGTTGATCGCTTCCGCCCCCGAGATAGCGGACCGCCTGCGGGATGCAACGCTGGAAGGCGATGTGACCGCGACCGGCAATTACTCCTACGAATCCAAAACCACAAGCGGACGCAATTACCTCATGGCCGGCGATGCCTGCGCCTTTATCGACCCAGTGTTTTCCACCGGCGTGTACCTCGCGATGAAGACTGGTTTCTGGGCCGCCGATGCGGTGGATGAATGTTTGCGCAAACCACAACGTGCCACACGTACCCTGAAGAAATACGATGCGGCAACACGCGGGGCTTTGGGCTCGTTCACCTGGTTCATCTACCGCATCCGCGAACCAGCGATGCGTAACCTCTTCATGTCGCCGCGCAACTGGTTCCGCATGGAGGAAGCCGTGCTGTCACTGCTGGCCGGCGGGATTTTTGACGGCTGGGCGATACGCTCGCGCCTGTACGTGTTCCGGCTATTTTATTACATCACCAAACTCGCACTTATGCGGCACCGCGTGGCCGTGGCGCCGCAAACCGGCATGCCGCGCGAGGCCAGTCCATAAACGCGTGAGCCCCACCCATCTGGTTCTGATTCCCAGCTATAATACCGGCGCCAAGCTTGGCCAAACCGTTGTGGAAGCGTTGCTCGCCTGGCAGCCGGTCTGGGTGGTGGTGGATGGCAGTGACGATGGCAGTGATGCATTGGTGGAGGTGCCGGGGCTGCGCATCATTCGCCGGGCGCGCAATGGCGGCAAAGGAGCGGCGGTGCTGACAGGGCTGGTTGAGGCACAAGCCGCGGGGTTCACACATGTGCTGGTGATGGATGCGGATGGCCAGCATCCGGCCGGTGAGATTGAAAATTTCATGGAGACGTCACAAGAAAACCCCGATACGATGATTCTGGGCGTGCCCATATTCGACGCCAGCGCGCCGCTGGTTCGCGTGTTAGGACGGCGCATTTCCAACGTGCTGGCGCGGTTGGAGACCGGGCAAAATATCGGCGATGCGCTGTTCGGGTTCCGGGTTTATCCCGTCGCGGCTTTGCTGGCAGTGATGCAAGCGGGACGATACATGCGCCGTTATGATTTTGACACCGAGGCAGTGGTGCGGCTGGCCTGGCGCGGCGTGCAAGTGATCAACCGCGCGGCACCGGTGCGGTATTTTGCGCCCGACGAAGGCGGAGTCTCGCATTTTCGCTACCTCCGCGACAACATTAGCCTAGCCGCCATGCATCTGCGGCTGCTGGCGGCGTTGTTGCTCAGGCCATTCCACCGTTGATGGAGATCAACTGGCCGGAGATATAGCTCGCGCGTTCCGAGGCGAGGAAGGACACGAGGTCGGCTACCTCTTCCG
Organism: Acidocella sp.; assembly: GCA_026224875.1. GTDB lineage: Bacteria > Pseudomonadota > Alphaproteobacteria > Acetobacterales > Acetobacteraceae > Acidocella. Next base: position 8,999 of record JAMFRU010000062.1, read on the forward strand.
GCGTGCCGGCGCGCTGCATCGGGACGATTTTGGAAATGACCACTTTTGGGAAAATTGTTTCGGTAGACGGTGACGCGATAATGCCTGGCGCCACAGTGTTGACCGTAATACCGCGGCTGGCGAGTTCCAGCGCCAGCGAGCGCGTGGCACCATGCAGCCCCGCTTTCGCCGCGGCGTAATTGGCCTGCCCGCGATTGCCCATCACCGCAGCGACCGATGAGATATTGACGATGCGGCCCCAGCGCGTGCGGAGCATCGGCAAGAGCAACGGCTGAGTGACGTTGAAAAAACCGTTGAGCGAGACATCGATAACACGCGACCATTGCTCATGGCGCATCCCAGGCATCACAGCGTCGTCGTGAATCCCGGCATTGTTGACAAGGATCTGGATCGGCCCCGCATTGAGAATTTGCGCAAGAGCCGTTTCGGTTTCCGCGGCATCCGTGAGGTCAAAGCGCACCGCCTCGGCCGTGCCGCCCGCGGCGATGATGGCGGCAGCCAAAGCCTGGGCGCGCTCAAGCTGGCCATGCGCGTGGATATAGACATGATGCCCCGCCGCAACCAGCGCTTTGGCGATAGCGGCACCGATGATGCCGCTGCCGCCCGTAACCAGAGCGCGGCTCATGGTTTTGGCCCAAACAATACGGTTGCACGCCCACTGATCATTTTTGCGGCCTCAGAGGAAATGGTGAACTCATAGGATGCGCCGCCAACATCGCCCATCAGTTGCTGAACCGTTATGGCGAGTGGGCCGGCAACTGTGATAAAAGCGGTGGCGAGATGCACATCGCGCAGGCTGACGAGATAGCCGGGCACGGGTGCGCCGCCGGCGGGTGCTGTCAGCCGCCCATGCAAGGCCATGGCTTGCGCCGCAATCTCGATACCGCAGGCCGTGCCCAGCCTTCCGTCCGCGCGGCGCAACGGGTTATCCGCGGCACTAAAACGACGCGAGAGACAGTGCAGCGTGGTGGCATCCCACTCCAACACTTCGTCGAGCAGGCACATCGCGCCGTCATGCGGAATCATTGCCAAGATATCGTTGCGCGTAAAATGGCTCATATCGGCGGGCAGGGCGTGACATTGAGCCGCAGACCCATGTCGCCAAAATAACTCAACGTTATTTCCTTTGACGCGGCTTTGGCCAGAACTTCGAGCAGCGGCAAGCAACGGGCAGCGGGGGTGGACTGACGCAACTCCTCCAGTCCCGGGGCAGCGTTGGTGGGCTTGGCAACACCAGGGGTCAAGGTGAGCTCAATTCTGGCGAAAGATGTAGCTGTGGCCTGCATACATAGTACAAGCGCTACACCAAACACGGCACCCACCGGGCGCACGGCAAAGAGCGGGGCAGGATAGGGAACGTCATAGGCGATCAACGCCACCGCATCACCGGTGGAGGCTACTTGCGCCATTGCCTCCAGTAATCCGGCCGCGAAACTATCATCATGCGCGCACAGGCTGGTGGAGGCCAGCGTGGCGCCGGTGGCGATGCTCCAATAGCCCGCTGCGGCGTTGTGTACGGAGTTATGGAAACGGGTCGGCGAGAGCTCGCGTGGCGGTGCGGCGAGCGCTGTCAGAATGTCGTGAATCGTTTGCCCATCCCCGCCCGACGAGGTAAAGACAGTGGCGGTGGCGGCCGGGTTGCGTCCGGATGCGGCAAAAGCCTCGGTGCCTGCGGCAAGCGCGAGTTTTACGGTTTGCGGGGCGCGGCGGCGCTCGGCGCCCGGCAGCAGGCTACTGGCCGGCACATTCGCCGGGGCGGGATTGTAAGCTGTTGCACCCGCCAGCACCGGTACGCTTTGCGCCCAGCCATCGAGCCCGGGGCCGAACAGGCCGATACCTTCCACGTAAACGCGCATCATGTTGCCAGCCCCAGCACCAGACTACAATTTACGCCACCGAAACCAAATGCATTGCTCATTGCGCGGGTAATGCGGGCTACTTTACCGGTGCGCAGATAATTGCCGCGAAAATTGGGATCGACATTCTGCGTATGCGGGCTGCCGGGCAGAAACCCGTGCCGCAGCGCGAGCGCACAAAACGCCGCGCCGACCACACCAGAAGCACCCAGAGTATGGCCGGTAAAACCTTTGCTCGAACTGCAGGGCACCCTGTTGCCGAACAGATTTGAGATGGCGCAATCCTCCGCCGCATCGCCGGCCAGAGTCGCCGTGCCATGCAGATTGATGTAGCCGATATCTGAAGGTTTCAACTTGGCCTCGGCCAGCGCCAGCTCCATGGCGCGTCTCGCACCGGCACCTTCGGGGTGCGGGGAGGACATGTGGTAGGCATCGGAACTTTCGCCGGTGCCGAGGAGCATAATTATTTCGGACCCGTGCTGTGGTCCGGCGCGCTCCAGCAACGCAAACCCCGCCGCTTCGCCTATGGAAATGCCGTTGCGCGCGGCATCGAACGGACGGCACGGGCCTTCCGCCATCACGCCCAGTGCGTGAAAGCCAAATAACGTCGTGGCGCAGAGCGTATCCGCACCGCCAACGATCGCGGCATCGCACAGACCAGCGGCGATCATGCGCGCCGCACTGGCAAAAACTTTGGAGGTGGCCGCACATGCCGTAGAGACGACGAAGGCCGGGCCGTGCAACCCGAGATAGTCGCGCACGAAATGGCCCAGCGCGTAAGTGTTATGCGTGCGGCCGTAATCGAAGCTCGTTGGTAGCTGGCCATCCGGCGCACGATTGCAATAGGCAGTTTCCGTTTGCAGAATACCTGAGGTGCTGGTGCCGAGAAACACCCCGATACGCGCGGCGCCATAACGGGATTTTGCCGCCGCAACAATATCCAAAAACCCATCCTGCGCCATGGCAAAAGCCGCGAGCCGATTGTTGCGGCAGTCGAACGCGGCCCATTCGCCGGTGAGGGGCAGTGCGTCGAGCTCCGGCACTTCGGCGGTATAGGCATCGAGCGGCAGCGCATCGAAACGGCAAGGGGCGAGGGCGCTGCGGCCTTCGCGCAGGGCCGCAAAATTTGCTTGCGTGCCCGCGCCGAGGCCGGTGACCAGTGCGAAATCGCTGAGGGCAAAACCGCTCATGCCACTTCCAATCGCGCCATCTGGCGTGCGAGTGTCTCGGCGGCGTTGGCGATATGGTTTTCGTAATGAATTTGGAACGATGCCCGCTCCCCACGCAGCCATCTGCCGCGCCGGGCCTGGCCTGCGGCGGCATAGCGCGCGGCGAAATGCCGGAAATTTTCGTGCAGATCGGCATTATGCGGGGCCGCAACCAGCCGCTTTAAATGCCCACGATACGAACCCCAGACGACACTATCGAAAAAAATCAGTTTGAGCCCATCCACGTTATACACATCGTTGTTGGTAATAGGCGGCACGATGCTGAGCAGCGCGCCTGGTGCGGTGGGCAATAATCCCGTGGCAGGCAGGCTGCGGCGGATATGTCCGTCCTCATACAAAGCCTGGGCATCTTCGAGCGGCAGATCGCTCGCGCGGCGCATGACATCGACAAAAGCGTTTTTGGGCACGGGGAAACCCCAGACGGCGAAAGGGATGAACGCGCCAATCTTCATGGGGGCCCAGAGTCCAGTTGTAGCGAAGGCGTTATGAATCACATGCACACAATTATTGTTGAATATGTTCCATTTGAAAATTTTTCCGGCGCGGTAAGGAGCGTTGACCGCGTTGAGATAGTCCACCATCGCACCTATGCGAACGCGGTCCAGCGGCACACGCGCGCGGAAACTCTCGCGGCCGAATTGCACGCCGTAATCCGTGGCAATCGAGAGCTCGTACATGCAATCGCGGTCGCTCATACCGGCGGGTTTATCGCGGAAAAACTCCTTGTGAAAGATCACGCCATCGAGAATGCCGCGCGCTTTGGCCATTTCCTGGGTGCGCTCATAGGCCGCATGCGTCATGCGTTCGCCTGGTGCCAGCGCGCCGCGCCATAAAAATTCACGGCCTTCGGTCGCGATCCAATTGGCGTTGCTGTAATGCGAGTTGACGGCGATGCCGGCACCATGTTCGGCCGGGTCTTCATCTTCCGTGCACAGGCGTATAACGGGGTAGCCGGCGGTGCGGTCAACACGTATGCCATTGAGGTAGAGCAGCGCATGGCCGCCGACGCCGCTGGCCAGCGGCACGCCGAAGCCGGCATTTTTGCGCAATTCGGAGAGCGCTGATAATTCGGCGTAATAGGGATAAAAATCCTCATAGCGCGTGCCGCCGCGCAGTGGCACCGCTTGGTCCTTCATGCTGTCAGGGCCGGTATAGATGTTCATGATCCCGTTTCCGTAGCATCACAGTATATCACCACGCCGCGCATCGTCCAGCATGGCCGGGAAACGATTTTGCGGCGAGCAATTGCCGCCAAAGCGCGCTCCAGCTTGGCCAGTCATGGCCGCCGGGCAGGGACACCACACGCTCTGGCGGCAGGCAGGCGGCGAGAAGCCTGTGTGCCTGGGCAAAACGGTCCTGCAAGGCATAGCCAAGGTAGATTTCGGGGGTTTCCCGGTCCGTTTGCAGCCAGGTGAGCAGGCGTTGCTCCGGTGCCGTGGCGGCTGATTTCTCGGCGCGCCAATTGGCCAGACCGCCGGCTTTCGCCAGCTCCGCCGTGGTGCCGCGTGTGCTCAAAAACGGCGCGAGGAGAAAAACACCTTCGATATTGTGCTGATGCGCACTGGCATAAAGCAGCGCGCCCATGCCGCCGAGGGAAATGCCGAGTAGCCAGATGCGCTTAGCGCCGCGCGCCAAAGCGGGCTCTATCACTTCGCGGTGCAAAACCTCGGTCACGCCGTCATCAAGGTACAATCCTATATCTGGCTGGACCACAATAACCTCCACCGCCCCGCACTCCTGCACGGCGGAAACCATTCCGTTGGCGGCGAAACCCGGCGCGTTGATACCAGCACCCGGCAGCATGATCAGTAGTATTTCAGCGGTGCCAGCGGCCGGGTAGTGCAGGCATTCGATCATGGCGCGGGCTTTGTGCTTAGCAGCGCGCCGCAGAGCAGACTTAAAAACGTGCCCAGGGCCACGGTCAGCCCGATGTCGTGCAGCACCGGAATGCGGGAAAATGACAACAAGCCGTAAGCCGCCACGGTGCAGAGATTGGCAAGCACGATGGAAGCGACCGCGCGCGGATATTCCTTCGTGCCGGGTTGGCTGCGTTCAAAAAACAAGCAGTAGTTGGAACCGATGGCGACGATGAGCAGAAACCCCGCGACCATGAAGATGGAGAGTTTTGCGCCGCCCAATGTGAGCACGGCCGCGGTGATGGTTACCGCGGCGGCGAGCGGTGCGGCCACGGCAACGACGCGCTGTACGCTGCGCAGACCCAGCCAGAGCAGGAGCAGGATGGCGAGACTTCCGGCGACGGCCAGCATGACAGCCTGATGCTGGAAATTACCGAGCAGGCGATCGGATTCCTGATTGAGATCGACAAAATCCGGACCGGATTTTTTGAGCACGCTGGCAATGCCGGCGGGGTCGATGACATCGTGCAAAGGCACCATCACCACCCAGCTGGAACCATTACGGGTCAACAGTGAGTCATATTGCAGTGCCAGCGCCGGGGGCAGACTGGCCGCGGTGAGCAAGGGGGCAGTTCTGGCAGCCACGACATCCTTGAAAAACGGCGCGAAAGCGGTGGGGTTGAATGGCAGGCCGGATGTGGCCTGCGCGAAATTCTCGTGCAGCGTGGCGGCATCGGGCAAAGCGGCCTGGTCGGCGCGTTGCGTGGCCTGACTGGGTAAAATCGCGCTGGGCAGGTCGAAGCCACCGAGTTCTCGCGCTGCCACCAGACCATTCAACACCGGCGCCAGCGCCTCGCTTTTTTGCAATGCCTGCTGCTCATCGGGGGCGGTGAAGACGGCGAAATAACGCTGGTCCGGCACGGCCAGATCCTGGCGCAAGGTCTGATCGAGCCGCTGGTCCGACGCTGAAATCGGACTGAGGTCGAGCAGATTGCCGTCCCACATGCCGCCCCGGTGCAGCAGGAGCAAAATAATGGCGGCGATGAAAGCGGTGACCAGCAGCCCGCGCCCGGCACGCTTGTGGCGGATGAGCACGTGCAGCGGCTTTGCTAAAGTATCCGCTCCACCCGCAAAAAAATCTTGCGGTACGAAATGCGGCAGCACGAAGCGCGTAGTGGCCGCCGCCGCGACGAGCCCGGCGATGGAGAACAAACCCAGCTGCGCGAAGCCGGTAAAACTGGAAAACAGCATGGCGCAGAAGCCGGCGCTGGAGGTGAGTGCGCCCAGGCGCAATGTCGGCCAGATGCGGGAGAGTGTTTCGCCCGGCCGCTCACCGCGCCCGGTCTGGGTGAAAAGATAGATGGCGTAGTCAAGCGATTCGCCAATGAGGGTAACGCCGAAGCCAAGCGTGATGCCATGCACGAAGCCGAAGGCCAGCGACACCGCGGCTATGGCGGCGAATGCGCCGCTGGCGATGGGCAGCAAGCCCAGCAGCAGCACGCGCGGCGAGCGATAAGCAAAAGCCAGAAGCCCCGCCGCCCCGAGCAACGCAAGCATGGAGAGTCGCGAAACATCGGCCTTTGTGGTGTCGCGGATATGTACGGCAAACACGCCCGGCCCACTCATTTGCAAAGCCGCCGCTGCTGCCCCTGGCGTGGCGGCGCGGGAGCTGGCGAATTGCGTGGTAATCTGCGCCAGCGCCTGCTGTTGCGTATCCAAATCAAACCCCGGCGCTGCTGTGTGTATCAGCAGCAATGCGGCGCTACCATCCGGTGCTGCCCATACGCCGTTTTGCTGCGCCGGGCCGGTGGTGGTGCTAAACTGATTCAGCAGCAGCAACATCTCGCCGGTGGGGTCGCTCGGCAGGCTTTGGCCAAGTGCCAGGCCCAGTTCGGAATTGAGCACGGATAAATCGCTTTCCAGCGCCGCATGCAGCCCAGCGGCCGAGAATTTTGCAGCTGTAACACCAGGACTCAACAAATAGCGGTTTTGCCACACATAATTCTGCACCCCGGCGAAGGAGGCATCACCGCCGTTCATCACGTCGAGAAAGCCTGGTTGTTTCCGCAACGATGTTGCAAGCGTATCGCTCAGCGTGGCCAGCACCGGCATGGGCGCACCGGAGAGGGAGAGCAGCACGATATGCGAGGCTGCCCCGCCATTCACCTGTCCGGCCAGAACCTGCTGCGCCATCGAGGAGGAATGGGGGAGGAAATCGCCCATATCGGTGCGGTAGTTTGTGCGCGCGGCGATGAGCCCGCACACCACGAGCAGCAGCAGCCAAAGACCAAGGACTTTACGGCGCATCTGTAATCGGGCGGATGCTCATGCGGGAGTCGCCGCCATCGGCGCCGGCGGTGTCGATGATATCGATATCGTTCTGGTGACCATTGATGGTGATGGAGCGTAAAAACCGTGCGAGAGCCGGGGTCTTTGGCAGAAGTTGCAGCTGCCAATTGGTAACATTCCCACTCAGGCTTACATTGAAAAACGTTTCCAGTGCGGGAAGATCACCGGCCAGCGTGCCGCGTATACCTTCCACCAGCCCGGCAATGCGCGGATCCTGGTTGACGGTGAACACGCGGGTGCCACCGGCCTGGCTGCTGGTGAGGGTGATTTTGTCATGGTCGAGGACAAAATCCTCGGGCGTGGGCGAAGCAGTGGTTTTGCGCAGATAAAACGGCGCGGTGTAGGTAAGCGTCCCGGTGCTGATCAGCGGGGCGCTGAGCACGGGCGATGTCTGGCGCTCGGTAAAATCCGCAGAAGCGCTGCGGGTTTGCGCCAAGGACTGCATAAGCTGCGGCAGACCCCAATCTTGCGCATGAGCATCTTGTGCATGAGCAGCAGGGGCAAACAGCAAGCACAAAACCAAAACAAAACGGCGCAAATCAGCCCCAGAAATCATAAAAATTAAACCAGTTGTGCGGGGCGGCGCGGCAAAAATGCTCCAGCCGGGAAACGTAACGCGTCATCACCGTTTCGAGCCAGCTGCCATCGCGGATAACGGACGCGTCGGCAAGCAATTCAAAATGCACCTCATAGCGCCGGCCGCCGCGATAGATGCCGGCCATCAGCACCGCCGGGCGCTGCAGCATCTGCGCGACGCGGAACGGGCCTTGCGGGAAAGAGGCTGGGGCGCCGAGAAAATCGTATTTCACCAGATCCTTGCCATCAACATTGCGGTCCGCCAGCACGCCGATGAAATGCCCCTGTTTCAGCCGGTCCGCCACCATAATCAGCGAATCCAGCCGCCCGAGGCCGATCACCTCGGTGGCCAAATTCGGGTTGATAGCGGCCAGTGCGATACGGATTTTCTGCGCATTTTCCTCGTACATCAGCAGGCTGATCGGCAAATCCTGGCGGCGGCGGCGGCCGATGGCGCGGGCCACCTCGAAACTGCCGAAATGCGCGCCGAACAAAATGCAGCCGCCGCCCTGGCGCTCGATCTCACGCAAAATCTCCTCGCCATGCACGGTCACCTCAAAATCGTCGCTCTCATCGTTGAGCAGGAACACACGGTCCAGCAGGCAGCGGGCGAAGGTGAGGAAATGGCCAAAACGGTCGCGCAAGCGCGGGGCGCGGCCGAGTACGCGGCGCAAATAAGCACCCGAGGCGCGGGCGGCCGCGGGCGAGGACAGCATGAAATACAGGCACAGAGGATAGAGCAGCAGCCGCGCGACCGGACGTCCGAGGCCACGGGCCGTATTCACCCCCAGCCGCAGCAGCGCCGGCGAGCCGCGCTCGGGCCGGCTCACCCATTCCTGAACGCGCGAGGTCTCGGTCATGGCGTGGCCCCCGCCGTTAGCATACCGCTCAGCACCAGCGCATCATCGCCGGTCCGGCATTCGAAGCGGATTTTTGATCCGCCCGCTTCCTGCCAACGAAGTTGTAAATCCGTGCCATGCGGCACCGGGCGTAGGAATTTGGTATTATGCACCAGCACATCCGGCGCCTCACCGGTTGCGGCGGCGATAATCGCATCCAGCAGCACCGCGCCGGGAATGATCGGGTTGCCCGGAAAATGCCCCGCGGCGCTGGGATGATCTTCTGGAAGCGTAAAGCTTTGCGTGTGCCACATATTCAAGACGCCTGGCCGAGGAGGCGCAGCAAATCCGCGCGCGGCAGTTTGCCCAGAGCGTTGCGCGGCAGCTCCTCCACCAGCAGCAGCGGGCGCGGCAAAAACGCGGCGTCGATACGTTGGCGCAATGCCGCCATCAAGCCGCGCTGGGTGAGCGAAGGTGCCACCACCACGGCGGCAAGGCGCGGCACGGTACCATTCTGCACCTCGCCCATCACAAACACCCCATCCTGCACACCGGGAATATCCAACAGTTGGTGGTTCAAATTTGCCAACGAGGCACGTTTGCCGGCAACATCGACGAGATCCGCCGCGCGGGCGCCAAGGGTAAAATGCCCGGGTCCGGTCAGCTCAATCGCATCGTGCAATAAAGTCGGCCCGGGTATAGCGGGGCCACTGGCCCAGGTGCCGAGCGCGTCCTGGTGCAGGGCCACGCCCTCCAGGCAGGTCCAGTTGGCCTCAACCGCGGTGCGGCGGGTAGCCATCTGCCCAGCCTCGGTGCAGCCGTAAATCTCCATTAGCACCCCGCCGAAACAGGCCTCCGCCGCCTGCGCCAGCTCCACCGGCAAAGGGGCGGTGGCGGACAGAATCAAATCCGCACTCGGCATGTTCTCAGGCTCGGCGAGCAAAGCGCGCAGATGCACCGGCGTTGTCACCAGAATGCGTTTGCCGGGCGCGCGGGCAAGGGCGGCGCGGATGTCGGCCGGGTAGAGCGGCCAGCTGGCATCGATGGTGAGCCCGTGCAGCAGGCCAAGCAGGATAACAGATTCCAGCCCATAGCTATGGTGATGCGGCACGGTGCCAATAATCGTGGCACCCTCCAGCCCGGCGACACCCAGCCTGGCACCCGCCGCAAGCGCGCTTTGCCGCAGCACGGACCAGGACTTAGCCGCGGGCTTCGGCCGGCCGGTGGAGCCGGAGGTGAAGAGCACGACGGCCGGCTGGTCATCCGGCAGGTCAAATGGGTATTCGCCATGGGTGCCCGTCAGCTCGGGATAGTCCAGGCACGGCAGCGCCGGGCGGGCACCATCGGTCAGCACGTATAAATCAGGATAGTCTTCCGCCAGCGCCGCGAGGGCTGCCGGCACATTGGCCGAGGGCAACAACGTAACCTGGCCCCGTTGCAGTGCTGCCGTCAGCCCGGTGAAAAAACGGTAGCGGTCCGTGCACAGGTTGATGACATGCGCATGCCCCGGCAGCTGCGCCGCGAGTGCCGCCGCCTCGGCCTGGAATACCAAAGCGGACACCGGCCCGCCGGCGCGCATGGCTGTGATAACCTGCCCATATTCCGCGGTGGCGCTCACGCCTCCGGCTCCGCGATCTCGTTAGCCAAAGCCGGGCCGTGCTCATTCGGAAACGCTTCGCAGATCATGCCTATGATGGCCTTCAGCGAGTGGCGCGGCGGGTCGCGCAGCACGCGCAGGCGGATGGCGTACTCCGCCGCGAACATCAATGCCACCAGCGGAATATCGAGAATATTGACGAAAAATGACCAAGCCACCAGCGAGCCAAAACAGAACAGCCCCACGGAAATGCCAAGCTGCACCACAAAGAACAGCGCCCAGGCGATGGTGACCTTGCGCGTATAGCTGAGCATCTCGGCACTCAGCGGCCCATGCATGCGCCGTGCCATGGCGGTGATGAGCGGGGTATGCCCGGGCCGCAAGGTGAGCGCGAACCCCGCCAGCACGCTGGCATAAATCCCCCAATGGGTAATCACCGAGACGGTGACGAAACCGAGCTTGAACAGCCCGCCGAAACTGGTGCTCAGGCCGAGGTGGATATGCCGGGTCCACCAAATAATGAGATGTGACGTCACCGGGATGATGACGATGGCGAGCCACGCCAGATGGGGCGGGCGGCTCGCTTGGGAAGAGCGGGAGGGGGCCCGCATTTAAGGCTCGCGATGCGCCTGAATATACGCATTCAGGCTACGCAGCGACCTGAAAATCTCGACATTATTCTCCTCATCGGCCCGCAGTTTAACGCCGTAGCGCTGCGACACGGTCAGGGAGATTTCCAGCATGTCGATGGAATCGAGCCCCAGCCCTTCCTCTCCATAAAGCGGCGCATCGGGGTCGATATCCGCCGCCGCCTGGTCGAGATTAAGGGTTTCGACAACCAATTGCGCGAGTTCGGCTTCGGAGGCGTTCAGTGTGCTGCTGTCGGTCGTCATACCGCCACCTTACGGGGCAATAATGGCCAAACCAAGTCCAATCGGGTCATCAACGCGGCCAAAATACAGGGGGCAGAAGCGGTCACGTATCGTCCTTCCAGGCTTTGTAATGATGTAGCAGCTGATTCTTTCGTTGCAAGCAGCCATCAGTTACGGCCGCGTGAAGTCCACGCAATTAATGTGGCTTGGGCAATCAATGCTTACGTGTTTTGTTTCAGGTAATTGCGCGGCGAGAGGCCGAGGCTGCGCTTGAACATGGTGGTGAAGGCGGCCGGGTTGTCATAGCCGAGGTCGAGCGCCACCAGCGTGACGGGCTCGCCCGCGATCAGCCGGGGCAATGCGGCCAGCAGGCAAGCCTGCTGGCGCCAGGCGACGAAGCTGATACCGGTCTCGCGCCGGAACAGCCGGGTGAAGGCACGCCGGCTCATGCCCAAAGCCTGGCCCCAGGCATCGATCGTCTCATGCGGGGTGGGGCCGGTGAGGAAGGCGCGGCAGCGCGCGGCCAGGGCCGGGTGCGCCGGCATAGGCAGGGCCAGTGGCTGGGCCGGGAGTTGCTGCAGCTCATGCTGGATCAGCGTCATCAGCGCCCCGGCCCGGCTTTCCGGGTCGTATTCCACCGGCAAGTCCACGGCTTCCAGCATCAAGCTGCGCATGAAAGGGGAGATGCCGACGACCTCGCAAGCGTCGGGCATGCCGTCGATGGTGCCGGGCTCCAAATACAGACTGCGCAAATTCACATCACCCAGCATTTTCACCTCATGCTCCACCCCGGCCGGTATCCAGATGCCGCGCTCAGGCGGGATCATCCAGCTGCCCTCCGCCGTGCTGACCAGTACCGTGCCCGCGGCACCATATAGCAGCTGGTGGCGGCGGTGCCGGTGCGGGAGTACGATATGGCCGTCGGGGAAATCATTGCCGAGGGCGATGAGCGGACGCTGCACATCATCGAAAAATTCGACCTTGCTATTCCGGACCATGGCCTACTCCCGTAAGTTATCGGCCTAACTGCGGTGGCAGGCCGCGCACCCTCTCTGTAGTCTCCGCTATCGTCACACGCAACACGGCCGGACGCCACAAAGGTGCCGGGAAAAAGGAGCTACCCATGGGTCAAACAATTGCCGCCCCGGCGCGGGCCAGCGGCACGGCGGGCGTTGTGCTGGGCGCCATCAGCGTCTGCCATTTGCTCAACGACATGCTGCAATCGCTATTGCCGGCGGTGTATCCCATCCTCAAGGGTGGGTTTAACCTGAACTTCGCTCAGATCGGCGCGCTGACCCTCACGTATCAAATCACCGCCTCGTTGCTGCAACCGGTGATCGGCGCCTATACCGACCGTCGGCCGCAGCCGTATTCCCTGCCCATTGGCATGGGGCTGACCTTGCTGGGGCTGGTGACTTTGGCCTTTGCGCCCAGCTACGTCACCCTGCTGGCGGGGGCGGCGCTGCTCGGCATGGGCTCCTCTATCTTCCATCCGGAATCCTCGCGCATCGCCCGGCTGGCCTCGGGCGGGCAGCATGGGTTGGCGCAATCGGTGTTCCAGGTCGGCGGCAATGCCGGCCAGGCGCTGGGGCCGCTGCTGGCGGCGGTGTTCATCTTATCACACGGGCGCAGCAGCATCGCCTGGTTCGCCTTCGCGGCTTTGGCCGGCATGGGGATTCTTGCCGCCATCGGGCACTGGTACCAGTCCAATGGCCATGCAAGCCGCAAGCCGCGTAAGGCCATTGCGGGCCACCCTACCCTGTCTCGCAACCGCGTCATCGCCGCACTCTCGGTGCTGGTGGCGCTGATCTTCTCGAAATTCTTCTATCTGGCCAGCTTCACCAGCTACTACACCTTCTACTTGATGCACCGCTTCCATCTGGATATCCGGGCCGCCCAGCTCGACCTGTTCATCTTCATGGCTGCCTCCGCCGTGGGCACGGTGGCGGGTGGCCCGGTGGGCGACCGCATCGGCCGCAAGCGCGTCATCTGGGGCTCGATCGCCGGCGTGGTGCCGTTCACCCTCGCTTTGCCCTACGCCGGCCTGCCCGCCACCATCGGCCTCAGCATAATCATCGGGCTGGTGCTATCCTCCGCCTTCTCCGCCATCGTCGTCTACGCCCAGGAGCTGATGCCCGGCCGCACCGGCATGGTCTCGGGCCTGTTCTTCGGCCTCGCCTTCGGCATGGGCGGCATCGGCGCAGCAGTGCTGGGCATACTCGCGGACCACACCAGCATAGAATACGTCTACACCGTCTGCTCCTTCCTCCCCCTCATCGGCCTGGCGGCGGCCTTCCTGCCACACACGGCGGATGAGGTCTGAGAGCACGGGTGTTTCCACGGAAAAGGGGGGGGGGGGGGCCCCGGCCCCCCCCCCGCCGCCCAGCCCCTGGGTCCCCCAAAAAAAAGGTTTTTTAGGTGGGAGCCACCACCCCCGAGGGAAAAACCCGAAGGCGGGCCCCGGCGAAACCAAAAAAAAAAA